>JAGVUR010000160.1 GCA_019136135.1 Verrucomicrobiota bacterium
ACGAACTTGGGGAGCTTACGACCGTCGATTTCGCCGACAATGCCGTACCGGCCGTTGGGATACTGCACCTTGTACTTCACTTCAGCTTCGACCATCTTGCGAGCCTTCACATCATAGAATGACGCTTTCATCGACCTTTTCTCCTTGCTTTTGGGACCATGTTTCACTGGACACACCCGTGTCCAAAAAAATGAAACTTCGTAAACAACCATAAAATACAACGACATAGGTATAGTTTGCAAACTGTTTTTTAAGAAAAATGCAACTTTTTTTGATAAAAAAGTGATTTTTTTCATGAAAATCCCAATATTTCATAAAAATTTGTGTCATGTGGCAGATTATTTGTGGAGTGAAAGACGCTTTATGAGGATTTTCAGGTTATATTATTTAAGTGACAATCATGAAAGAAATTCTTCCTTGGGCATGTAAGATGTTTCGGCGTATCAGTTTCGTCCTGCTTTTGTTCATTTTGTTTTTTGCGTGCGGTTGCCGTACGCTTGACGAGCGTGTTGCTTACAGTCCTAGCGAGGCAGAATTTGGTGGCGGTTGGCCATTGAGTCCTGTTGTTCGTGTATCAAATGTTCCCGATTATGCTTCCGAGTACGGGAAAGGTAGCAAGTTAGTTCGCCAGTATGTCGCATTGTATTCCAGTGGCGACTTGTCTGATGCCCAATGGACCAGTGGCTTGTCTGTACTGACGAAAGCTTTGTCATTGCCGGATTTGGGTGATGGGGCTCGCGCGAAGCTATCGGATTTGGTATTGCGCCACGAGTTGCTATGGGTGATGAACAAGACGTACCAACAGACCGGTGTTGTTGGTGCTGTTGATAAGGAATCGTTTTTAGCTGGGTTGTCCATGTCCCGCCGTCTTGTTGAGTATCGCAAGAACCATGTGATTTCCGGGTTGGACTCGTTGCGGGATTACGAGCGTCGTTGCGGCGATCCATTGGGCGTGGAGTGGCTAAGTTTGTTTGACGGGTACGATGTTTTGAGTGGAGTTGAGGATCGATGGCGTTTGGTATTGCGGTCTCGTGGAGAGGGATACGTTACCTTGGCTGTTGAGGCTGGGTATGGGTTGCCGTATCCGGCGCAGTTGGCGGGATGGGGACAGGTTGAGTTGTATGTCGAGACTGAGCTTCCCGGCGGTGGCATCGCTGATGTGCGTGTGAATTTCCGCGGTTTGCCTTCCGGGATATCTGTGAAGGTTGATGGTCGTGATTTGGAGTTGATTCGTTCGGGCGGCGCTTGCCAGGCCTTGATTCCGCGTGGTTTGATGCGCAAGGATGTGCGGCAGCGATTGTCTATCGAGTTGAATGAGAAAGATATAGATAAGGAAAGAATTTTCTGGCAGCCGTGGTTTGTGGTTGCCAGTCATCAGGGATAACCAAAATGGAAGAGTACAAGAATGAACTTGAACAACTGGCGGTCCTAGGCGAATTGTCGGAACGCCTTTCGAAGATGAATCCTGTTGATGCCGCCAACGAATTGGTTGAGTGGCAGGACAAGGACAAATTGCTGCTTGTTTTCAGGCTGTTGGGGAAGGATCATGCGGCGGCGATATTCACGTACCTGGACAAGGACCTTCATAGGTACTTGGTTGAAGGAATATCGAATATCGAAATGAACGACTTGTTTCGTCGCCTGGCCTTGGACGACGCCGTTGACATCATTGAGGAATTGCCTGCGAACATGGTCAACATGATTCTGAGTTCGACCAGCCCGGAGATGCGTTCCGCGATCAATCGTGCGTTGCAGTATCCGGAGTATTCGGCCGGCAGCCTGATGACCGTCGAGTACATAAGCCTGTTCGAAACCATGACCGCTGGCGGCGCTGTGGATCATATCAGGAAAATCGGCCTTGACAAGGAAACCATCTACAGCTGCTACGTGACTGGACCAACCAGGAAGCTGGTGGGGGCAGTCTCGCTCAGGAGATTGATCCTGGCGGAAAAAGACGAAACCGTGGGTGATCTGATGACTAAGGGTGTCGTATATGCACATACCTTGGAAGACCAGGAAGAGGTGGCACGGAAATTCCAGGAGTACGACTTGAATGCGATGCCAGTCGTCGATAACGAAGATAGAATCGTGGGAATCATCACCATCGACGATATCGTTGACGTCATCGAGGCGGAAAATACCGAAGACTTTGAAAAGATGGCCGCATTGCATCCCTCGGATGACGAGTACCTGAAAACCGGTGTCGTCAAGCTGGCTCGAAATCGTATCGTCTGGCTGCTTCTCCTGATGATTTCAGCGACGTTTACTGGTGCTATCATTGGATATTATCAAGGCTTGCTGGATGGCGCCGTCGTGCTTGCCGCCTTTATTCCGATGCTGATGGACACGGGGGGCAACTGTGGTTCCCAGGCGTCAACCCTGATCATTCGCGGTATGGCGGTGGGTGAAATCGAGTTGTCCAGCTGGTATCGCGTGCTCTGGAAGGAGTTCAGGGTCGGGGTGCTGGTCGCGGCCGCCTTGACGAGCGTAAACTACCTGAGAATGCGTTTCTTCAGCTCGCTGACGTACAGTGAGAAGACTCCTAAGGATCGCGTCGAATTTGTGGTTACAATTACGTTATTCCTGACCGTCGTGCTTGCAAAGCTGATTGGCTGCGCCTTGCCGATGTTGGCAAAGAAGCTGAAGACCGATCCCGCGCTGATGGCGGCGCCAATGCTTACGACCATCGTTGACGCCCTGTCGCTGGCCATCTATTTTTCCATTGCGGCGGCGTTGCTTTCGTTATGAACTGGGACTGGGACTGCGACTTATGGTTCTTATGTTCTGAGAAATATTTCTTGGTTGGTTTGCATTATTCTGATGAAGGCTTATAGTAGTAAACTAATTTTTCAAATTATTCGTGCGTAAGTATTAATTAGTTGAAATCAAGGGCGACACTATGGGATCAGTCAAGAAGAAACGTCGTAAGAAGATTGCGAAGCACAAGAGACGTAAGCAGCTGAAGGCAATGCGTCACAAGAAGAAGTAACAAGATGGAAATCTTGTGATTTCTTGGCTTGGCGTATAGTCATTCAGATACGAAGCACCTGGTTGTTGAGATGCAAAGAACCTTGGCGTATTTTCATTTTAGGATTGCGTTATTAGTTATAGGTTTAGTCATCTCGCCATCCTGGTCAAGTGAAAGTTCAGGCGTGAAGTCCAAATATGGGGCTTTGCGCCTGTCTTCGTATGAGCAGCGTGAGCATCACGCCTGGGCCGAGTACATGAAGGCGCGGATGTGCCTGTTGCAGGAAGACGGTGGAAAATCCGGGTATTGGGATCATTTGGGCAATGCCATAGCGTCTTTGCCGGAATCGGATTATTTGTTTGGTGTATTTGTGAGTTCTTTGTTTAGCATCCGTGATATTGAGGAGCATTCGCGGTTGCTGAAGGCAGCATGGGAAAAGAACCGAAGGCATGGCAAATGCTTTGAAAGTGATTTTGGAAAGTTTGTCGGCGAGTGACTGGTCTGACGGTACTCTTGTATTCAAGTACGTTCAACATACCAGCCATGGGAAGCGTTCGGAGCTGATGGAGTGGAATTTAGACCGCGCCCTTCGGCGAACTCATGGGAATGATCGATTGATGATTCTTGCTGGATACGGGTGTTATTGGAACGACTTGCTGATAGTCGAGCGTTCGCTGCGCGAGCGTGATAAGAGCCTTGGGCATTGGGGGCGTTTGAGGTCGAGATTGCGCCAAACCCTCTATGAATCGAAGAGCCGTGCTTGTTTGGAGGAGGCTGTTGACGGCGTATCGTCGATGGAGCTAGTGAATTTGGTTTTCGTGCTGAGGGCATGTGAAGACCAAAAGAACTATGAGTTGTGGGGACGATACTTGGATGCATTGGTTTCTTGCAATCATGACCTTGCCAAGAGCACGTGGTATTTCATTTCATCGGCTAGTCGCTTGAAGGCGTCGGGCGATTTAGATGGTTTGCGTACTTATTTGTCGCAAATCGGTACTGGCGAGGGTTGGAATACGGACATTCTTGAGTTTGCCGGGGAGGCATATTGGTCTGATTTGCAGGACTATGAGCGTGCGATGGACGTGTTTGACGAGTTGGTCAGGAAGCATCCAAAGTCTGAATCCTATCGCTTGCATTTGGCTCAATTGAGTTTGATACGCGGGATGAGCATGAAGGGATTGGCAACATTGGCTCCGATTCGAAGAGCCACGCCATTGGTCCGTGAATTTCGTGGTCGCTTGTATTCCCAGAAGGGAGATTATAAATCTGCATACGATGAATTGGGATCATTGTTGTCTGATTATCACAAGAACAAACTTAAGCTAAGCAAGGATCGATTGATTAGTATATATCACTCGTTCGTGAACGCATGTTATCAACTGGGGCTTGTTGAAGAATCCTTGAAGCACGTGAAGGAATTGCATGAGATTGACCCCGATAATGCAAGCGGCTGCAATTTCTACGGGTACTTGCTGGCAGTGTACAATCGCGAGTTGCCCTTGGCTGAAAAGCTGTTGCGAAAGGCTTTGAAGAAGGATCCCTTGAATGCGGCGTTCCTCGATAGCATGGCATGGATCAAGTATAGGCAGGGGCGCCATGCAGAAGCGTTGAAGCTGATGGCGAAGGTCATCGAATTGGGAGCCCTGGAGCAAGACGTTGATGGCGAAATCAGCGAGCATCTCGCAAAAATCCATAAGGCGCTGGGGAACGATAAACTGGCAAAATTCTATTGGGATCTGGCAGTGGAAAAGAATCCCAAGCTAAAGCATGACGAGAAATAGTCGCATGCTGACCAAGTCCATTGTGACTGGATCCTTGATCTGCATAATCTTTCCTTGAAGCTTCGTTCCTTGCGATAAAAACCCACATTATCGTCAAAAATTAGCACATGGCTTAATTACGAGCGCCCGGGGTGCCCGCACTCAGGCGGTGTCACCGGTCGATCGGCTGAAAGGGCGTATCCCTAGTCGGACGGGGCCTCCTTCTTCACAATTCATCATTCATCATTCATAAGGCACCCGGGGTGCTCCTACCCAGGTTGTTGCCATTGCTATCAGCATCATCTTCTAGGTTTCCGGCATTTACAATGTCTCCTGCTTTTTGGGGTCGAACAAGTCTTAAGCGAATTATGTTTATTGGCAGGTCTGAAAAGTTGCAAGATGGGCAATATGGATTAAACTATTATATTCTACTTATTATAACAAGAGTAGACTTTTCGTTATTGTTTAAACCCAAGACCCAAGGAACAAGGAGAATGACAATGAGAAAACGCAGTGTTGTGGCGCCTGACTGGTGGGATTATACGACAATTAGTGACGAATTGGTTGCGGATGTAGCCCGCCTGACCGTTAAGGACATGGAGCAGTTGAGCCGTCCTGGTTTCAAGGTCGTGATGTATGATACCATCGAGGAGTTCTATCTTGCCGAGGCTTTGGAATACATTGATGCCTGGAGGCGGTCAACGCCCTCGAAACCCGTTGGCGTTTGTGGACCGATCGGACCAACCGAGCAACTCCCGCTGGTGGCGCGCCTCGTCAATGCGCTGGATTTGAACCTGGGCAAGCTGGGGGCGCATTTCTGGGGCATGGACGAATGGGTTGAAAATGGAGTCGCGGTTCCAATCGAACATCCGCTCTCATTCTCAAAGTGCAATGATGAACTGTGCTTCAACAAGATTCGCCCCAAACTACGCATCCCAAAGGAAAACCTGCATTACCCGACGGGTGATCTGGCGGCTTACAGCAAGTCCTTTGACGAGTTCCACTGCGCCTTGATGCAAGGCGGACAGGGCGATGTCAAGCACTGGGCATTCAATGACCCGCTGCGTCGCGAAGGCAAGTACAAAGACAATCCGCCAACCCCGGAAGAATACCGCAAGCTGGGTACGCGAATCGTTGACCTCCATCCGATGACGGTCATGCAAAATGCCCGTACCAGCGGTGGCGGAAATATCGCCTTGGTTCCGACCAAGGCCGCGACGGTCGGCCCCCTCGAGACCTGGAAAGCGGACAAGGTTTCGATTTGGCAGGCTGGTTGCCATGACAATGCGTTCGGCATGCGCCTAACCACGTTCATGATCTCCAAGAAGCTCCCAGACGCGGCAGTCCCAATGAGCTTGTTGGCCGACCATCCCAATGTCCAGTTCAACTTCTACCGTCCTGGCATCGGCAAGTGCGAGGTTGAAATGCACTAGTTTTTGTATGGGGTTGAAGCATGGCGAGGTTCGGATGATTGCTTGTCCGCTCCTCGCCTGATTAAGTAACATGATTTTGAGGGCAATAAATCAAAATGAGCAAACCATCAGTATTGGCATTGGTAGCGCATCCGGACGACATTGAGTTTATGTTCGTCGGGACGATGTTGATGTTGCAGCGCAAGGGCTGGGACATTCACTACATGACTATCGCGAACGGAAATTGCGGGACTGCGGTTGATGACAGCGAGACGATCATCGCGAAGCGTCGTGCCGAGAGCGAAGCCAGTTGCAAGCTGGCCGGTGCGATTTACCATCCGTCAGTATGCAACGACCTTGAGGTTTTCCATACCTGGGACATCATCAGCAAGGTTTTGAGCGTTGTACGCGATGTGAAGCCGAAGATTGTGCTGACCCAGTCGATGGACGACTATATGGAGGACCACACGAATTCGTGCCGTGTTGCCGTGACGGCGGCATTTTGCCGTGGGATGTTGAATGCGAAATGCGATCCGCCCCGTCCTGGTTACCAAGGTGACGTGACGGTTTACCATGCGATTCCCCATGGTTTGATGGATCCGTATCGTCGTCGCATCGAGCCTGAGATGTTTGTGAATGTTGAGCCTGTGATGCAAATGAAGTGGGACATGTTGAGTTGCCACAAGTCTCAGAAGGAGTGGCTTGACGTCAGCCAGGGGATGAATGCGTACCAGAAGGTGATGGAGGGGTTCATGGCTCAATTGGGCGAGCGTTCTGGCATGTTCAAGTATGCGGAGGGGTTCACCCGTCGTTCCTGGCTGGGCTTTTCGGCTGCGGACATCGATCCTCTGCGCGAAGAATTGGGTGACGATGTTGTATTGAATCCGTTGTACAGGTAATTGTTGAGTTTGGGACCTGGTGGATGATATCGTGTTTTGGAGCGGTTGCCACCAGGTTAATTTAATTTGAAACGAGTTGTTTTGGAGTATTTGCGATGAAACGGACATTGGTGCGGGAGGCATTGGCCTGCCGTGAGTTTGGCAAGTTGGTAACGGTAGCGGGCTGGGTTCGCACTCGCCGCGACTCGAAGGCAGGTTTTTCGTTCATTGAGTTGAATGACGGAAGCTGCCTGGCGAATTTGCAGATTTTGGCTCCCGTAGACTTGCCGAATTATGCCACGGATGTCCAGAAGCTTCATCCTGGCGCTTCGATTCGTGTTGAGGGCGCCTTGGTTGCCTCCGAGGGGGCTGGTCAGGCTGTTGAGGTCAAGGCGACGTCACTCAAGGTATATGGTTTTTGCGATCCGCTGGAGTATCCCCTTGGCAAGAGCCGGATATCCTTTGAGCGTTTGCGCGAGGTAGCGCATTTGCGATCCCGAACGAATTCCTTTGGCGCCGTCGCACGTGTCCGGAATACGTTGGCGTTTGAGACTCATCGGTTCTTCCAGGATCGCGGGTTCTACTACTTCAATGCGCCGATTATCACCGCCAGCGATTGCGAAGGGGCAGGAGAAATGTTCCAGGTCACTACGCTGGATCTGGAAAATGTCCCCAAGGACAAGCTGACGGGCAAAGTTGATTTCAGCAAGGATTTCTTTGGTCGCCCCGCCAATTTGACGGTCAGCGGCCAGTTGGAAGCCGAGACGTATGCTTGCGCACTGGGCAGCGTCTATACGTTCGGCCCTACCTTCAGGGCCGAAAACTCAAATACGACGCGACACCTGGCGGAATTCTGGATGATCGAGCCGGAATTCGCCTTCGCTGACCTGGATGATGACGCCGACCTGGCAGAAGACTATCTCAGGCATCTGATCAGGTCAGTGCTGGAACAGTGCCCGGACGACCTGAAATTCTTCAACGACCGAGTGGAAAAGGGATTGCTGGACAACCTGACCCGCTTGGCGGATGCTTCGTTTACGCGAATCAGCTACACCGAGGCGATTAAAATCCTGGAAGGTGTGGCGGATAGGTTCGAATTCAAGCCATACTGGGGAGTCGATCTCCAGTCCGAGCACGAACGGTACTTGGCGGAAGTAAAATTCCAAGGTCCTGTGATCGTGATGAATTATCCGCGTGAAATCAAGGCTTTCTACATGCGTTTGAACGACGACGAGAAGACGGTCGCCGCCATGGACGTGTTGTTGCCCAACGTGGGCGAGATTATCGGCGGCAGCCAGCGCGAAGATCGCTTGGATGTGCTGGAACGCCGAATCCGGGAAAGTGGAATGAATCCCGAAGACTACTGGTGGTACTGCGACTTGAGGCGATTCGGAACGGTGCCGCATGCAGGGTTCGGGCTGGGATTTGAAAGAATGGTTCGTTTCTGCACGGGAATGGGTAATATTCGCGACGTGATCCCGTATCCACGCACGCCGCAAAGTGCAGAATTTTGATTTGGGTGATATTTCCCTACGAATCGGATTGATCCGGTCGCCTTTTCGAAGGCGGCTGGAATCGCCAAGGATCGTATTAGAAAAAGGGGTTTTGTCAGATGGGCGGTTTTTTTGGTGTTGCTTCAACAGGTCTGTGCAATGCTGATTTGTTTTACGGGACAGATTATCATTCCCACTTAGGGAATCAGCGTGGCGGGTTGCTGGTCCACGGGGAAAAGGGGTTTATCCGATATATCCACGATATCAGGAACGCTCAATTTCGCAGCAAATTCCAATTTGACGTTGACGAATTGATCGGCAATATCGGGATCGGTTCGATCAGCGATACTGGCGATCAGCCCTTGATCGTCTTCAGCCATATGGGCACGTTCGGGATTGTGATGGTGGGAGCCGTCACCAATCTGGACAAATTGGAGAAGAGCGCGTTCCGTTCGACTCGGACGCATTTTGCGGAGATGACTGGAGATGGCGTGAATCCGACCGAGATGGTGGCTTCCCTCATCAGCATGTCTGCCAACTACGAGGAAGGGTTCCGCTTGGTTCAGGAGCGTGTCCAAGGCTCCTGCTCGTTGCTGTTGTTGACGCGCGAAGGGATCTATGCCGCCCGCGACCGGTATGGGCGGACGCCCCTGGTTATCGGTGAAAAGCATGGGATGGAAATCAGGACGGAAAGCTGGACCAGCGATGACGGCTTCAGGCATGAACGGGATGTCCAGGTGGAAAAACATTCGTATGCGGCGACTTTCGAGTCCTGCGCCTTCAACAACCTGGATTACAAGATCACAAAATGGCTGGGACCCGGCGAAGTGGTCAAGCTGACCCCGAACGGAATCGAGCAAGTGCTCCCACCGACGGGTCCGCTGAAAATCTGCTCGTTCCTCTGGGTCTACTACGGATATCCTGCGACTTCATACGAAAACGTCAATGTTGAAGCCGTTCGATATGCTTGCGGTGCCGCGCTGGCACGGCGAGACGCCGGAATGGAATTGGATGCCGTGGCTGGAATTCCCGATTCAGGGACAGCCCATGCGCTAGGTTATGCGATGGAATCACAGCTCCCGTACAAGCGTTCCTTCGTGAAGTATACTCCGACTTGGTCAAGGAGCTTCATTCCGCAAGACAGGACGACTCGCTCGATGGTTGCGAAAATGAAGCTGATCTCAATTCCGTACTTCATCAAGGGGAAACGCCTGTTGTTCTGCGAAGATTCCATCGTGCGCGGAACCCAGTTGGGCAATACGTTTATGCGATTGCGGCAGCCCGACTACAGCGTGAAGGAACTGCATGTCCGATCGGCATGCCCGCCGATCCTCTTCAATTGCCCGTACTTGAATTTTACCCGAACCAAGGAATTGATGGAATTTGTAGCTCGCAAGGCGATTGCCTCGCTGGAAGGCGGCGATTGCGAAGCCAATTTGGATGAGTATTTGGACGAGAATAGCGAACGCTACGCCCGTATGGTGGAGTGGATCTGCCAAGAGTTGAAGCTCGATTCGCTGAAGTACCAGAAGCTGGACGATCTACTGGACGCGATTTTGACGGTTGCCCGTTTGTCAGATAACAATGACCTGCAACGGGAGTGCCTTTGCACATATTGCTGGAATGGGAAATCATAGGATATGGAGGCGAAATCATGAGATCGATCAAGTCAACATGTTGGATGGTATTATTGCTGATTGGGGTATTAGGCATTCCTGGGTTGTGCCAGGAGGAAGAGGCGAAACCTGCGGTGCGGATGGGGCGTGTGACTGCCCGTTCGGTAATCATTCGTGCTCGTCCCGGGACTCATTTCGAGAGCTTGGGCAAGTTTCAGCAGGATGATCAGGTACGGATTATTGAGGAAAACGAAGGATGGTATCGGGTCGAGGTTCCCGAAACGGTTCAGGGCTGGGTGCCTGGTGACGGGGTTGACAGCGATGGTATCGTTCACAAGGATATCTCGATTTTCGCAGGCCCCGGGGTTGTGTTCACTGCGATTGGTCGTGCGAAAATCGGCGATCGGCTGACCATATCCAACAGGATGGTTGATAATTTTTGGCCTGTCAAGGCTCCTTCGGGCTTGTCGGCGTGGGTCAGCAAGGCATACATCGAGGCTGATCCTGCTGAAGCGGTTCCTGTTGTTGCGGCTGTAGCCGCCCCTGAGGCTGGAGACGCTGAAGTGCTACGATTGCAGGCATTGGAAAAGGAAGCCGATGCCTTGCGCGTGAAGCAGGCAAGTGTTTCAGAGGCATTGAAGTCGCTTCGCGAAGAATCTGCTCGTTTGGAACGCGAGGCTGAGGATGCGCTTTCAAAGGCGGAAGCCGCAAGAAAGCAACGTGAAACAGCGGAAAAAACCGCAGCCGCCGAATTGGCGAGGCTGGAGACGGAGCGGCGTGAGGCGGTGAAGAAGATGACAGAGGCTAAGGATGAGAAGGCTCAATGGCAGGAGCAAGTAGCGGGCAAATCCGAGGAAGTCAAGAAGGCTCGTGAAGAATTGACGAAGTTGAAGATGGAAGCCGCTAATGAGGCAGGCAAGCTGGAACGTGAACGCCAGGATTTCGAGGCTCGTTCCAAGGCGGCGAAGCTGCAGGTCGAGGCGGCTGAACGTACAGCACAGACAAATGAGAAGAAACTGGAGGAGCTGGAGGCGGCAATCAAGGAGGGCGCGGCGGCAAATGCGGAAGCCGAGAAAAAACTGGCAAGCATCCAAAAGGCATCGGCGGAATTGGCAGAGACGCATAAGACAGAACAGGAAAAACTGACGGGATTGAAGGCTCAAGTCGCGACATTGGATGCCGAAGCAGCAAAGGTAAAAGCCGAAGCGGAAAAATTGGCGGAAGCAACGAAACGCGAAAAAGAAGCGCTCGAAGCGGCAAAGGAACGGGAAAGCCAAGCAGTCGAAACACTGAAAAAAGAACGGGAAGCCCTGGAAGCAGCGCGGAAAAGAGTCGAGGCGGAATTGAAGAAAATCCAGGAAGCCACAGAAGCGGCCAAGGTCGAAGTGCAAACGCATCAGGCAGAGGCGGAAAAACTAAACGAACAGAAACTCGCCGCGGAAACTGAACGGAAAGAAGCGGAAGAAGCAAAAATTGCCGCCGAAAAGGCAAAGCAAGAAGCACAACAGGCGGCAAAAGAACAAGAGGAAAAGCGAAAGGCAGCGGAAGAAGCACTGAAACAAGAAGAGACGAAACTCGCAGAACAAAAAACCGCAGCCGAAGAAGCGCAAAAAGCCATGGAAGCAGCGAAAGAAGCAGAGGAAGCCGCAAAGGCTGAATTGGCGGCAATGCCACCACCGGAAATCCCACAGCCAACAACTCAGTCGGGACTGCTGATCTCATTGCAGCAAAATGCGACGAAGAACGCAAGCCATGCGCTCTGCAAAAGGCAAAACCAGCAACTGATTCCGATTTGCTACGTGTTGAGTCCGGAAATGGATTTGACCCGTTGGGAAAACATGGAGGTCACGATAGCGGGGAAGGAACGGAAGATTGAAGGTTGGACATGTCCAATTGTGGTTGTCGAAAGTATCATGAGGAAACGTTGATAGTCACGAATAGGAGCATAGGATGAAGTACAGCATCACGACAGTATCTCTTCCCGGTTTGGATATGGCTGGCCAATGCCAGTTCATCAAGAGTTTGGGCTACGATGGCGTGGAATTGCGCGCACGGCGCGTGTCGGATGAAGTCCGCGCCGCTGCCGTTCCCAGCAATTGGGGCTACCACGTCAATGACATCACCCCCGAGAACCTGGCGTCAAAAGCAGACGAAATCAAGGGAATCCTGGCGGATTATGAATTGGAATTGGCGGGTTTGGCGACGAATATGACGTGCCTTGACCTGGAGCAGTTCAAGAATGCCCTCGAAGGAGCCGTTGCGGTTGGTTCTCCGTTTATCAGGCTTGGTGCATCTGCTGGATTCACCGGCAAGCCAGGCGAAGACTACAAGGCGATCTACGGCGAAACAGTGGCTGGCTTTTCCCGTTGCGTCGAGTTGGCTCGCGGCACGGGCGTGAAGCTGATCATCGAAATGCACGGAAATACCATTCATCCCAGCGCGTCTTTGGCCTATCGCATCGCAAGCAATTTCTCGCCCAATCAGGTCGGCATTATCTACGATCCGCAAAACATGGTTCGCGATGGATTCGAAACCGTCGCCATAGCCATACCGTTCCTGGGCGATTATCTTGCGCATTGCCATTTTGGCGGCCATCGTCCGATTCCAGGCGAGCCTGACGAGAAGGGAACCGTCCAGTGGAAGTGGGAAGGTTGCAGGATGAGCGAAGGGCTGTTCCATTTTCCGACGGCAATGAAGTGGCTGAAATCCATTGGCTACAAGGGATTTATCAGCGTTGAAGATTTCCGGAATGTCGATAATCACGAGAAGTTCTCGGATGCGATTGCGTACTTGAAGGGGCTTGAGGGCTGATGGTTCGCGGGATTGGATTGAAGGTATTGCTTGTTGCGGACGGAGCCGGTGTGCTATGCCATACGGCGCCGTTGGTCACGTCCCTTGTGCGGACCGGGCTGTCTGTGCGCCTGTCTTTGACGGCATCGGCGCAGATCCTAGTCGGTCCTTATTATGGGAGCATGCTGAGTGGTCATCCTGTGTTGTCTTTCGAAGAGCTTGACGAGAATGGGGTGTCGGGTTATGACGCGATTCTAGTTGTCCCTGCGTCTGACAAGACGATCAAGGAGATGTGCGAATCTCCGGCATGGAATGGTGTTCGTTGCCCTGTGCTGGTTGGACCTGGTCTTTTGCCCAAAGACGACAATGCCGACGCTTGGGACGAACTTGACGCGACAATCAGCGCAAGGGGCTGGAAGTTGATTCCTGCGGGCATCGAGACCTGCACGATGGGAGCCCTGGGGGAACTCAGGGTTGCCTCGGCCGAACGATGCTTCGAGGAAACGATGGTCGCAATCGGGAAAAACGACCTGAAAGGGAAGCGGATCTTGATTACGACCGGTCCGACGGCCGAGGACGCTGATCCCGTTCGTTTCGTCACCAATCGCTCCACGGGGCGAATGGGTGTCGCCCTGGCTCGGATGGCAGCATGGCGAGGTGCTTTTGTCACATTGGTCCATGGTCCGATGAGTTGGCCGATTCCGCAGATCAATGCGATTCGTCCAGTGCCGGTCAGAAGCGCCAATGACATGTACAAGGCGACGATGGAGCTTGTCCAAGACCATCAGGTTGCGATCCTTTGTGCGGCTGTCGCCGACTATACGCCAGTGGAGTATTCCGACATCAAGATCAAGAAGGGGCACGACGCGACCTTTGCGCTGCTATTGAAGCGTACTCCTGATATCTTGGATGCCGTTGGTCACATGCCTGGCAAGCGTCCGTTCCTGGTGGGCTTTGCCGCCGAAAGCGATCATGTCCATGCCAATGCCCAGGCGAAGCTGCAAGCCAAGAATTGCGATATGCTATGCGCTAACGATGTGACGAAGCCTGGGAGCGGCTTTGCGGTGGGAACCAATCAAGTCACTGTGTTTTTGCGTGGTGGCGAGGTGCGTGAATTGCCTCAAATGAGCAAGGAAGACGTAGCGGAGAAGATCTTGGATATGGTAATTGAGCGAATGAGTTTGATATAAGGAGGCCTGACTATGGCGTTGAGTCAAATGGAGAGTACGATTTATCCCAAGTTGATTCGCAATGTGAGCGAATTGGTTGCGGCAAAGCCCTGGATGTCCTTGGATTGCACGGATGTGTTCGCGATCCAGGATCCTACTCAAGGCAGCGATGAAATCCTGTTTGTCCAGGTCAGTGGCGACGGCGACCAGGAACCACTCATGCTTACCGCCTATCGTGGCGCCAAAGGGCTTGAAATCCTGTGGGAACTCAACAATAGTCCGGAGGCGGACTATGTCGCAGACCTGAACTTCGATGTCCCCGCGCTTTTCGTGACATACGTCCCCGAAGAGGCGTTGGACGAAAAGGATCGCGAAGCGCTCGAGGATTGCGAAGAATTTGCCAGCGATAAGCAGGGATACCCAGTGTTCAGGCAATGCAAGCCCGGCTTCCAGCCCTCGCACCCTAGCTGCTCCGATCTCCTGCTCCTCTCACATGTGATCAGGCAAACCTACGAGGTCGTCCAGAAAATCAGCCAAGGCACGCTGAGTCTGGAAGTCGAGGAAGGGCAAGAAGACGACTACTTCCTGAGAAAGCCAGTCCAAAGCGATGGCGGACTCGTCTGGGAAGACGCTAGAATCAATATGGACCTGGATGAAAAACTCCCCAAGAAGCCGCCAAAATTGAAGCGCGCCGAACTCGCTACGCTCAAGGAACTCCCGATGGGAACGAGACAACTGAGAATGGATCTTATCGTCTCCGAATTCACACGCGATGATTCCGAGGAAATCCCCGCTACATTCCTGTTCGTTGTCTCAGATTTCGAAAACGATGACATCCTGGCGGCAAGAATCGAGGAACCAGGGCAGAAATTGGCTAAATTCAGGGATTCGCTCCTAACGACCTTTGCGGATGTCGTCGTTCGCCTTGGCGAGCGTCCCAGCACGGTTCATGTGGAATTGTACTCGCTGTGTGATGTCATTGGCGATACATTGGCCAAGACGGAAATCGAGTTGGCCCATCACTCGCTGCCGCCGATCCGCGAAAGCGAAATGGAGGCAATCAATCGTCGCCTGGAACATCGTAGCGAGCAGGAAATCGTGGGAGCTTCGAAAATTTACTTCTAGCGGGAAAATTTATTTTTTCCGCAGGACGATGACGATGGTCACGTCAGGGTACTTGACGGGTTGTTTTTTCCCGATATAGACCGAGTGGAGTGTATCGTCTTCGCTGTCTGGATCCGGAAAATCAAGAACTGTAGCTCCAACGGACCAGTTGATGACGATGTTGCCCTCGGCGTCAGCCTGGAAAACACCATTTTGAATGGTTGAGCCGACGAATACCCACCCGATGCGAGGAATCGGCTTGCCGGTCTTGTTGCTGGCAATCCAAGATTCAATGGGATCACGATGGGAAGTCCCCTCGTCGTCCTTCCATTCGATGTCAATATCGACAATGTCGCCTTGCTTTTCGAATTGCGTCTTGAGTCGCGGTCCGTTACTGGCATCCAGGAGATAGAGCAGCGTTTGTATTTGCAGTGCGCTTGATTTGGTGACGAGCAGGGTTTCGTGGAGCCGTCCATCTGGTTTGGCGACAATGACTTCGAGTGCGCCTTCCTGAAGCTCGAATTTAGCAGGGAAGGCAAGTTCCCGTTGTTTGACTCTGAGGATGATGTCGTCAACCTTGAGGTCGCCATTTTCGAGTCTTTTGACTCCAGGCGGCAGCTTTTCTTGGGCTAAGGCACTGAGGCTGAAGCACATTGCCGCGATGAAAAGGATAATATTCTTCTTGAACCTGATCATGGTGCGTGTCACTTATTTTTTGATTTCGAGGAACGAATTTTCCTTTCCTTCCCGCAATCGCTTGATATTTTCCTTATGCCTTACGATGATGATGATAGCGAGGATAAAGAGAAGCGTGACCGTGATCCAGTCTGGAGCAGAGCGGAAGCCGAAAAGCTTGCAGACGAAGGCGGTCAAAGCCATGATCGAAACCGAAAGCATGCTGGCAATGGAAACGACGCCACGGAAGGCAAAGTAAAACGAAAGAAGCCAAATGACAATGCCGACGAAGAAGGGGAAGGGAGCGAGTCCGACGACTACGCCAAGGCTGGTGGCAACGCCCTTGCCGCCATGGAAACCGAGCCAGACGGGAAAGACATGGCCGAGAACCGCGCCAATTGCGGCGATGATCGCGCTGTACTCCATGTTGCCAAATAACCTGCCGATGAAAATGACAGGGACAACACCCTTCAAAAAGTCCAAGACGAAACACAAAATCCCCCAGTCGCGACCCAAAATCCGCCGGACGTTGGTCGCGCCGATATTCTTGCTGCCGTGATGACGTATGTCAAGACCGTTGAATTTGCCGATGAGATAGCCATTTGGAATGCTGCCGACAAGATAGGACAGAGCTAAGACGATTATGGCATTGACCATTGCATCAACCTCCAGGGGTTATCTATGGTGTAGTGGATTTTTAATTCTAGCTAGTAGGGATTCCGTTCTTGCGCAAATCGTAGCAATCGAGACAACGGAATACCTCCAGTCCGAAGACAGTAGTGGAATTGTCTGAAAGCCTTAGCCGAACTTGCGCATTGGTATCGAGTTCGATGAGCTTCGGGTCGTTGTCCGTCATCATCACCGCAGGTCCGCGCAGGAGCTCGACGGTGATCTGGGAGGCTTGGTCAATGACGGAATATCGTTGCAGATCCATTGCGTTGTTGAAAGCAAGACCGATTCCAGTGAGGAAGTTGCCGTTCGTGATGCTTTGGAAGTACCCTGTGCTTCCGAAAGGAGTTGAAACGACGAGGCTGTCTGCGACGACTTGCGGTCGATGGAGTTCTCCGTCAATCCAGATCCTGTATCGGATTGCGCTGGAGACGACTTTTCTGGTAATGACGATGTCGTTGATACCCGTCAACTGGTCTCCGTTGGGTGTTTCGGCAACGAGTTTGAGCAGGTTATCGGTTTTGAGTTCGCCTGCGAATAGCTTTTCGAGCGTGGCTGCTTCAGTGTGCTTCGGGCATTTTGGGTTTTGCCTTGCATCCCTGAGCGGGAATTTGGGGATTCCCGGGAAGTCCCTTTCTGCCCCGAGCAGCGCTCCGTCCCCGCCGTAGGTGATGACCAGGTCTGGATCCTTGTCCACCAGGTTCACCGGGAATTGGCGTAAAAGGGGAAGCAGGTCGTCGAGATTTCTCCCCACGACCTTGACATTCAAAGGCTTTTTCGAAAAGATGCTGGTTGACATTATGGAAATTGCTTGTGAAATATTAAGAAATTTTAATCAACATAATCCCAATTTACGAAAAAAGCAACTTGCGAGATCAGGTTAGGTAGTGGATGATTTTTTGTGCGGATCAAGAGTTGGATTTTAGGCGGAAAGCTCAATGTCCCATAGTCCTTAGTCCCATGAATGCTGAATGTCTGTCCGACCCCGTCCGACCCGTCCGACCCCGTCCGACCCGTCCGACCCCGTCCGACCCCGTCCGACCCGTCCGACCCCGTCCGACCCGTCCGACCCGTCCGACCCGTCCGCCCCGTCCGACCCGTCCGACCCCGTCCGACCCGTCCGACCCGTCCGACCCCGTCCGCCCCGTCCGCCCCGTCCGACCCCGTCCGCCCCGTCCGACCCGTCCGACCCCGTCCGACCCGTCCGACCCCGTCCGACCCGTCCGACCCCGTCCGACCCGTCCGACCCCGTCCGCCCCGTCCGACCCGTCCGCCCCGTCCGACCCCGTCCGACCCGTCCGACCCCGTCCGCCCCGTCCGACCCCGTCCGACCCGTCCGACCCAGTCCCAGAAACTCAAGCCTCACAAAACCCAACGAACGTCCCATGTCCCAGGCACCAGTCGCATAGGTCTCATTTGTCCCATTTGTCCCAGTCCCAGCATCCTCCAATGCCGTATTCAGGCGGCATGTCACATGCGTTTTGAGTACGAAACTGTGAAAATTTCGTCTTGGTTCTGGGGTGGTTTTTCGTGAATTAGCCCAATGTGGTGCGACATGCCACCCCGGGTGCTCCCGCCACCACCCAAGGTGCTCCCGCCACCACCCCGGGTGCCCTCTAGACCACCCCGGGTGCTCCCGCCACCACCCAAGGTGCTCCCGCCACCACCCAAGGTACCTCAAGACCACCCAAGGTGCTCCCGCCACTACCCAAGGTGCCTCAAGACCACCCCGGGTGCCTCCAGACCACCCAAGGTGCCCGCCACCACCCAAGGTGCCCCAACGCCACCCCGGGTGCCTCAAGACCACCCAAGGTGCCCCAACGCCACCCCGGGTGCTCCCACACCACCCAAGGTGCCCATGCCTAGTTTAGCCTTGTTTAGCCGATTGGCTGGCGCAAGGAGTTAACTCCTTCCTCAGGGCTATCGTACGATTTTGCCAATTACATAAAGTAGAGTTATATTAAGTAGTTTTGTTTTTGCATCAACAATCAAGAAGAGCAATGGTCATATCGGGTCGATTTTACGAGTTACGGAGCCATGTACAGCACTATTCATGGGGGTGTTGCACGCGTGGCGACGATGTTGCGTACATATCTGACTTGGTTGGGGCTGAGCCTGATTCTCGTCCTTGGGCAGAATTGTGGATTGGCGCTCATCCCTCCTTGAGTTCGGAGGTTGACCGTGGGAATGGCTGGGAGTTGCTTAATGAGGTGATAGCTTCTGACACAGAGGGCACCTTGGGTGGCAGCTTGCTGTCCCGTGGATTTAACAAGTTGCCGTTTTTGCTGAAGGTATTGAGTTGCGAGCGTGCCTTGTCAATTCAGAGTCATCCTGATTTGGAATGGGCGCGTCGTTTGCACTGTTCAAATCCCCGTCGCTATCCGGATGCGAATCACAAGCCTGAAATCATGATTGCCTTGACTGAGTTTTATGCCTTGGCTGGTTTTCGTTCGACCGCTTCGATCCTTGATGATTTGGAGTGTTTAGGGAGCATTCGGATGTGGCGTCAGATATGGCGCGAGGCCGTGGAGTTGACCCCACGTGTTTTTTGCGAGACGTTGCTGAATTTGCCAGGTTCAGTGGCTCGTGTGATGCTGCAGGACTTGCGCCGTGAGCTCAAGAGTCGCCGCGAGCCTACCGAACGCGAGGCATTGGCGTTGTGGTTGTTGGATCAGCATCCTTGCGATCGCGGGGTGTTGTTTGCCTTTTTGCTGAACTACCTGCGCTTTGAACCAGGTTCGTGTGTGTACATTCCCCCCAATGAACCACATGCGTACCTGAGAGGAACAGGGGTGGAGTGCATGGCTAACAGCGACAATGTGATCCGGGCGGGATTGACCTCGAAAACCATTGACATTCGTGCCTTGCTGGGGACGTTGACATTCAAGTCGGGGAGCGTCAAGGTGTGCAGCGGGATCTCGGAATCCGGCGGGGTGACGCTGTTCAAAAGCCCGGCGCGGGAATTCCAAGTCAGATTTATTCGCGATGTTCGGTTTGACGTATCTCGTCTTGCCGGCGTGCCTGGCGTGGCTCTGGTCTTGTCAGGTAGCTGGCATTTTCGGAATGAATCGACCGATCAAGTTGGCAAGCGCGGGAGCAGTTGGTTTTGGCCGGCATCGATGCGTTGCGGAACCTTGGAACCCGAGGGAGACGATTGCCTGGTGGTAATCGCAACCGTGCCGCTTGAAGACAATAATGAAAAAGAAAATAAATCAAAAAAACTGAAAAGAAGCAAGTAGACAAGAACAAGCATTAGGAAGACGACCGATGAGTGAAGCAGGGATCGATTTAAAGGATTTGATGGAGCGTGGATTGGATTCGTTGACAACCACGATTCGTACTGGCGCAAAGGTCAAGGGCGTTGTGACTATGATCGGCAAGGACACGGTGTTCGTCGATGTCGGCGCCCGCATGGATGGCGTCATTGACCGCAAAGATCTCGAGGACGCCAAGGGCGAGCTGAAGGTCAATGTCGGCGATACAGTCGAAGCATTCTGCATGGGCTGGAGCGACGAAGGGATCAAGTTGACGATCAAGATAAGCGGCGACATGGTTGACTCGTCAATCGAACAGGCCTTTAAGAGTCGCATTCCCGTTGAAGGCAAGGTGACTGGCGTACGGAAGGGCGGTTACAGCGTCCAGGTTTCCAACGTCGAAGGCTTCTGCCCCTTGTCCCAGATTGACGGTCGCGGCGTGAAGCGCGAATCCGAGGAATACGTCGGTCAGGTATTGACATTCTTGGTGACGGACTATAGCGAAGATGGTCGCAATCTTGTTTTGAGCCGTCGTCGCCTGTTGGATCAGGAAGCCGAGAAGGAGCGCGGTCGCCTGATGGACAGCCTTCGCGAGGGCGATATCGTTACGGGTACTGTGACGAAGCTGATGGATTTCGGTGCGTTTGTTGACCTGGGCGGAGTTGAAGGGTTGGTCCATGTTTCGCAGTTGAGCTATGGTCGCAACGTCAAGGTTGAGGATTGCGTGAAGGTCGGTGACGAAGTCGAGGTGAAGATCCTGTCCTTGGATTGGGGCGGCGAAGGCCGTCGCGAAAAGATTTCGTTGAGCATCAAGGCTGCCTTGGGCGATCCATGGGAACGAATTCCGCATGAATTGGGCTATGCAGTCGGGATCAAACGCAAGGGACGCGTGTCTAAGTTAATGGATTTTGGCGCGTTCATCGAGATTGAGCCTGGCGTTGAAGGATTGGCGCACATTTCTCAGCTTGGCCAGACCGAGCGTATCGATAAGCCATCTGATATTTTGACCGAGGGCCAGGAAGTGGAAGTGACGATGCTAGCCGTCGATTTCGATCGTCGTCGCATTTCGTTGTGCATTGGCGATCCGATTGTCAAGGATGAGGCACCTGCGCAATTGACTGCGGAGGAAGAACATCAGGCCGAGGTTGTCGCGAAGGTGAATGCCGGCGAGATTTTGGAGGGCAAGGTCGAGAGGATTCAGCCCTTTGGTGTGTTTGTGCTGTTGCCGAACGGCCAGACTGGTTTGTTGCACATCAGCCAGACTCCATTTTCGCGCCAGGGCGCCACGGTGACCCGTGCGTTCTATCGCGCGTATCCGTTGAACAGCAATATCCAAGTCGTCGTTCGCGAGGTCGCAGGGGACAGGATTTCCCTGACATTGCCTGAGACGCTTGAGCAGGAACGTGAGGCAAACAGAACCGAGACCATCCATGTCAAGGATGACAACGATTCATCATTCGGCAGCCTGGGCGATCTGTTCAGCGGCCTGGACCTGAAGTGAAAAAATAGTTGAATGATTTAGTTTTGGTGACAAGATGAGCGAAGAGAAAATGAACGAGGAACGCCTGGACGAAAATATCGTCGAGGTGAAGGAAGAAACAACCGAAGAAACTGTGGCAGAAGAAAGCCAGGAAGAAAAGGCGGCCGAACCAGTCGATCTCGAAAAGAAAATCGCTGAACTCGAAGACAGATACCTGAGAAAGTTGGCCGAATTTGATAACTATCGCAAGCGTATGGCTAGGGACCTGATCGAGGCAAGGAATCAAGTCCGGTGCTCGACAATCGAGGATTTTCTTACCGTCTATGATACGTTTTCAATGGGGTTGGCAGCCATCAAGACTGCGACTGACATGGCGACGATCCAGGAAGGAATGGAGATGGTCTGGGCTGAATTCCAGCGGGTTTTGGAAGGGTTTGACGTCAAGGAAATCGAGAGCGTCGGAAAGCCTTTTGACGCGAATTTCCACGAGGCGGTTTCGCAGGAGGCTTCTGATACGGTTGAGGAAGGCTCTGTGATTCGCCAATGGAAGGCCGGCTTTACGATTGGCGACAAGCTGTTGCGTCCTGCCGTCGTAGTGGTAAGTTCCGGTCCTGCGGTTGAGGAAGAGACGGAGGCGGAGGAGTCTTCGGAAGGTTGATGGGTGGCAACAAGGTTCGGGCGGAGTAGCGATGTCAGAAGATTATTACAGTCTATTGGAAGTTGAACGTGGTGCGTCCCAGGACGACATCAAGAAGTCGTTTCGTAAGTTGGCGATGAAGTATCATCCTGATCGGAACCCCGGCGACAAGGCCGCCGAGGAGCAGTTCAAGAAGATTGCCGCTGCGTACGAGGTGTTGAGTGACGAGCAGAAGCGTCGTCAATACGACCAGCTTGGTCACGAGGCATTTACCCAGGGTCGTGCGGGCGGGGCCCCGGGCGGCAGCGGTTTTGCCGGCATGGATCTGAATGATATTTTAAGCCAAGTGTTTGGCAGTGGTTTTGGCGGTGGCGGCTTCGGGGATTTCTTCGGTGGCGGCGGTCGTCAAGGCGGTCCTCGTCGCGGCCAGGATTTGCTGTATTCCCTTCGGATCTCCTTTGAGGATTCGATGTTTGGGAAAGAGCAGGAGATTGAGATTCCGTGCAACGAGACTTGTACTCGATGCAATGGCTCGGGATGCGAGCCTGGCTCGTCGAAGAAAACCTGCCCGCGCTGCAATGGACGTGGGCAAGTTGCCATCCAGCAGGGATTCTTCAATATGGTTCAGACCTGTCCCCAGTGCAGGGGAGCAGGGTCGGTGATCGAGAAGCCTTGCCGCGAATGCAATGGCTCGGGCGAGGTGAAGAGACACAAGAAGCTTACGTTCAGAATTCCCGCCGGCATTGACGAAGGGCAAAGGGTACGCTTGAGCGGAGAAGGTGAACCTGGTTATCAAGGCGGCGAAAAGGGCGATCTCTATATCGAAGTCAGCATTGACAGGCACGATTTGTTCGAACGTGACGGCAGCGACCTCTACTGCACGCTCCCAATCCCATTTACCGTGGCGGCGCTGGGAGGAACGGTAAAAGTCCTGACAATCAGCGGAAAACGAGACCTGACAATCCCCGCCGGAACACAAAGCGGCGCGAAACTGAGGATGAAGGGAATGGGAGTCCCAACGCAAAGAAGAGGACGAGGAGACCTGATTGTGTTGATTAGAGTCGAAGTCCCGACAAACATGAACTCCGAACAAAAAGAACTGCTGAAGAAATTCGCCGAAACCGACAAGGACAATGGGATCTATCCCAAGGTCAAGGCCTTCATCAAGAAGTACCTGTAGTTTTCCATTTGCGAGGCGGCAGGTCAAGGGGATTGAATATGCGGTATCGTTTGCTGTTATGTTGCTTGCTTGCCCTGATATGCGTCGCCTTTGGCGATGAAAAGCGCGAGACTGAAGAAGAGACGATTGCTCGTTGCCTTCGCGATTTGAAGAGCGAGGACGTGGAGAGCAGGCGCCGCGCCGCGATGCTGCTCGGGAAGTACAGGACTCCCGAGGCCGAGGAGGCAATGGTCGCCTGCCTGAAGGATCCAGACAGGCAGATTCGACAAAGCGCGCTGGTTTCATTGACTGAGGGACCGATGCTTCCCGCATCCGCACGGATGGAGATTTTCCGTTTGTTGCGCGATCCTGATGTCCACATTCGACGGATTGCGTCATCTGTTTTGCCCGAGGCGAGCGGAGTCGTGTTGCGCGGCGCGATACAATTGTCGTCGAACGTGAACATCCGCTCAGGTGGAGGTCGTACGCAAGCCGAATCCGCCGAGGCCTTGGCGTGCTTGAACGATGCGTTGGATGACCCGGATGCTTCAGTACGCCGCAATGTCCTGATGGCGGCGCGATTTTTTCCCGAGGCGTTGGACTATCGCAAGTTGGTGAAGTTTTTCCGCGATCCGAGCAGCGAGGTTCGCGTATTGTCGTTGATTTTGTTTAGCCGTTCTCGCGGCAACGAGCTTGAGCGTGCTGGATTGGTCGCGGAATTGGCGAACGATCTGGAACCCTTGGTTCGTCTCGAGGTGGCGCGCTTGGCAGGCAGCCTTGGGCAGCCTGGCGTGGAGATCCTACGGAAGTTGGTCGAAGACGCCTCGGCGCCTGTCAAGGTCGAAGCCGTCAGACAATTGGCAATGCGTTTGGACGAAGATATTTTCCCGAAACTACAGGAGCTGATCCTGGACGAAAACCTGCCGGCGGATCTGCGTCGGCAACTGATGTATTCTTTGTACAACTACGGCGATCGCTCCATACCTACCTACAAGACCCTGTTGGCAGGTACAAATCCAACATTGGCAGGAGAAGCGCTCACAGTCCTCGCCGCCAACAAGCAACTCAACCTGAAGCCGGAGTTCTTTATCGAGTACATCTCAAGCGAGCACGAACCTATTCGTAAAGCCGCACAACGGGCGCTGCAGGGCAGAATCCGCGATTTGACGGAGGAAAATATCAGGACGCTGCTGAAAACACAAGTCGCCGAAGCCAAAATGCTCGCGCTTAGGGCGGTCATCAATCTGGATCGGTCCGAAAGAGGAGCCGTGTTCGTTGACGCTTGCATGGATGAAGATACCCAAGTCCGAACCTACGCACTAAAGCAATTGCCGGTCTACAAGCCGGAAGGATGGGACGAAATCCTCATAGCGACACTCGATGACCAAGATGACCTTGTCCGGCAAGCGGCCGCAGATGCCATGACGCGATGGCCAACAAAGGCTTTCCAAGAGGCGTTGAATGGCTATTTGCCAAATTGCAAAGACCAACGCCTTAAAGTAAGGATTGAAAAAGCCCTCAAAAGAAGACCAATACCATAGTCAACTCCCAAAAGCTTTTTTGATACGGAGATTATGAGGGTAACGCAAGGGTAAATTTGATGAATTGCCGGTCTAATATCTTGACATTTACTGGATTACATAGTAACTTTTATGTTTCACTAAAGGTACTAATTTAGGGATAAATATGCGGTAAAAAACTGAATTGATTGGGAATCGGGGGGAGATAAACAATGGATACGAATCAAACAGCGAATTTAGAAAGGATGCGGAAGCAGATACTGGATGTGATTTCGAGTTCACCATCCGGGGGCTTTCGTCGCGTTGAGGTTCGTCGTCATTTGGGTCATGTTGACGAGGCTTATTTCAAGCGTTCGTTCCAGAGTTTGGTCGCTGACGGTTCCTTGGTCAAGAAGCGTGGCGGTCGCTATGTCACGAAGGAATCCGTGTCCCTGATCCGCGGCGTGATCAAGGTTCACTCGAAGGGATTTGGTTTTGTCCAGGTTGAGGACGGGTCTGTTTCGGGTGACATATTCATCCCGCCTTCGGCCACAGGAGGAGCCTTGTCAGGCGACGAGGTCTTGATTGAGATAGTTGATAGTGACGATCCTCGTGGAGCATCGGGGGTGGTGAAGTCGATATTGCGACGTGGTCACGAGGAGTTCGTAGCGTGCTTGCGACTGGGGAGCGAAGGCTACGAGGTATGCCCATTGCGCAAGGAATTGCCTGGATCGTTGCCCTTGGTTGATGCACATGACCAGGAGGCTTTGCGCGGCGCGAAGGAAAGTGATTGGGTTTTGGCTCGTTTGGTTCCTGGCCGTCGTGAAAATTCCCCGATGATGGCTGAGATCGTCCGAAGGATATCGAAGAGCGGAAGCGTTACAGGGGATTTGAATGCGTTGGCAAAGGAATATGATTTGCCTAAGCCGTTTACTCACGCCGAGTTGCGTGGAGTTGAAGATTTGGAGCCATTGACGATCCCGCGCGAAGATATGACGTCGCTGATGATGGTGACGATCGACCCTGTTGATGCGAAGGATCTCGACGATGCGATTTCATACCAGCCCGGAGAGGTTCCTGGCCAGTGCGTTGTCGGCGTTCACATTGCCGATGTGGCCTGCTACGTGACACCGGGATCGAAGTTGGACAAGCTGGCGCAGACCCGTGGATTCACATCCTATCTGCCAGGCCGTACCATGCCGATGCTGCCTGGAGAATTGACGTCTGACAAATGCAGTTTGCGCGAGGGACAAGTCCGCTTGGCACACAGCGTCATGATGACGATTGAGGAATCGACGGGAGTTGTCCTGTCGACTCGACGCGTACATAGCTTGATCAAGGTGCGCCAGCGGTTGTCCTTTGAGGAAGTCGAGCGTCACCTGCATGGCAAACCCGGGGTAACGCTGTCGGAGGGCATCGGCGAAATGCTGGATCGTTTGGCTGGCTTGGCCCAGACGTTGCGGAATCGACGTCACGAGCAGGATTTGTTCATGCCGATTTCCTTGACTGAGGTACGTGTATTGTGCGGTGGGAATCCAGTTCGAGTTGTTGGAATCCGTCGCGTTGAGCCGACGATAGCCCACGAGCTGGTCGAGGAGTACATGATACTGGCGAATGTCCAGGTGGCCCATGAGCTGTTGGATCGTGGCATTGCTGGTTTTTTCCGTGTGCACAACGATCCTGACGAGCGTTTGCTTTCGGAATTTGCGATGCAGTCTTCGATGATCCTTCAGCGCAAGAAGCCGCCTCAGTTCAAGACCAGGAAAGCCCTGGTTGGATTTTTGCGTCAATTGCCTGGACAGGCATTGCACGACTTGCTGTGCTTCAGTTTTTTGCGATGTCTTCCGCGTGCATCCTACAGCTTGGAATGCACGGGTCATTTCGGTTTGGGCAAGGTTGAGTACTGCCATTTCACGAGTCCCATTCGTCGCTATCCCGACTTGCTTGTACATCAGCAGTTATTGGCGCGTGATTTGGGGCAGCATGGTCGCGACGAGCAGGCGTTGTATGCAATTGAGACCGCCGTGAATGCCTTGGAACAGAATTTGGACCAGGCTGGATTTGCTGCGGGCGATCGATTGAAGTTGCGTTATTTGTCCAGCATCCACGAGGAATCTCCGAGTACGTTGCACGAGGCCTTGGTCGTCCGTGCGATGGCTGCTGGGTTAAGTTTGTACTTGCCTGAGTTTGGCTTGATGGGCTTCATCGAGCGGGAACAACTCCGTGGCGGGGTGTGGCGTTATGAGGCTCATCAGTTTGCGTTGGTCAACCAGCGTGGCGGTGGTCAGCGTTATCGTTGTGGCGACACGATATATGTGCGTGTACGCTGCATTGATGTTGTACGTGGCGAATTGAATTTGCGTCCAATGTAAAGGTCATTGGTTCGTTTCCCAATAGGATTTGAAGTGTGCGTTGAAGGAGTTTAAGCCGTGCTAAGTTTTATATTGAGTTTTTTGGGCAGTGCGATCATCTGGATTGTTGTTGAGTTGTCCTGGACCGGCAGCCATCCTGTCTGGTGCAGTATCATTGGGATTGTGTCGTTTTTTGCGATATTCATCTTGATCAATCGCCGGATCAACAAGTCGTTGGAAGTGATCCTGAAGGACGTTCAGCAGAAGATCATCGCGAGCCAGGAGAGGTTGAAGCGCGAGATACAGATGTACCAGCAAAAGGGTCAGTTCGGGAAGGCGATGCAGGAGAAGATGGAGAAGAAGCAGGCGGATACAATCCACGCTGCATTGCCGTTGCTGGATGCCATCGAACCCTTCCGAAAGTGGAATTTCATCGCCGGACGCCAGGCGGATATGCTGCGCGGACAACTGCTCTATCAAATCAAGGAATACGAAGCGGCAGCCCCGTTCCTGGAAAAGTCATTCGCAATCGATCCACTGATCTTCGCCATGAAAATGGCACTCAAGTACCGGCAGGGCGAACTGGAGGAGGTGGAGAAAATGTACCACAAGGGAGTCAAAAGATTCAAGGGCGATAAAACTGTCCTGATCTATGCCCTCTACTCGTGGATTTTGGTCAAGAACAATAAGATCCAGGATGCGACCATCGTCCTTGACGAAGCGAAAAAGGAGACGGAGAACAAAGTTCTCAAGGATAATTGGGAACATTTGGCAAATGGACGGGTCAAGCGTTTTAGTAATGCTGAATTGGGAGAGCAGTGGTTTTCGCTGAATTTGGAAGAGCAAAAACCAATACGCCAAAAGGCGCAGCTCCCCTTTGGCGGACATGCCAAGCATATGATGAGATAAACACCAACTAAAGAGAAGGACGAACTATGAAACCGATTATCGAAGCACATCGCGGATACAGTGGCGTCTATCCAGAAAATACCCTGTTGGCATTCGAGAAAGCCGTGGCTTGCGGAGCGCCCTCAATCGAATTGGACGTGCATGTGACCAAAGATGGCGAAATCATCGTGATGCATGATGCCAATGTGAAAAGAACGACAAGCGGAGAAGGCGAAATCTCAGCGTTGACCTTGGCGGAAATCAAGAAGCTGGATGCCGGTCAATGGAAAGGATTTTCTGGCGTGACCGTACCCACGCTGGCTGAAGCCCTGGCCCTCACCGATTCCAGCAATGTCCATTATAATGTTGAAGTCAAACGTTTTGGAGACGATGGAACTGCAGCTCGCAAACTCTACAAGTTGTTGATTGACCATGCTCCAACAGATGGTCCCCATGTTGTATCATCCTTTGACCTGCAAGCCCTCCTGGATGTCCGTAAGGCGGGAACAAAAATTCCGCTCTGCATCCTGGGTAGCAAGGCTAACGAACTTCTGCCAATTGCCAAGGACAATAAGTTCCAGTGGATTCATTCGCACTTTTCGACGGTTGACCAGGCATTTGTTGACGCAGCTCACGCAGCTGGGATCAAGGTAATGATTTGGACAGTGGAAGTTGCTGATTATCAGAAGTTTGCGGATATGGGAGTAGATAAGATCTGCACAAATTGGTGCAAGGAAATGCTGGCTTTGCAGTAGTGCTGCAAGCCTACATGGGGAACTGCATTGAGAGGAGGAGGTTGTATGAAGATAGATCAAAATGACAATCAAGAAAAAAAGCGAAACAGCAAGGCGGTAGTAAAAGCAAAAAGATCAAACGAAGAATTGCCGGAAGCCAACCTGTTTGATGAAGAGAACTTTTCGGAGCCTAAGAAAGAATCGATCTACTTGATGATTGATACCAACAAGCCCTTGTTCCCTGGAATCGTGTTTTCCCTGATGTTCGCAAAGGGAATCCAGGTCGAGTCCTTGCGAGCGGCTTATACCAAGAACAGAAAGCTTGGGTTTATACTGACTGGCCACGAGGAAATCGTCAAGAGCCTCAAAAAAGCCATGGATGAACCCGAAAATGTCAAGGAAGCCCTGAAAAAAGGCAAGTCCATCTTGAAAAGGGAACTTGCAAAAACGGGGACTGTTGCGCGAATCATGCGCTTTGAAGAATTGCCGGACGGCAATGCACGAGGCATTTTCAAGGGCATGAGGCGCTTTGTCCTGAAAAAGGTGTACGTTGAGGAAGGATGCCTGAAGGGCGATGTCGAATATGTCGATGATATCGAGCCCGATCTCAAGACCAGCAAGGCTCTTATCCTTCAGATGATGAGCCAGTTGAACAAGATGGTGAAATTGGCTCCGCTGTATGGCGATGAGCTTCACGAGATGATGAACCATTCCGACAACAGGCAGCCCGGCAGCCTGGCTGACCTGGTGGCTTCGCTGATGTCTATTTCACCGCTTGAAATGCAACTTATCCTAGATGAATTGGATGTTGCGAAACGCATCAGGATGGTGCTGGAACACCTGGACAAGGAAATACAAACCTACGAGCTGAAGGAGCAGATCCGCAATGAGGTTGAAGCAAAGCTGTCGAAGCAACAGCATGATTTTGTGCTCCGGGAGCAGTTGCGGTACATCAAGGAACAGCTTGGATATGAGAAAAACGAAACGCCTGACGAAGACAGGTATCGCGAAATCCTAGATGAAATTAAAGACGACATCCCGGAGGAAGTCGCCAAGAAAATCAAATCCGAGATTTCGAAGCTCAGCATGATGAATCCACAGTCGCCAGAATATACTGTGACGAGAAACTACTTGGATTGCCTGACTGGGCTGCCCTGGAATACCATGACTGAAGACAAGCTGGACGTTGTTCGCGCCCAGAAAGTCCTGGATCGCGACCACTACGGGCTTGATGACGTGAAGAAGCGGATCGTTGAGTTCATCGGCGTGTCCAAGCTGAAAGGAGTCGTTGACGGCTCGATCATCTGCCTGGTTGGGCCTCCCGGAGTAGGAAAGACCTCGCTGGGAAGGAGCATCGCAGATGCCTTGGGACGGAAATTCTTCCGCTTTTCATTGGGCGGCATGCGTGACGAGGCTGAAATCAAAGGGCATCGACGGACGTATATCGGAGCGCTTCCGGGAAAAGTGATCGAAGCGATCAGGATTTGCGGCAGCAAGAATCCAGTGATCATGCTTGACGAGATCGACAAGCTCGGGAAGTCCTTTCAGGGCGACCCCGCATCCGCATTGCTGGAAGTCCTGGATCCCGAGCAAAACAGCAGTTTCCGAGACCACTACTTGGATGTGCCCTTCGACCTGTCGAAGGTGATGTTCATCGCCACGGCGAACGTTCAGGACACCATACCGTCCCCGTTGCTGGATCGCATGGAAGTCATCAACCTGTCCGGCTATGTGACTGAGGAAAAGCTCCAGATAGCCAAGAAGCACTTGGTTCCCAAGCAGTTGCCCAGGAATGGACTGACAAAGTCAAACGTGACCTTTACCATGGCAGGCCTGCGGGCGATTGCCAACAACTATGCCCGCGAGGCAGGCGTCAGGGCGATGGAGAAATCCATCGTGTCAATCATGCGTAAAATCGCTACGGATATCGCCTCCGGAAAACAATCGCCGGATGAAAAGGTGACAATCAAACCAGATACGGTGGAGAAGTACCTCGGCAAGCCAAAGTTCGTTGACGACGACGAGATGAAGGAACTCCAAGTCGGAGTGGCAAGGGGACTGGCCTGGACCGCAATGGGCGGTGCGACCTTATACATCGAGGCGGTTTCCGTGCCGGGATCTGGCGATTTGAGGTTGACTGGACAGCTCGGCGACGTGATGAAAGAATCGATCCGGATCGCGTCAACGGTGCTGGAAGCCAATGCCAAGGAGTTCGGCATGACGGAGAACTACTTCAAGGACAATACCATTCACCTTCACGTTCCTGCGGGGGCTACTCCCAAGGACGGTCCCTCAGCTGGAATTACGATGGCCGCAGCGATGCTCTCGCTGGCACGCGGCCAGACAATCTCCAATGATTGGGCGATGACAGGCGAGTTGACCCTGAAGGGACGAGTTCTGCCAGTCGGCGGAATCAAGGAAAAAACGATTGCCGCGACGAGGGCGGGAGTCAAGAACATCATCATGCCGAAGAGCAACGAGAAGGACTTTGACGAGATACCCCAGCGCGTAAAGCAAGGCCTCAATGTCCATTATGTTGAGAATATCCAGGAAGTCTTCGGACTTCTCTTTCACTAAGGAGTTGTTCAAAAATTAAGACAACAGTTCCGGAATTGTTTTGAGTTGTTTTTCCCCCGTCCTGAAAGGAGCGTATGCGCATACGCGACTGACAGGACGGAGGAAAGGCAGCCAAAAGAAACCGGAAGTGTAAACTTAATTTTTTAACAGCTCCTAAAGGAGTCAAGGGAGCAAAGACCATGAAATTCGATCCAACGAAGATTTACTGGCAGGCGCATCGTGGTGGCGGAAGTCGAGAGGCGCCGGACAATACCCTGTTCGCAATGGAATACGGATGGTCCCTGGGAGGCATCCCGGAAGCCGATATCAGGGTGACCGCAGATGATGTGATCGTTTGCCTGCATGACAATACTCTGGCAAGAACGACCAACGCACCCGATGACATCAAAGACCTCCCAATCCGACAAGTCAAGTACGATGACTTCAAAGACCTGGACGCAGGACGGAAATTCAGGGAGGATTGCGCAGGACAACGGGTGCCTACGCTCAGGGAAGTCTTTGAAGTGATGGCGAAAGATCGAACAAAAATGCTCTATTGCGATATTAAAAACTATGACGAAGAGGCATTCCCGGCCCTGATGAATGGCTTCAAGAAACTTGTTGACGAGTTC
>JAGVUR010000133.1 GCA_019136135.1 Verrucomicrobiota bacterium
CTGGGGCTGGGACTGGGGCTGGGACTGGGGCTGGGACTGGGGCTGGGACTGGGGCTGGGACTGGGGCTGGGACTGGGGCTGGGACTGGGGCTGGGACTGGGACTGGGGCTGGGGCTGGGGCTGGGGCTGGGGCTGGGACTGGGACTGGGACTGGGACTGGGACCATGGGACTTGACGTCGAGTTTTCTGGGGGGGTGAGGTTCTGGGGCTGGAACCTATTACTAAAAATTGATTTCCCCCCCCGCAAAACCACTCTAAACCAAAACAAATTTTCATCGATTTCGTACTCAGAATGCATGTGACATGCCTCCTGAAGTCGGCATTGGAGGATTCAGACGGGACGGGACATTCAGCATTCAGCCTCCTTCGCACTTCGTGCTTCCACCTTTGTTGCACTGTGCGCAACTACAGCGGACAGGCAGGCGGATGGGGCATTCAAAATTCACCGATTTCGTACTCAAATGGCATGTGACATGCATTTTTCTGGCGGAATTGGCGAAAATGATTTTTAGCGGGGACTGAGGGCGAAAGATTTTTCGCCCCTACAGGCTTCACATCAAAAAATCTCTTTCATCATTTCACATCTCGGCGTGCCTTTGTTTGACCTTCAAAAAACGCAACAGTCTTCAATTCACAAGCAAACTCCCTGATTCACTTGTTTTTTCCCCAAGTTAGAATTACTGTTTTCTAACTTTTTTTTTATTTTCACCAACTTTCACGAGGAACCATCATGACAAAACAGCTTTTTGCAGACAAGAACCCCATCCGTCTGGGCATTTGGGGCTTGGGACGAGGATCGAACTTCTCGCGCCTCTGCCAATTCCTAAACATTGAAATTGTAGCCGGTTGCGACTACAACGACTGGATGAGAGAGAAATTCCTGAAAAACAATCCCAATGCGTTCGTGACGGCAAACGATGAAGAATTCCTGCGCCAGGACTTCGATGTCGCCTTGGTAGCCACGTTTTTTCCCGACCATGCCCGACACTCCATCCGAGCGCTAAACGCGGGCAAGCATGTCCTCTGCGAAGTCACCTCGTTCTTCACCCCCGCACAAGGCGTCGAACTGATCGAAGCCGTTGAAAAATCCTGCAAAATCTACAATTTGCTTGAGAACTATCCGTACATGGCTCCCAACCGAAACCTGCGTCGTCTGTGGCGGGAAGGATTTTTCGGCGATTTCATGTATGCTGAGTTCGACTACAACCACGACTGCCGTCCGCTAGGTTGGACATACATTGACGGCGTGCCTGTCCAGCCCGGCTATACTGTCCACAATTGGCGTTCCGTCCAGGCATCCCACTACTACGCCACCCACTCCCTAGGACCGGTCATGCTAATCACGGGACTGCGTCCAGTCCAAATCACCGCCTACATGGCCGAGCCACACCTGCCAGGTTTGCTTAAAGCAACAGGCTTGGCGCCATCGCTAATCAAAATGAGCAACGGCGGCATCGTTCGCAACCTGGTTGGAGGCGGAACTGGCGACACCCACGCCAAGCGAATCTGGGGTACCCTGGCATCCTGCGACGCAACCCACAAGATGGAAATACGCGTCGGCGCCCGGGGCGGCGGCAGGCGTCTGTCCTTCGATCCCGTCGATTCCCCCGAAGAGGAAGAAGTCGCCAAATTGGCTCGCGACGCTGGACATGGAGGCGGCGATTTCTGGGAGCTCTACAACTTCGCAAGGGAGTTCCACGGCGGTCAAAAAGCCGATTGGGACGTGTACTCCGCCGCTGATGTCACGCTGGCTGGAATTATGGCCGTCAGAAGCGCAGAGGACAATAACGCAACCCTCGAAATCCCAGACTTCAGGGACATAAATGCACGAAACAAGTACAGAAACGACAATCGAACCCAAAAGAGACTCTTCGAACCAAACGAAATCTTCCCTGAAAACCTCAGGGAAACAGCAAAAAACTTCACGCAATTGATGTGCAAGTTCGACAAGTGGGGGACGGGAGCCGACAACGTCGTTGGAACATGCCTTGTCAGGCAAGCGCTTGACGGCATGAAGCTCTTTGAGTTCATCCAGGATGACGACAAGAAGAAGGTCATTTACGACGTCAAGCGGCTTGTTGACGCCCTCCCCGAGTTCGCCGAAGCCTGCAAGGAAGCGCAGGAACTGGCGGACAAGTGCAAAGGCACAGCCCCCGAACGGGCAATCAGGGAATTCCTCGAAGTCGCCGAAGCACCAAGGGTGCTCAATACCCAGGCCTTTGTCGAAGAACTGAACCTTTGGCTCAAGCAACACGACAACTAAACAATACAGGTACGACAATGAAGAAACTCATCTTGATTCTGATTGCGACTGTCATTTGCGGCATCCAGGCGCAAACCTTTCAGTTCCCCTCGGATATGGAACTGCGCGACCCCACTCGTTGGAGAATAAACACTTCGGGTAAAATGACCATTTCTTATGACAAAACCGAAGAATCGCTTCGCTTTGACATCGAGTACGGTCCTGAGGTCAAGGATTTCTGGAGCTATCCGATCTTCCTGTTTAAGCGAGGCGAGGGAATCAACGGGGCGACGGCCATCCTCTTCGACATGAAAGTCGTAGCTCCCAACGGCTCAAAAGGCTACAAGACCGCCAACGTCATCCTGACAGGACACGCCGATGGCGGCTACTTCAAGTACGAAGTTCCGCAACAAGGCTGGCAAACCGTCAAGGTCGCCTTCCAGGATTCGGACAAATACGCCAGAAATGGCGTTTTGTCCATGCAACTCGGACTGAATCCCATCCACGACAAGGAAAGCGTATTCCTCAAGAATTTCCGTTTCGAAGGCAAGCCAACCGAAAAAGTCTATCCACCAAGGCTTTCAGGCGAAGCGCCATCCAATGTCTGGTTCCATGGCAAGGATATTGAAATCACGTCAAATGCAAAACTCAAGAATGCGTCGTACGTCATCGAAGATTGGCGCGGAAATCAGATACTTGCAGGACAATGGACCGACATCGGGCAAACGCCACTGACCCTGAAAGATTTCAATATTGGATACTATCGGTTGTCCTTGACACACGATGGCGGGGAAAAAGTCCGCGATTACACCTTCACGGTCATCGTCCCTCCTGAAAAGCGCAAGATCGACCACGCCAGCTTCTTCGGCATGGATTCCGCACAAAGCTGGTGCGCACAACCCGGCGTCTTCGATTGCCCTTGGTATGATGGAGATTCATTCCGCCTCGTCAGCGACCTGCTCCTATGGGCAGGACTCCCGCATATCCGAGAAAGACTCAGCTGGACCGGTACACAAAAACAAGACGGCTCGATTTCCTACGGGCACTACATGACCAACGCAAACTATCTCAAAGAGCGAGGGCTCCTTATCTCAGGCATGTTCCACGATGCACCGGAGTGGGCCGATAAAATCGTTAAAATCCCAAGAGATCTCAAGGCTCTCTACGATTATACGAAAAACACAGGCCAAGCTTTCGGAGATCGCATGGGAAATTGGGAATTCTGGAACGAACAGGACATCGGATTCGCGCCCGATCCAGTTTGGGATTATGTCGCAGCCATGAAAGCGGCATACCTGGGATTCAAGGCGGCAAACCCGAAGATGATTGTCGCACCAGGTTCAATCTGCATCCAAAAACGAAATGTGTATGACGACGTCATGTACCAAAACGATGCGGCAAAATATTGCGACATCATGAATTTCCATACCTACGCCTACATCGATCAATACCCAACCATCTTCGCCGAACTGCGTGACTTCCAACAGCGTCAAGGGATTGGGGACAGGGTCGTCTGGGTCACCGAAAGCGGGGTTACCTGCGAAGGCGAGGGAAAGGCTGATTCCGTTCGCAAAGGACTCAAGGCGCATTCCCCCGAACAGGAACTTGAACAAGCGGAATTCTACGTCAAGTCACAAATCGCGCTGATGAACGAAGGCGTCGAAAGAAACTACTATTTTGTCTTCCCCCCGTACAATGAGCGCCAAGGCAGGAAGGATTGGGGCATCATGCGTCGAGACGGGACGGTCAAGCCGACGTTCGCCGCCATTTCCAACATGACCTTCCACCTGATGACAGCCAAGCTCCTGGGCAAGGTTGACCTCGACGACGATCAAGTCAACGCCTATCTTTTCAGGCAGCTGGACAACTCCCAGACCCTGGTCGTCTGGATCCATTCACGGGTTGACAACCGCAATATCCCGCCCGAAGAGCTTGGCGAGAAAACCTTGTCCATCCCCCTGGTTGACGGCTCGTATGACACGTTCGACATGGTTGGAACGCCATCAACGATCCAGGCGGTCAACGGGAAGGCAACGGTCAAGGCGTCCAGGTACCCCACCTACATCCTCAATGCCCGCGGACTGGTCGCGAGCACACCGCCCGCAGCCACAGTTGGTTCCGTCACCCCATACGAACCCAAGGCTGATGAGGATATGACCATCATCTATCGAATCGACCTCGACAAGGACGATTTCACGATCGGCAACCACAAAACCCTCGCCCAGCTCAATTCCGTTACAGGAAAAGCCAAAATCTCCATCTGGAACCTGGATCATTCGGCGAAAACAGGAAGCGTGACAGCGACCGGCGTGAAGGTTGATGGGCTACCCAGGGAAATCCAACTCCCTGCAATGGGCAAAGCTGAGTTCGATGTGGTCATCTCAAGTTCCTCGCCAAAGGGAACCTACAACGCTACACTTGAACTCAATGGGAAAGTCAACGCCAAGAAAACATCCAAGCTCGTGATGCCAATCTTGTTCAATGGACTATTCCTGCAAGAATGTGAAAAAATCAAGCTGAATGCAACATCGCCTCAAGCATGGAGAAAAAACGATTCCGCAGACAGGACGAAAATCTCCTTCGATGAAAAAGAACAGGCAGTCCGATTCGACCTGGAATGGGACAAGGACGAAACCGATCGATGGTTCTATCCCGAATACATTCTTGAACTCCCAAAAGAAGAGCTCAATGACGCTAAATCCTTGCTGTTTGACGTGAAAACCGACCAGGAAAAGGTCGAAAACGACTTCGTTTGCTGCCTCGTGATGTTCGTCTATGGAACGACACGGGAAACGGGCATCGACATGAGAATGGGTTACCCTGACCCAATCAGACAATGGGAAACAAGACAAGTCAACCTGAATGACCCGAAACTCAAGAAGGACGATGTCAAAATGCTCCGAATCGGATGTAATCCAAAAGGCAAGAAAATGACCTTCTGGATCAAAAACATCACCCTGCTGAAATAACAAATTTTGCCTTGGAACCAAACCCAAAAATCATCAGTTCCGTACTCAAAAACCATGTGACATGCCTCGTTCTAGCTAGCCCGGCGAAAACGGTTTTTGGCGAGGAATGAGGGCGAAAGATTTTTCGCCCCTGCAGGCGGGGGTGGAGGTTTCAGGTGCTTTGACTGGGACTGGGACCTATGAGACGAATGAGACAAATGGGACCCATAGGACTGGGACATGGGACTATGGGACGTTGACGTGAGGTTTTGCAGTTTTTTATCGTGAGGAATGACGACGTTTTGCCATAAAAACAAAACCCAAAAATCATCGATTCCGTACTCAGAAGCCATGTGACATGCCTATTTTTCAGGCGATGCTGAAATGAGTCCCAACGGGGCGAGACATACCCAGCCCAGAGCAAGCGATCCGAAGGAGCGCGACGCCCTGGGTGAGAATGAAAAAGAATTGTGAGCCCTGACAGGGCGAGACATAGACCTGTACGACGCGGCCTATACTCCTGTTTTCCCAGACAAAACCCCATCCCGTTTTTTCACACTTCCGTACTCAAAAACCATGTGACATGCCTTCTGAATAGCAAGCCGGACAAACGGATTTCCAGGCATTCATAATTCAGCATTCAGCATTCATAATTCAGCATTCAGCATTCAGCATTCATAATTCAGCATTCAGCATTCAGCATTCATAATTCAGCATTCATAATTCAGCATTCATAATTCAGCATTCAGCTTCCAACGTCAGAGTTTTGCTTCTTTGAGCAATTTTTGATAGGGTTCTTCGCCGAGGACGGTTCTGAAAAGGATGAAGGCGCCCATCATGGTTCCGAGGAAGCCCGGCAGCAGGGCATTGTGGCCCAGTGCAAAGCAATTTCCTACTGGGAGCCGTCCGAAAATGCGCGTTGTCGCCAGTTCTCGCATAACCCCGTATGCGCTACCTCGCGGTGGCGAATACTTGGCGCATGTTAGCGGCGTTGCGGAAGCGAATACCTCAAACCCCTCTAACGTGCCTGGGTATACGTCATTGACATCGTTGAGAATGTCCTCTGTTTTCGAGCGTTTGAAATCCTGGTATTTCGCGGTTCGTTTGTCGTTTGGGCTTTTCATTTCCGTCTGGCTCAGTGCCTCGGAAAGCGACATCGTGCGGAAAGCGGTAACGTTTCTGCGCATGATGCCGCTCGAATCTGCCTCATTGGTGTTGATGACAGCCGTAGCGTAATCGGGGAAATCCGGGGAGAGAACGCGATTGAGGTCAAGAGATGAAACGATCTGCGTCAACGAGTTGCTGGGAATCAGCTGGGAATGCAACTCGCCATAGAGGCTAAAAAAACTGCAGGAGTCGCGGTTGCGTCGAAGACGCCTCTGGAAGCTGGGCGTCAAAAGCCCCTGCGGCAAAAGCGGCACGAATACATCCGGATGAGTGGCAAAGTAAATCTCCCGGACGGGAAGCGACTCGCCGGTCGAAAGGATTGCCGTGCGGCAACGATTGGCATTGTTGAAATCCGCCAGTTCAATCAGCCTTGCCGAGGTGATAACCCTTATGCCTAGCTCGGCAAGGATCTCTTTCATCCTCTTGAGAATCACGTCGCCGCCATGCTCAAAGCGTCTTAACGAGTCGTCGAGTCCGTGGCTGACTCGGCAGTGGTGCGTCATCGGGGTTTCCTTTGGCAAAGATCCGTGGCAAAGTGCCATTTGCGCCAGAAGCACTGGCAATTCTGGCGCCTTAAGCTGGAGGTCATCCAAGAATTCCTGAAGCGTAATGGAATCGTACGGCGAAAGCCGGGCGCGGAATTTCTCATGGTCGTCATGCAAATCGAACATTGCGGTTTCTTTGACGATTTGCTTTTCGGTCTGATAATACTTGGCGATGGCATCTGCGTCGGCCGGGAAGAGGTCTTTCAGGCACGCCTCCTTATCGTCAATGCCTGAATTAGGCAATTCGAAAGTCCGATTTGCCGGTGTCAGATGGACTCGGTTCACGAGAGGCATCACCGCAGGCATTCCCTCGAATCCAAGCACCTGAAGCATCTGGTGGAGACAGGAATTGAAGCCACCCGTAAAGTGGAAGCCCGTATCAAAACGCATGCCTCGACGAGTGAAGCGGCGCAAGTAGCCTCCGATGGACGATTGGCATTCAAGCAAGCAGACTCGACGACCCGCACGGGCAAGAAGAATCGCCATCGTCAAGCCGGCATTGCCTGAACCAACTACTAGCGTGATGGGTGGCATAGATCTCCGTTCCTAAATCACCAAACCGCCATTGACAGCAATCACCTGGCCATGGATGTATGTGCTGTCTGAACCAGCCAAAAAGCTGACGACACCGGCGACCTCAGCAGTCGTCCCGACTCGATTCAGGGGAATCAGCGGCAACACCTTGTCCATCGGCAATGACGCTGTCATCGACGTATCGACCACCCCGGGCGCCACCGCGTTGACGAGGATCCCCTTGCGTCCAATCTCCCGCGCCAGCGCCTTGACTGCGCCGATAAGGGCTGCCTTTGAGGCGGAATAGTTGACTTGCCCAGCCTGACCAGCCTGCCCTGAGGCGGACGTAATGACGATAATCCTGCCTCGCCTTCGGGCGATCATTCCAAAAACGAAAGGTTGCACGGAGTTGTAGAACCCGTTGAGGTTGGTATCGATGACCCTGCTCCACTGTTCTTGATCCATAAACGCGAAGAGATTGTCGAGGGCAATGCCAGCATTGAAGACGACGACCTCGGGGAGCAAGTCTCCTTCCAGGTAGGGTTCCAATGCGGCTCGTGTCTGTTCCCGGTTGCAGATGTCGCAAGTCAGGAGGGTAAACACTCTGTTTTCTGCGGCGACTGCCGCTGCGACCGCGTCGGAATCGACACTTTTTGCCCGTGCCGTCGCAATGATGTCAAACCCGTCTTTTGCCAGTCGTGTTGCGATAGCCGCTCCGATTCCCCGGCATCCTCCGACAATCAACGCCGATGCTTTTCGTGCTTCCATAGCTATTACTTCTGTACTACGGTAACGGCATGCAGTTCAAGAGGGAGTCGTCCAACTTTTTGGAAACCTTTTCCAGTCTGTCCCAAGTAGTGGATGGACACTGCACTCAAGCCGGCCAGCCAAAAGTTGGTTGGCATCCTCGAAGACCCGCTGCATTGGGTTTCGACAACACTGCATAGAGTCTTGTTTTCCAGAAGCGTTACCTTGAGGAGCACGCTCTTGCGTAAATCTGCCTTGATCAATCCATCGATTTCCTTTTCCCACTCCAGGCTTTCATCGGAAAATTCGACCTTGCATGTGTTTTTGCTGGAAGCGACCACCTTGATTCCCTTGCTGTTCAGTCCATTGGTGAGATAGAACGCGATTTCCTTGCGGAAGACTTCCGGCACCGCCGAGACATCGAGCACGCAATTTTGGCCAGTAAACATCTTGGTAGCTCTGGCACTAAACGTCGCTACCTTGCATTTGTTTTCGACAGGCGGTGTCAAGCTGGTTGCGGGTTTGACGGTCGTGGATAGAATATCTTCTCCATCAACTGTTTGGCAACCACTAAAGAAAATGGCGACTATGAGCAGACCAAAGACAAAATTAAGTTTTTTCATTGTTGTTTTCCTTAGGAGTCGTTCAAAAATTAAGGCAACAATTCTGGAATTGTTTTGAGCTGTTTTTCCTCCGTCATGAAAGGAACGTATGCGCATACGCGACTGACAGGACGGAGGAAAGGCAGCCAAAAGAAACCGGAAGTGTAAACTTTATTTTTGAACGGCTCCTTAATGTTATGGGTGAATGACTCAATACTTGTACACTGCGACGACTTCCTCAGGTTCAACCGGGTACTGTTGAGGGCAAATCTGTGGCAAAACAGCAGTCAACGCGCCCTGCTCCTCAACCTGCACGACTAAGGCGCAAGGCGCCTGCCCCGTGGCGACGAGGGACTGCGCCAGAACCAAGGCATCCTCCAAGGGATTTTCAAAGCCTGTCAACGCATAGGACGGACCGCGCAAGCCGAAGGAGGTCGCAATGTATGAAGCAGCGGCATTGTGGACGGAATGCGAAAACTTGGTTGGCTGTATCTGGTCTTCGGGAAAATCCAAAATGCCATCGAGGGTTGCGAAGACGGTTTTATGTGGTCCGAAGGCGCTGACGGTCAGCAGCGCAGTATTTTCAGGGAGTTCTGCCGTCAACGCCTGGTCGATTCCCGCGATGGCAAGTGTTGTGAATCGGTCTGCCCTCCTCAATGCGTACTTGCTTCGTGTCTTTGCGAGTTGCTCCTGGGTCAATGCGCTGTCTCCTGCAAAGATTGTTTTGGCGCAAAGGACTTTGGTCGGCTTCGTCGGCACATTGATGCCATTTGCGACAGCCAGCACCAGCGCTGTATTGGAGCCTCCGAATGCCAGGGACGTCGAAAGGGCATACTTGGACTTTTCCAGCGATAGTTCTTTTGCGACTGGTGCGACAGGCATTTCCGGCGATGGTGTCTCGAACCTGACACTGGCGGGCAAGCGTTGCTCCTGGAGCATCAGCAATGTGATGATCGCCTCGATGGCACCAGCCGCACCAAGCGTATGACCCGTCAACGACTTGGTGGAGAGAAAACGTGCGCCGGCACCTAAAACTCGCTCGAAAACCTGAGATTCGACACTATCGTTGGCAATTGTTCCCGTGCCATGCGCATTGCAGAACGCAAGCTGATCGCAATCAATCCCGGCTTCCTCGCACGCCAACCGAATCGCTTTTTCCAATCCTGTGCCAGCTGGATCGGGTTGCGTGATGTGAAATGCGTCTGCCGTCTTGCCGAACCCCGCCAACGCGAGTTCGGATTGTCCCCTGTTGGACAGGATGATGACGCCCGCGCCTTCGCCAAGATTAAGCCCTTGGCGCTGTGAGTCAAAGGGGCGACAAGGTTGCGGCGAGCAGACTCCCAGGGCATTGAAACCATCCAGGGGAACCTTGTTGATCTCGTCTGTTCCGCCGGCAATCGCGAAATCGCACAGGCCTGTACGCAACCAAGTCGCCGCAATGCCGATGGCGTCTGCCCCCGAGGAGCAGGCATTCGAAATGGTCAACGCAGGCCCCGTCAAGCCGAATTTCCTTCGGATGTACTCCGCCGGGTTTCCCTCCAGATAGTTCATCAGGGGTTCTGCCGGCGGGGTATTGCCTTGCCGAAGCTGCTCGTAGAACGGGATGCTATTGAGCTGGCAGGCGACTGTCGTGCCAATGCACACACCGATTTTACTTCCGCGTTCCAGGTTCAGGTTCGCATTCCGAAGAGCTTCGTCCAGGGCATGCATCAGCAACTGCAGCGAGTAGCCTCCTGGCTGGCTTCCACGCGAAGGAAAGCCGGCAACTTCGAACACGGGCAACGCCAGCGAGGTCTCGATCTTCGTTGGCAATGCGGGCATCGGAGGATTCTGGGAAAAGAGTCGCTCCCTGGTGGCTTCAAGGTCATTTCCCAATGCGGAAATGATGCCCATCCCGATGATTGGTATGGTCGATGATGTGCCTGGCATAGTTTAAATTAGAGGTGCTTTTGAACGAAGTCGGCAAGTGCCTCGAAGGACACGAATATTTCGCGATTCTTGTCGACTTCTGTTTGTGGGATATTGTATTCGCGCTTGAGTGCGATAACGATTTCGACTGCGTCCAGTGAATCCAATCCCAGTCCTTCACCGAACAAGGGCTGGTCGTCGACAATGTCCTCTGGGGTTTTGTCTTCGAGTTGTAGCCATTCGATCAGCTGCTGCTTGAATTTCAGCCTAAACTGTTTTGTTTGTTCATCCATTTTTTGTGCCTTTCTGCAATGAGTAGTGGAAGACTTGGTATGGGGATTCGGTTGCGATATCCTCGAGTTCCCGTGCGTATTGCCTGACGGCTGGCAGGAAATCCGAGTTTGACGGCCTTCGGTTGTTTTGTGTTTTGACTTTCATCGGCTCGACGAATCGGTACTCGACTGCGCTTGCCAATGGCGGTTTAAGCAGGACGAACAGCGGAAGGATCGGCACGTTGCATTTCGCCGCCAGGTACCAGGGCGAGGACGGGATTTCCCGTGTATTGCCCAGCACGTCCATCGTCAGCGAACTCTCCGATTGGCTGGCGTGACGATCGCCCATGATGCAAACGATTTCCCCCCGTTCCAGGGCCGAGACGCACTCCAGCAACCCGCCGAACTCGCTGGAGTTATCAATAATCCTTATGTTGGATCCAGCCAAAAGCGCGGCGGTACCCGTGTTGCGATTGGCTTGAATCAACAGGTTGATCGGACGCGAAAAACTCAACAGATGCCTCAACGATGCTTGCCAGCAACCAACATGGCTGATCAGGAGAATCAAGCCGCGGTCGGATTTTTCAAGCTCAGCCCGCGCAACGGCATTGTTGCGAGTCGTGACCGGCAAGGTATTCCCAATTTGAAGCCAATAGGCAACAATCATCGCTTGACCCTGAGAGACAATCAATCGAAAAAAATGAATGCGCAAACCTAACCAAGTAGCCTCAGGAAAACGACTCGACAAATACGGTCGGGACGAGGCAAAGGCACGACCGTCAAGCAAGGCATAGAAAAAGGCAATAAACCAGGCGAAGCCGCAGGCGACGCGACGTCCGCAGCACCGGATGAGGAGCCGAAAAAACGCTATGCCGCCGTGATTCCCACGGGTATCGCTTAGGTTGCCTGGATTCTGCGAGGAAGACATGGATGCACAATTGCCTTTGTTCGAAACCTTATTGGCATTACTATACACTTGTGACTTGAGGTTGAAAGGAAACGAAGCTTTTTTTCATTCCTATCACCAGACAAAACCAATATAAAGTCAATCCAAAAATTCATCGGTTTCGTACTCAAAAACAATGTGACATGCCTTGCGAGTTCGGTATTGGAGGTTTTGGGTCGGACGGGGTCGGACGGGGTCGGACGGGGTCGGACGGGGTCGGACGGGACATTCAGCATTCATAATTCATAATTCAAAAATCGTCACTTTCGTACTCAAAAACAATGTGACATGCCTATTTTTCAGACGATGCTGAAATGAGCCCCAACGGGGCGAGACATAAGCCTGAGCAGCACGGCTTATAATTCTGTTTCCCCGGATAAAATTCCATCACATTTTTCATCGATTTCGTACTCAAAAACCATGTGACATGCCCTTTAAGTTCGGTATCGGAGGTTTTGGGTCGGACGGAGTCGGACGGAGTCGGACAAGTCGGACAAGGCGGACAGGACGGAGTCGGAGGGGTCATTCAGCATTCATAATTCAGCATTCAAAAATCATCGCTTTCGTACTCAAAAACAATGTGACATGCATCCTGAAATCGGAATTGGAGGTTTTGGGACTGGGACCTATGAGACGAATGAGACAAATGGGACCCATGCGACTGGTGCCTGGGACTTGGGACTTGACGTGGAATTTTGTGGTTTTTTGTCCGAAAAACCACCCCGAAAATCAACCCAAAAAATCAACACTTTCGTACTCAAAAACAATGTGACATGCCCTGTGAGTTCGGTATTGGGGGATTCAGGTCGGACAAGTCGGACAAGTCGGACGGGTCGGACAAGTCGGACAAGTCGGACGGGGCGGACGGAGTCGGAGGGGGCATTCTGCATTCATAATTCATAATTCAGCATTCAAAATTCATCGCTTTCGTACTCAAAAACCATGTGACATGCCCTGTGAGTTCGGTATTGCGGAAGGTTTTCGATCTCTGGGATTCTTGCTTGGGGGCTGAGAAGACGCTGACGCAGCGGAGAATTGCGTCAAAATCATAGAATTTCCATTCTAAATCTTTGCTATTTTGTCATTAACACTATATTTTTTCTTTTTACATTTTTCGCAAACAAAGAAGATGCCTATGAAACCACGAATTGCCATAACTGGGGCTGGTATCATTTCCGCGCTGGGGAACTCACGACAGGAAGTCTATCAGAAGCTGCTTGAAGACGAGTGCCCAACTCGTGAGCGGGACGATTGGGCTGACCAAATGTACGGGACATACCAACCTTTTGCAGCGGCAGTCGATTTGCCTGTCGAGACCGCGAAGACGATATCCAGGCATTTTCGGCGCTCCATGGGGAATGCGGCACTGTATGCGACATTGGCGGCCCGGGATGCCGTTGCCGAGAGCGGCCTGTCGAAGGAGGCATTGCAGAGCGGTCGTGTTGGCTGCATCATCAGTTCGACTGTTGGGAGTCCTGGCGAGATCTATGCTTCTGCGATGGCGGTATTGCGCAACGAGCTTCAGGATCTGTCATCGTGCCAGTTTTTCAAGATTGTCTCCCATTCATCGGCGTTCAACGTCGCGAATTTCTTTGGGATTTGCGGTGTTCAGCTATCCCCGTGCTCGGCTTGCGCTTCTGCGTTGCAGTCGATAGGTTTGGCCTACGAGCAGATCAAGCTTGGTCATCAAGACGCGATTGTCGCAGGTGGTTCCGACGAGACGACTCCTATTGTTCTTGAATCTTTTCGGTTTTTGAATGCATTGGCAAAGAATCCTGATTGGTCGCCCAGCGAGTTGTCCCGTCCTTTTGCGGAGGATCGTTGCGGCTTGGTATGCGGTGACGGAGCCGGGATTTTTGTCGTGGAGGAGTGGTCTCACGCACAGGCTCGCCAGGCCACAATCCTAGCTGAAATCTGCGGCTATGCAACCAATTGCAACGGATCGCAAATCAGCCAATCGGACGGCGCGTCCATCGCACAATGCATGAGACAGGCGCTGAAAGACGCAAACCTGAACCCTGAGGACATCGACTACGTCAGTGCGCACGCCACCTCCACGCCCAGCGGAGACCGCGAAGAAGCCTCGGCAATCCGAGAAATCTTCGGCGACACGGTTCCGGTTTCCAGCCTCAAGGGGCATTTGGGACACACCTTGGGCGCTTCGGGAGGGCTGGAATCCGCAATCATCCTGGAAATGGCGAAGAACGACACGATCATTCCGACTAAAAACCTGACTCGAATCGCCGAGGATTGCGCGGGGCTCGACCACGTGACTTCCAGTCGGCCAAAACGCTTGCGCACGGTTCTGAAGAACTGCATCGCCTTTGGCGGAGTCAATGCGACCATCATCTACCGCTTGGCGGACTTTTGACAATAACCTATTCAAGCCCATCACGACATGACCAGAGAAAAAATCATTCAGTTAGTCAACCAGATATTTATCGAGCAATTTGAAATCGAGCCTGATCAGCTCACTCCCGAGAAGCGAATTTTCGAGGATTTGGCCCTTGACAGCCTTGACATCGTTGACCTTGTTACGGGACTTCAGCAGAAGTTCTCGATTCCCTTGCGCGAGAACAAGGACATTTTGGAGATTCGCACCTTGAATGACATCTACGTTCTCTTTGAGAAACTTGCCGCCGAGCATCCCGACATTGTCGCGAAGCTAAATAAGGAACCGTAAGCTCAATGCGTTCCGTTCTTGCATTCACATTTTTGGTCCTGGGTACAGTGCTGTACTTCCTAGTCGGCATCATTCCCGTACTCATTGCGTTATGCCTCCCCAAGAAGCAACGCGGGCGCTGGATGCGTTACATCATCCTGTACTACGGCTTGTGGCAGACGCGGGTAGTCTTCCGCCCATTCTTCAAGATCGAATTCCGTCCCCTGCCTGACGAGCAGACTCGTCAAGCAGGAATCTACGTCTTCAACCACAGATCAGCATCCGATCCGTTTCTGGTCGCCCTATTTGGCAAGGAAGTGATACAAATTGTCAATGGCTGGCCAATGAAATTGCCGTTCTACGGATTTTTCGCCAGGCTATGCGAGTATATCGATGCAACGCGCACGGACTACGAGCAATCCCTGGAGAAAATCGGCGACTTGGCTTCCCGAGGCGTCTCCGTCATGGCATTTCCCGAAGGCACCCGTTCGGGGGATCAATCGATGAATCATTTCCACAGTGGGATTTTCCACATTGCCCGCGAACTCAAGCTTCCCATCTATCCCTGCGCCATCGCGGGAAACGAGCGCCTGCCTGACAGGTCGTTTCGTTTCCATGATGATTCGCTGATCATTGTGGCACAATTGGCGCCTATATCCGCCGCAGAAGTCATCGCAGCCCCAACGGCATACGCGCTGAAGCAGAGAATCCATCTCGCCATAGCGGAAGCTTCGGCGAAGCTGGACGCAGAAATCGCATCACGAACCAAGTCCTAATTCCCAGGAAGTTGCCATGCAACGATTCAATTCCGTCACAGACTATTCCTTCTTGCCCTACGAGCAAGTTCACGACTTGCAGGAAAAGCTCTTGCGTAAACTTATTGTCTACTGCAAGCAACATTCCCCCTACTATGGCAGAACACTCGGAGATTGTCCAACAAACCTCAAACTCGAAGATATCAAGACGTTGCCGACTACCTCCAAGGATGATCTCGCTAAACATAACCAGGATTTCATCGCCGTACCGCCAAATCGAATCGCCGACATCTGCTTCACTAGCGGAACGACCGGCATCCCCTGCAAAATCACCTACACCAAAAGGGATCTGGAACGATTGTCGTACAACGACGCAGTCGGATTCAAGGCAGCGGGAATGACACCTGACGACGTTGTCCTGATGACCTGCACGATCGACCGCTGCTTCATTGCGGGGCTGGCATACTACCAAGGCGTCGTCAAACTGGGCGCGGCGGCAATCCGCAATGGACTCAACACAATGGACAGCCATGCTGAAATCATCAAGAGCACAATGCCTACAGCGATCGTCGGAGTCCCAAGCTTTATCGCCAAGCTCGGTCAATTTCTTGCCATGAACGGGATTGACGGTTCCTGCATCAAGCACATCGTGTGCATTGGCGAGGCATTGCGCACACGCGAAATGTCCTTGACTCCCTTGGGCGAGGTGCTGGAGAACTTCTGGCCAGGGGCGGTGTTTTCGACCTATGCGTCCTCCGAGATTGCGACGAGTTTTACCGAGTGCGAGCAACGTCACGGCGGGCATCCGCCCGTCGATTTGGCGGTGGTCGAGATTCTTGACGAGCAAGGCAATCCATTGCCTCCGGGAAGCGTCGGTGAAGTGACAGTGACGACCTTGCAGGTCGAGGGAATGCCATTGATACGTTTCCGGACGGGCGACATCGGTTTCCAGTTGCCCGAACCCTGCCCTTGCGGACGGCATTCGTTGCGCCTAGGTCCGATCTTGGGACGCAAGGCACAAATGCTTAAAGTCCGGGGAACGACCCTCTTCCCAAATGCTTTCTTCCATGTCCTTGACGATATTCCTCAAGTAGATAACTACTACTTGGAGGTCACGGGAGACTCGCTTTCAGATGAGATCGACCTCTATGTTTCCCTCAAGGAAGGCACCCTGGAATCTCTGAGAATCCAGGACAAACTCTATGCTCGAAACAGGATTCATGCACGAATCCACCAGGTCAGCCAAGAACAGGCGCAAAAGAAGGTCTTCGGGACATCACGCAAGCCCGTGAGATTCTTCGATTTGAGATGATACACTTGTAACCACCATGGATTCACAAAACCCATTCGATTTCACGTCAGAAGACATCCGCCAGGCAGTTGCGGAAAACCGGCTGCTCTCGCTGGAACTTGAGTTTGACCGACGATGCAACTACCGTTGCCCATATTGCTATGCGACCGCCGACTTGGATTGCCCGGCAACATTCAACCAAAACGTGGTCAGCGAGGCAATCGAGCAAGCAGCCGCGCTAGGTGCCAGGAAAATCGTCCTGCTCGGCGGAGAACCATTGCTGGAAAATCGACTGGGGGCGACGATTCGCAAGATCGCCGACCACGGAATGCACACCGAAATCTTCACCAATGGCTCATTGGTCAACAGGGAGTTTGCCCAATTGGCGAAGGAATTCGACTGCAGGGTCGTCGTCAAGTTGAACTGCCTTGACGCTCCCACCCACGACCGGCTCACGGGGGTACGCGATTCCCTCGCCAAGTCCCTGCGGGCGTTGGAACTCCTTCAGGATGCGGGATTGGACGGCGACCATCTTTGTGCGAGCACGACCATATCCAGCGTCAACTGCGAAGATGTGGTTGAGCTTTGGAAGTACTTGCGTCATCGCAACATCCGTCCTTACTTCGAAATCATGACTCCTCAAGGGCGTTTATTGGAGCACCGCGAGCTTGAAGTCCAACCTTTGAAACTCCAGAAGATATTCGAGGAACTTCGCGATTTTGACGCCACGCAAGGGCGTTTCTGGGAAGCCCAGCCTCCCTTGGTCGCCGCCAAGTGCCTTCGCCACAAGTATTCCGCCTTGGTCAATGCGCAGGGCGATGTGTTTCCATGCGTTGGAATCGACTTCAAAATTGGAAATATTCTAGAGCGCCCATTGCGGATCATCCTTACTGAAAGCGTTGTCATTCAGGATCTTAAGAACCATCGTGAAATGATCAAGGGACCATGCAAGTCCTGCGAAAATGCTGAAGAGTGCTATGGTTGCCGTGGCACCGCATTCCAGCTGACAGGAGATTACCTGGCATCCGATCCTTTGTGCTGGAGAAATGCGGACAAGCAAGACCAGATTCACGTCTTGCCGGTCAATGCCTCCGATTATTTGCCACACAAGCCTCCGATGGTGATGGTCTCGCAAATCACACAGGTAAGGGAAGCCAATGTAGTCTCTGCGACCATTGCGCCAGACAACCGGTTCTTAGGCAAAAACGGCGTTTTGAATCAGGAGGCGATACCCGAATTGGTCGCCCAGGCGGCGGCGGCCTTGGATTCATTCCACTACGATGGCACGATCAGGCAGGGGTTTCTGGCCATTGCCAGAGATGTCCAATGTCTCAAGGATATCCGCGTCAACGATCAACTGGCGATTTCAATGACCTGGGAAAATCCGCTCCCAGAGTGGTACCTCATTCGCTTTGCAGTAACCAATCAACACAACGCCATCTGCGCAAATGGCGAAATCAATGTCCGATTGCAAGGATGATCTGAAGCACAATCACAAACTCACGACATCATGCGAATCTCCCTCTCCATCTTGCTCGTCCTGCTCACGATGCTTGTTGCCAAAGCGCAACCTCCGTCATTGGAGGATTTTGCTACCAAGTTGGCACCGATGTCCAGCATCAGCACCATCCAGGCGGACTTCACGATGCATCGTCATATCCAAGCGCTTGATTTCAAGCTCGAGTTCAAGGGAATCCTTGCCCAGGAACGCAAACGTGCCTTGCGATGGGAAGTCATGTCCCCACTGAACAGCATATCCCTGTTCACGCCACAGCAATTTCGGCAGTGGGACGAGCAGACCGGCAAGACAATCGCCATCAAGGCCGATGACATGCCATGGGTCGCCATGATCTTCAATACCCAGACAAAATGGCTGGAAGGCGACCTCGATGCCCTGGAAGCCGACTTCAATATCGTACCCAAAGATGACCATACCCTCCAGCTTGAACCCAAAACTACACAAATCCAAGCCCTCTTCAAAAGCATCACCTTGACCTTTTCGCAAGATTATTTATCCCTTAAAACCATCCTCTTTGTGGAACCACATGGAGATACGATCACGATCGTATTCAGCAACGTCAGGAACAACCAGGAAATCCAGGAGAAGCAATGGAAGCTCCCGACAGATTGACTGGTATCCTGAATGCGATCAAGGCAAATCCACGCAAGGCGTGGCTTGCCACGGCGTTCCTAATCGCAGTCGCCCTCCTGATTATTGCCAGCCAGGCGTCATTTACCTTTGATCTTCAATCGATGTTCCCCCGCAATTCCCAATCCGGGGACATGTTCAGGGTTTTGCAATCCGCGAAGCTTGACAAGATGATCCAGATTGAGGTCGATACCGGCCGCCCTGGAGGAATTGTGGAGAATGCCGAGGCGATTCGCCAATTCGTACACGAGCTTGCCAAGCATCCGCAGCTTGGGGAGATCCAGCACGGATATTCCATGGACATGCGACAGGCACTTCAGGACATCCCAAGCCTCTTCCCAATCCTGCTGAACCCCGATCTCCTCGAAAAGGTGGATCCTGAAACCGCCGCAACCACAGCCTTGAGGACCCTTTCAATGCCAGGAACGCCAACGGCAATCCTACGCCAGGACCCCTTTGGCTGGTCGCGACATATCATGTTGCCACTCAACGATTTCCAAAAACTCGCCAACCTCGATATTAAACTTGTCGAGGGTCTCCCGACAGATTCCGACAGCCAAAGAACGATCATCTCCACAGAGGGCGCCTTTCAAAATGACCAGCAAGACGCAGAACATATCAGAAAACTCCTCGATGACATACAGAGCCTCGCCGACGCCAAGCTTCCGAACGCAACGATTTCCATCGTATCACCTTTGAACCACAACCTTGAAAACGAGTCTTGCGTCAAGCGTGACATTCGCCTAGTCAACATTCTTGCCGCCATTGTGCTGATCCTATTGTTTTTCGGATTCTATCGCGGTTCGCTTTCCGCCTGTTGGATTCCTGTCTTGCCTGTTTTTTCGACGATTCTTGCCACGTCAATCCTCTCTCTCTTCTACGATTCTCTCAACCTGATCATTTTAGGGATTTGCGGAGGGATTGCGGGCTTGTCGGTTGACCAGGGCATTCACGTTTACTCCGTTCTCAACACCTACGGCTGCATGCGTAATTTGTCCTCGATTTTCAAGCCATTGCTCATGAGCGTCTTGACCTCTGCCCTAGTCTTCGTCTCACTGTCGGTTTCTGGGATTTCGGCATACGCGCAACTTGGCATGTTCTCCGCACTTATCCTGGTCATCAACATGGTCTTGTCGATCTTTCTTCTTCCGACATTGCTTAAGTTTCGTCAAGGCAACACGTTCCAGATCCCGTCCTTCAAGCCCAAGCTTCCGCTTGCCCTGGTGATTTCAGGGGCGGTCCTGCTCGTGACATTCATTTCAATCCTTGCCTTGCCCCAGCTCGAACTAGACCTATCCCCATCCGCCTTGGACGGAACATCCGCAGAGACCATGCATGCCGAAAACGATCTCCAACGGCGCTGGACACCCCAAAAGGCATCGACGATGCTTGTGACAGCCCCAACTCAAGACAAGCTACTGGAACGATTGGAAGAATTGGACGACAGCCTCCCGCAACAGGCATTCCATCTTGCAAAACTATGGCCTTCCGCAAAACGCAGGCAGGAAACTGCGATGTCCTGGCAAGATCCGGATGTCCAAAGCAGGCTCCAAGCACTTCAGGAAAAACTGGCTGAAGAATGCCAGAAGCGCAAGCTCCCCAAGGACTTCTTCGCACCATTTTTCCAGGTCTTCTCAAAGCCCGCTCCCGAAAATCCACCGCAATTTGTCCAAGGAATTTCACAACGAATCCTAAAATCTGCCTCGACAAATGCCTCTGCCTTGGTCTTTCTTCCAAAGCATAAGGTTTCCGACGAACTGTTTGCCCAGCAAGACTGCGCGTTTTTGTCACCCGAGGCATTTCGGCAAGCTTCCCTTAAGGATTTCACGCCACGCTTTTTACGTGTTGCTGCGTTGGCATTAGGTGGATTGGCGGTTTTGTTGCTTGCCGTTTATCGATCTCCATTCACGTTGATTTTGGTGATTCTTCCTGGGACTCTAGCGGCAATCTGGTGTGGCGGCTTGGCTGCGGCGACTGGGTTCACCTTGAATCTGGCGACCTGTTTCAGCGCCCTGATGCTGACAGGATTGGTCTTGGACTACGGAATTTTCGCCATGCATCATCGGCAATCCCCTACCGCCAGCATCCCAACCGCATTGGTTCTTTCTGCGGCGACGACCGTCCTGACGGCGGCGGCATTGCTGTTTTCGCGTCATCCCGTCTTGTTTCATACAGGCATCGTGCTCTTTTCCGGCATATCGGTCACCTGCTTGGCTGCATTGTTCGTGGTTCCCGCCATCAGTACGATCCTTGATCGTTGTGATAAGAAGCCTATCATGTTGCTTGTGTTGCTGCCCTTGCTGTTGGTCACGGGTTGCGCCAGCACCAAGCGCGAACTCACGGCTGTCCAGGCAACCCGCGAATGGCAACAATACGCCAAACTCCCTCAAAAGACACTTTGGAATGCCAAGCTTGATGTGCTATGGTACAGTATTCCCATGGTTGTTATCGTCAACCAAACGGAGGAGGATCTTGCAATCGTTGCCATGTCACCCACAGGAAATACGCTTTACTCGGCGACACCTAACGGTGTGTTCATCTCGGACATCCTACCGCCAATCGCAAAAAAACGCATCTTTTCCAATTTTTCACAGGACTTCAGGAACATCTTTGTCGGGCAAGCCACACCTTTGGCTTTTCCGGCGACGTTCCGAGTACCGATGGTCTTCTCTGGAGAGGGCGGCGAGAAATTGACGATTGGCGGTGCCCCCTTGCAGTTGCAGTCAAGGCGCCTAGGTCGATTCCCGTTCAGGCAGTGGTCTGTCAAGTATGGTCCTTGGTCAGCCAAGGACAATTCCCATGAATTCATTGTCTATCATAATCATAACATGCGTTATTCCATCATGTTAACTCATAAGTAATGTCATTCCTCAAAGATGCAATCTCAGAGCGAATCGCGGATGTCCAGGTTGTCCCAGGACAATCCGCCTCCGCAACATGCCATTTTGACGAGGCATTCCCTGGATTTTCGGGGCACTTCCCCGACCTTCCAATCGTACCCGCAGTCTGTCTGATGCAACTTGTTCACATCCTCGCAGACAAATGTCTGGGCAAGACGACCAGCATTGCCTGCATCAAACACATGAAATGCAAAATACCCGTGTTGGCCAACCAGACCATCTGCGCCAAACTCAGCATGTCACAAGACTTTTTAGTACAAGCCGAACTCACAACCATTCAAGGCGATTCCATCGCAAATGTCAAACTCTTGCTTGAGTAAACCCAATGTCTAGACGTAAATTCCAATTCTTCACAAGCAATCCTGATGACCCGGCACCAATTGCATTTGAAATCCAACACGTCGTCACCTTTAGCGAAGTCGATGCCTTGGGGATTGCATGGCACGGTCATTGCCCCAGGTTCTTCGAGTTGGCGCATACCGAGCTGATGCGTAAAATCGGATTGACCTACGAAGAATACAAAAAACACAATGTTGGAGCGCCGATTGTCCAATGCCATATCGACTATTTCGTGCCGCTGCTTTTGGATGAAACGATCACCGTCCGGGCAGAAGTCGTCTGGAGCGACGGTGCGCGAATCAATGTCAACTACCTAGTCAAAAAGCCGGATGGACAAATCGCTAGTTCGGGCTATACTGTACAAATGCTGTTCGACATCACCACAAAAAAACCCTTTATCTTCGCGCCTGAACCTGTCCAAAACGTCTGGGACAAGTGGAAACGAGGCGAGATTTGACACGCAATGCCTAGGATACCCATCATCTTCGCGGATGCGATCTCAGCGGCGGGTGCCACAATGCCCCAGGCGCTGGAGGCGCTGTTTCAAGCTCGGCAACCCTTCGAAATGCCGAGGCACTTCGACGCCCACGGCACCCTGCATGGCCTGTGCGAACTTCCGCCCTACAAGCATTCCAGATCCTTTGCCTTGCTGGATGTCATCGTTGACAGATTGCCGACATTGCCCGAAGATACGCACCTGTTTCTGGCAAGCACCGTTGGTGCCATCGATTTATTGGAACGCCAGACTGACGACGAACCTTTGGATTGCCTTCAGATTCTCCTGAACTATGCCCAGGAACGCACGGGATTGCGCCAGGCGACCTTGGTTGCGGCGGCGTGCGCATCAGGCCAAAATGCGGTTGCCCTGGCCTGTGCTGAAATCGCTGCGGGCGATTGCCGGAGTGCATTGGTCATCGGCATTGACATTACGAGCGAATTTGTCACAGCGGGATTCACCTCGCTGGGTGCGGTTTCCCGTTCATTGCCCCGTCCCTACTCGGTTGAACGGGACGGCTTGCTCTTGGGCGAAGGTTGCGGGGCTTTGCTGCTTGCCGAACAGGCTCGGAACCCCTTGGCGACCATCATCGGGGCGACGTCATCCTGCGATGCCAGCCACATCACCGCCCCCGACCTTGCCGGCACGCACTTGGCACGGACCATTCGCGATTGCCTTGCGCAAGCGAACCTGGAGGCAAATCAACTCGGCGCGATCCTTGGGCACGGCACCGGCACCATCTACAACGATCAGGCCGAACTAGCCGCCCTGAACGCCGTAGTACCCACCGCACCTCCGTTATTTTCCCTCAAGGCGAATACTGGCCATACCATGGGTGCGTCTGGCGTGTTGCAAATCGCCTATGCGCCCCAGATGCTGAAGCACGGCAAACTGCCACCTTCAGCAGGTGTGATCACACCCGAGGACAATGCACGTGAATTCCTGGAAAAGCGCGAGATCAAGTCTCCATTCTTCCTGTCGTTGAACATCGGCTTCGGCGGTCTCAATAGCGCCATCATCCTGGAGGTCGCCCAATGAACTCCATTCCCGCAGTCATCGTAACTCATACGGCAGCCAAGGCAAGTCAAACAGGCTGGTCAGCGCAATACGCCAGCCTCTCCGAACTTAAGCAACTGCTCACTGCGCAAGACTCGCCCTTCCCCAAGGCCGACCTCGAGGACTTCAGGCGCGCAGCCGATACCGTCAGGCTCACACAACTCGCCGCGATCATCCTGGCGTATGACACCCAAGACTGGAATGCACAGAATACTGGTCTCGTCGGCTGGAACGGGACGGGTTGCCGGCACGCCAACCTGAAATACTGGCAGGACTATGTCGCCAATGGGAAAGACACCGCCCGCGCTTCGTTGTTTGTACCCACGTTGCCGTCTATACCGATCTGCGAAGCCGCCATTGCACTTGGTATCCATGGACCTACACAATTCTTGCAGACGCCAGCTGACACCCGCCTGCTCCAACGTCATCTTCGCGCATGCCTAGCGCAGGATCCGACCTCAAATCGCCTTCTGGTCTTTGAAGTCACCCCGGATTGGTGCGTTGCATTCAACTGGACGCCAACCACTGAAATCCCATCGGCAACTGACCTGAAACACGCCTTCTTCCCCACAACCAATACTCGATAGCCATGTCAATCAAGCTCAAACTGATCTATCCAACCTGGCCCAAGCTCCCCAATCAGCCCAAATTCAATTTGCCGCCCATGGGGCCAGTCACCTTCGCCGCAACACTCCCCGAGTACGTCGATGTTGATTTCACGGACGAAAACGTCGAGACGCTTGATTTGACGACCAGCTACGACATCTACGCCATCTCCTGCATGCTCACCTGCCAGACGCCACGGGCGTACGCGATTGCCGACGAATTGCGGGCAAGCGGCAAAACCGTGATGATGGGCGGCATCGCCGTCATGCTCCATTCCGAAGAAGCGATGCTGCACGCCGACTCCGTCTTTCTCGGTGAAAGCGAAGGACGAATGGAAGCAGTTTTCCAGGATTTCATCAGCGGAAAGCTCAAGAAATGCTACAATTTCCTGGGCAACTTCCCTGACACCGCCCTGATCGGCACTGCCAGAAGAGACATCCTCAAGCCTCATCTCTACAACTATCGCGGAGTGCAGATGGTCGATTTGATCCACGCCTCACGGGGTTGCCGATTCAACTGCTTCCCCTGCTGCACCCCCTTCCTAGGAGGACGAAAATTCCGTCCGAGACCGATTGAAAACGTCATTCGCGAAATGGAATCGATCCCAAACAACCGGCTGTTCATCGTTGACAACTCCCTTGCCCAGGACGACCAATGGGAAAAAGACCTTTTCAGGGCGATGGCGCCGCTGGGCAAAAAGTGGGTCTCGCATCCGATCAAGGACAACGAGGAGATCCTCGAACTTGCCGAAAAGGCAGGCGCCTGGTACGTCTATCAGGCTATCTTCGATACCTCCGACTACATCAGAAACCGAATCATGCGCTACAAGGACCATGGAATCGGCGTCGAAGGCACAATCATCCTGGGAACAGACGACCAGTCGCTCGACGATATCAAGAGACTGATTGATTTCCTGCTTGAAATCGACCTTGACCTTGCTGAATTCACCATCCTCACCCCCTTCCCCCATTCCGCCATCTGCGCCGACCTTGAAAAGCAAGGGCGGATTTTCAGCCATGACTGGAGCAAGTACACGGCGGGTGAGGTCGTTTTCAAGCCAGCAAAAATGACCGTTGACGAGCTTCAATGGGCGTTCCAATACGCTTGGGATACATTCTACAAAGACGAATCCAAGGAATTCAAAATGGCCAAGCTCTACCTTGACGTGATGAAGAAAGAAAATGCATCGCCAACCGAATCGATCGGCCTAAGCAAAACCAAATGGGGTGAAGAAGAAAACTAGAGGGTCCGCACATGAAATTCCTACTTGTTTCCGCCAATTTTTGTCGCAATCCCCTTCCGGTTTATCCGCTGGGGATGGGAGTAGTCGCCAAAGTCTTGCACGATGCAGGGCATGAAGTCTCCCAGTTTGATCCATTGCCTTATGGACAGGACGGCTTCCAGAAGCCCCTTGAGGAAGCCTATCGGGCTTTCATGCCCGATGCGATCGGCATCAGCATCCGAAATATTGACGTTACGGACAGCAATGCCGCCAACGGCCAATATTTCAATTCGATTTTGAAGGTGATTTCCGCCTGTCAGGCGCTTGGAGATTGCCCGGTTTCCCTAGGCGGAGCTGGCTTTTCCATGAATCCGGAAGCGGTATTGGCGGCGACTGGCGCGGACTATGGAGTCGCGGGCGAAGGCGAATCCGCTATCCTCGACTTCGCCAATGACCTCCAAAACGCAACACTTCCGCCAAAAGGGACGATTTACCGGTGCCCCGGCAAAACGATTTCCGGCGCAAGGTATTCCACCAAGATTGCGGAATTCTACGTTCGCGAAACCCACACGATTCCAATCCAGACCAAGCGGGGTTGTCCTTTCCATTGCATCTATTGCACCTATCCCACGCTTGAAGGGCACCGCCTCAGGGCACGGGACATCGACCAGGTCCTAGAGGACATCGCCTTTGTCAAGGAAAACTTCCCCGATGAGATGATCTACTTCACAGATTCGATCTTCAACGATCCCAAGCATCACTACAAGTCATTGCTGCAACGGATGATAGACCTTGACCTCGCAATGCCTTGGACCGGCTTCATCACCCCATACAACCTCACGCCAGAAGACATCGACATCATGGCAGAATCAGGGCTCGCCTGCGCCGACTTGGGCGTTGACGGCTCCACGGACGAGACCCTTCGCGGCCTGGGAAAGAACTTCACCTTCCAGCAGGTCCGCGAATGCTGCCGAAGGTTCGAGGAGCTTCATATCGGCGTCAACGCCAATGCGATGTTCGGAGGTCCAGGCGAAACCTGGGACACCGTTGACCGAGGCATCCTAAACCTCAAGGAACTCGGATCAGCCTACGTCATCATCTTCTCAGGCATCCGCTTGCTGTCCGGGGCGCCGCTGTTCACTATCGCACGCCAGGAAAACGCAATCCCGGAGGACTGGGACGATACGACCCCGCTTTACTACTATGCGCCAGGAATCGATCCAAATATCCTACACGAAAAACTGCTCCAAGCATTCTCAAACTCAAATCATTGCATCTATCCGCCTGATAGCAGAAATGACGACTACAGGCTCCTGCACAAGTACGGATACGCTAAAATCCGAAAACTCAAGCTCGGCGCAACTACCAAACGAAGAAAGTGATGCGTTGACTGGCAATACAACATGAACATCGCCTGCGTTATACCCTATTACAATAACCCAGACACAATCCTCGATGTTGCGGAAAAGTGCCGGCGATATCTCCAGGAAGTCATCGTTGTAGATGATGGTTCAACTCAACACCACCAGCAATTCGAGACGACGCTCCAGCAACTCGGCATCACGCTCCTCAAGCACCAAGAAAACCAAGGCAAGGGCGCCGCGCTGATCACCGCCTTCAACTATTTGCAGCATTCCGACTGCGACTATGCGATCACCATTGATGCCGATGGACAACACAAGCCCGAAGACCTGCAAGCGTTCATCGAAGCAATCAATGAACATGCACCTGATTGCGACAAGATTTTCATCGGTGTCCGCGACTTTACCGTGCCAAACGTACCTGGTTCCAGCAAATTCGGACGCTCTTTTTCAAACTTCTGGGTTGCCTTGGAGACTGGGGTGCTTTGCCGCGACACCCAAAGCGGATTCCGGGCATATCCTGTGAAACCACTTGAAAAGCTGCGTTTCTCGTGCCGGCGCTACAACTTCGAGATTGAGATTCTGGTCAAGTGCCTCCGCGGCGGCATCCAATTGCATGAACTGCCGATTGATGTCATCTATCCTCCTACCGACGAGCGAATATCTCATTTTGCGCCTTTCAAGGACAACTTCCGCCTCTCCTTGCTCCACACCAAGTTGGTTTGCCAGAAGCTCCTGCCGATACCTGCGAAACGACTGGTCCCCAAGCGCCCCTCCAATATCCCGAAATTCTGGCGCCATCCCAAGGCGTTTATCAAATACATTTTCAGCGAAAATGCGACTCCCGAGATGCTGGGAATTTCCGCCGCAGTAAGTTCGTTCCTGGCGGTATTCCCGATTTACGGCTTTAGTATGCTGATTATTCTCTACGTCAGCATCCGCCTTAAACTCAACAAACCGATGGCGTTGGCAATCCAGAATCTCTTCATGCCGCCATTGTCCCCTTTCGCCTGCATCCTCCTAGGACACTTTCTGCGTACTGGGGAACTCCTCAAACCCGAAACGTTCCGATTCTTTTCCGAGTTCCGCCATCGTGTTTTCGACTGGTTTTGCGGCAGTCTTGTCCTAGCGCCTTTGGCGGCCATCATTGTCGGCTCAATAGTCATGCTGATCGCCAGAAAATACCAAGCCTCAAAACGCTCTGCGTAACCTGAAAATGCAGCTGACGCCATTTGCATCCATTTGTGGTTCCTAAACGCTTGAACCTAAAAAAGCAATTGACGCCTTATGATTGTAGTGCCTTTACAAGGCACGGTCTTCGGGTGGGTTTCCCGTCCCCAGACTGAAGTCTGGGGTCAAGCAATAGGGGTAGGGATGGCGCTTGCGCGCCACCCCTCCCTCCGAACCGGACGTGCGGATTTCCCGCATCCGGCTCTCCGGTCATCGGGTTGCCCTTTTCAGGGATTGGTAC
>JAGVUR010000149.1 GCA_019136135.1 Verrucomicrobiota bacterium
TCCCGCCAACTCAACCACGCAAATGACAAGACAAGGACAGGCAAAAGCCACAGGCATATCACTTGCGCCGGAGTCAATCCCGAACGAACCTGTTCCTCCGGATAGTCCCCGCGGAAAAACTCATCCGCAAACCGCAATACCGCATAACCAATGACATAGAGCAGGAACAACCGCTTCCGGGCAATCCCGAACCGCTCGCAAAGAAGGATGATCCCAAACAGAAGCAAGTTCCCCAATGACTCGACCAGCTGGACGGGAAAATAGCCAGGCATTCCAGGCTCGTAGTGAATCGCAAATGGTCCCTCATACGGCGTGTACCCATAGCAGCACTTGTTGATCAAACAACCAATGCGACCAAAAGCGTGAGCCAATGGCAAGGCAGGGGCAATCAAGTCACTGACATCAAACAAATTCAACTTGCGATAACGAACAAACAACACCACGGCAAGCAAGCCAAGGACAAATCCACCCTGGAAGACCAAGCCGCCACGCCAAACCATCAACGACTCAACCCAGCGACCATCGGAAAAATAATCCTCCCAAAAGCGGATCACATACAGCAATCGCGCGCCAATGACGCCAAAGACCAAGGCGACAAATGTCACGTCCGATACATCGTCCGCAGTCATGCCGTAACGCTTGCAACGAAATGTCTGAACGCCAAAACCAGCAAGAACCCCAATGGCGATCATCACCCCGTACCAGCGAATCTCAAGACCGCCCAATGAAACCAATACAGGATCTATCATTACGCTTTTTCCTCGACAGGCCTGACGACATACTCGCGACCGGGATTGACGGAAAACACGACACGATCGTCAGTAAACTTCGACTTCACTGAACGATTCATGTAGCTGACACTCAACGGAATGCGGCTACGAATCACGCATTCCCCGGCAGGAAGCTTCCTGAATACGGCTTCCTTCAGGCGGGAATCTTCCCAGGCAATGTCAACCGTGGCGCCGCCCCGCAAGCCAAGCCCAACAACTCGACCGCTTACCCATTCGGATGGCAAGGCGGGCAACAAGTCATAATCGTACCTTGGAAGCTCGCCGGCTTCGAAGTCACGCATCCAATGGCTTTGGACCAACATCTCGCAAATTCCCGCCGTCACCCCGAAATTCCCATCGATTTGGAATGGGGGATGCGCTCCAAGCAGATTGGCATAGACTCCGCCGCCGCCCATATAGTTGACCGGTCCTTTACCATCGACAAGCCTGAGGATCATCCGGATCAGCTTCCAGGCGCGGTCGCCATCCCGGAGCCTCGACCACAGGCTGACCCTCCACGCCAAGCTCCACCCGGTCGCCTCGTCACCCCGGAGTTCAAGGCTTCTGCGTACCGCCCTGAGCAAATCCGGCTCGTCGATATCGTTGATCAAGTATCCAGGATAGGCTGAAATCAGGTGCGAAATATGCCGATGCTTGTCGTCAACCCGATCCCAATCGTATTCCCATTCCTGCAATTGACCATATTTCCCGATTCTGAAATCCAGGAAATACCTCACGGTACAATCAAGGTCTCGGCACAACTTGTTCCACTTTAAGCCAAGGATCCTATGGGCGATGAAGTATTTGTCAATCAACTCTTTGGCCAAGGAGAGGTCGCATGTCGACGCCCTGCAGACTGCCCCCCTCACCCCGTCCTCGGTGACATATTCGTTTTCGGGGCTGGTGGAAGGCGGCAGGACACGGGTGCATCCACTGCCGGTGCGCACGACATCGACGAAGTCTTCTATGAATTCCGCTGCCCCACGAATCGCGGGCCAGATTTTCCGTTTCAGAAGATCGACGTCGCCTGTGAAGGCGAATTGCTCCCATAGGGTCAGCGCCAGCCAGACGCCACCCATCGTCCAGTTTGCCCAGACTGGATTTCCCTTGCCATAGTCGCCCACCGGGCATGCCAATCGCCATAGATCCGTGTTGTGGTGCGCCACCCAGCCACTGCAACCGTAGTTGACGCTCGCAACCAACGAACCTGTCTTCCGCAAGTCCTCAACCATGCGGACCAGAGGCTCCCCACATTCCTGCAAATTGGCGGGTCCTACAGGCCAATAGTTCATTTCCGTATTGATGTTGATCGTATAGTTCGACGACCAAGGCGGAGTCATTTGGTTGTTCCAGACGCCCATCAGGTTCGCCGCTTGGGTTCCTGCACGGGAGCAGCTGAGAAGCAGGTAGCGTCCGAAATTGAACAGCAGCGCCACCAGCGGCAAGTCGTTGACGCCCTTGAACTCCTTCAAACGTTGCTCCGTCGGCTTGGCGCTTTGATCCGATTCGCCCAAATCAAGGTAGCACTGTGAAAACAGGGGCAGAAAATCCGAGCGATGCCTGCTCTGCAGATCATCGAAGGTCAGCTTTCTTGCGGCCTTCAACGTTTTCAGCGCCAGCGTATCTGCCGCTTTTCCCGCCGTCACGGGGTGTTTTGAGAAACCGTTGAAGCTGGTTGCGATCGACACCAGGACGCAGATCTCCGAGGCGCCGCTCACCCGAACCTCGCCGCCAGAAATGTCCTGCAAGCCACCAATCGTCTTCACCCCGATCGCAACCGCAAAATGGATGGCATTGTCTGCATCCCATTCCAGATGGTCGTCAAATCCCGCATGGCTTGGGGCATGTCCAGTAAACAGCAAACCGCCCTTGATCGCATCAATCTGCCCGCGTTGCGGCGAATCAAATCCGATGCTCATGTCAATGGATCCGTTCTTGCCTGCCGTAATCCTCCAGACAAGCACCTGGTCGGGATAGCTCACAAAGCATTCACGGGTGATTTGGCTGCCGCCTTGCCGATAGCTCGTGTTCGCCTGAGCATCCTCCAAGGACAATTCGTGCCGATATCCCTCCACTTCACGCGAACCCCCGAAGCGCAATCGCAAATTGCCTACGGGCTGGTACTTCTCGGTATGCGGACCTTGAAGTTCCTTGCTCAATTCGTTGGCGGCTGCCCAGTCTTCTGCTTCCAGTGCCTTCCGAACTTCCGCCAACGCTTTGCGTGCGGTTGGAACCGTATACAACCCGGGACTTCCAGACCACAACGTGTCCTCGTTCAACTCGATCAACTCGTCAAACAATCCGCCATATACCATCGCTCCTATGCGACCGTTCCCAAGGGGCATGGCCTCGGTAAAGTGCCCAGAAGGCGTATCACGCCATATCACCTGTCCTTTATGCATCTGTCATCCACCAACTAACTGCCAAATCCAAAATATGTTTCATAACCAAAAAGGTTAGAATTTTGAAGAAATATAGCTTATTATATCACAGCTTGCCGAAAATGGAAAAACGGCAAGGGAAAAAATAACCTTTCGGAACAATAAATAACACATCACATCGAGGAATGACCATGCAGAACGTCAGGGATTTCGGCGCAAAAGGCGATGGCGTCACGAAGGATACCAAGGCGATACAAGCTGCCATCGACGCAGGTGGAATCGTGCACTTCCCGCCGGGAACATACCTCTCCGGCTCGCTTTACCTGAGAAGCAACGGAGGACTCGAACTCGAACCAGGCGCCAAGCTCCTGGCAAGCCCTGACCCCGAAGACTATAATGCGGCGGATTTCTGCCCGCAAAACTGGGCGTCGAAAAACGAAGTCACATCAGGAGGACACTTCATCAACGCCGTCAATGTGGAGAATATCGTGCTCAGGGGCGGAGGAATCATCGACGGGAACCACAGGGCCTTCCTGAACGATACACATGCCAACAAGGTCTGGTACAAACTCGTCTGGAGACCAGCCCAAATGATCTTCCTCTGCGAATCAAAGGACATCTGGATCCAGGGACTTAAACTCCAAAACTCGCCTTACTGGACATGCTTCCTGTACGGATGTGAATTCGCTACCATCTCCGACGTGCATATCCACGGAGATGACAAGGTGCCAAATCAAGATGGCATCGACATAGATTCTTGCAGGTTCGTAGCGGTCAACAACTGCGTGATCAACTCCGCGGACGACTGCCTCACGCTTCGGGGAGACAACAAAAGGCTCTCAACGCCAAAAACCTGCGAAAACGTCACATTCTCAAATTGCGTGCTAAGATCAGGATACGCAAACGCTCTCAGAATCGGAGTCGGAGACGGGGATATCAAAAACTGCTCCTTCAACAACATCGTCATCACAGATACCAGGACTGCTGTCTGCATCGTCTCAAAGTACAGCCCAAAGGGCGGAAGGGGAGTCGCAATAGAAGATGTCGCATTCTCCAACATCCAATGCGACGTGCACAGATTCCTCAATCTCAAAACGGACAACAGCGACAACTTCGAGGAACCAGGACAACGCGAAATCAAGAGAATCTCATTCTCGCAGATCAGGGGAAACGTCAAGCTCACATCCTACATCGGCGCCAACAAGTACGAAAAGATCAGCGACATCACCTTCTCGGATATTGACCTGAACTACGCCGGAACGGGACCGCGACCAAACCTGACCCCGGAAGGACACTGGGGATACCACTCAGGCTCGGCGGCATTTTCCATAAAGAACGCCAAGAGAATCACCTTTGACAAGACAAGAGTCCATTGGCTCAACGACGAACCGGGGTGGACGCACGAATTCGAAGTCGAAAACTCAGACGTCGATATCAATATCAACTGCAACATCGAAAAGGGCATCCTCCGAAAGTAAGGAGCAATCATGATTAGATACATCCTCAGTGCAATCATCCTCCTGACGGCAACGACTTTTGCCAATTCAAAGCCAACCGTGCTTTTCGACTTCAGAAACAGAAACGCAAACAATTGGATCGGCAATATGCACATCGCTAAAACCGAAGCAACCGAGGAAGGCTTCCACGCCATCTGCAGTGGCGGCGAAGACCCTTGGATCGAAGGTCCAAAAATCCCAAGCCTCCCGGAAGGAAACTATAATAAGATCCAGGTCGACATTACACTCAAGACAACGTCGGGTTCCATCGAATTGTTCTACGGCCCGGGATTCACAGCAGGAAATGCCATCTCGTTCGGAATCAAGAAACGCAATGAATGGACAACCGAATCAGTCATCATCCCAAGGCTAGAACCAGGCTCAAGGCTCAGACTTGATCCCGTAGGCGGACCAGGCGAAATAACTGTTGCACTCATTCAGGCGTCGCCAATCATCCCATTGTTCGAAGCGCCGGAATTCGAAAAAGCAACACGCATCGACTTGGGCATGAATCCGCCAACGCTCACCAGCGGCGTACTTGCACTCAAGCACAATGAAACAACATGGGATGCCTTCAGGTTCGACGTTGACAACCAACCCTTTGCTTGGGGGCATGACCAGCCCAAAATCATCTTCCTGGTCAATGACAAGCCGCAGACCGTCGAACTCAATAAAATCAAGGCAACGACCAAAACCACAAAAAAATCAATTGTCTCCACGATCCGATTCAAGGACGAAGGCAATGCCAACTGGATCGCCACCAGGACATTCTCAAAGCTTGACGACGGCGACATCCAAGTGACTACCACGTTCAGATGCGACCAGGAGCGCGACCTGCTCCATGTCCCCTGGCTAACCCTCTTCCCTGGACAAGCCTCCTTCGGCCAAAAGAAGACCCAGGCAATGCTCGCAGGGGTAGAATACCTGGTTGACGAACCATCCTCGGACACCAAGGACGTCATCGGACCAAAGGCAAACAGGCTGATGGTACACGACTACAAGCTCTGCTTCCCCCTCATGGCCATCTCATATGAAAACCGTTGGCTTTCGCTCGAATGGGAATACGAAAAATTCCCCGCAACAATCTTCGATTCCCCCGACCGTCTCCTAAAGTCAGGCGGACACCTATTCGCACTCTGGTCGCCGAGCACCAACGATGGACGCTTCGAAAACGACCTGACCGTATACAAACCCTTGCGCTGGAAGGCAAAGTCAACACAATCCCTGAAAATGATCGTCTCCGCAGGAAACCAGGACGAAACAATGGCATCATCCATTGACAGGCATACGCAACGCAATCCGCTCCCACCAGTGCCAAAATTCGAGGACGGATTCCAAGGCGCCCTGGAACTCATGGCCCATGGATGGCTCGATTCCGTTATCAATGTCGATGGAAACTGGAGGCACGCATACGTCCAAGGAAGCGGATTCGGCGCAAGACCCGCAATGGATGGAATCCTGATGCTCGACTACATCAGGGTCAAGACAAAAGACAAGAAACTCGCCCAGAAAATCCAACGAGAGCTCGAAGTCATCAAGCAAAAGCGATCCCGGCAAAACTATCATGCCAGCGTTTCACACGACTACAGCCATTTCTTCACCTTCTTGTACCTGGCAAAAGGCGACGAGTGGCTCAACGCACATCTCCCAAGCGTCAACGGACTCTTCGCGGAATTCAGACAAGACGGGTCATACAGATACAGAATCCCTGAACCGCCCGAGACAAACTACGGAACAACACACTGGACAGACCACGCAAATGGCCTGACAGCCGCAGTCATGACCGGAATGACAAGAGTCGCCCTCGCAACGGGAAACAAAGAGTACAGGGAAAACTACCTCAAACTCCTGGACAAGGTACTCGAACTCTACAAGAACGACGTGCCAAGGGGAGCGCAAACGTGGGAGATCCCACTCCATACTCCGGACATCCTCGCATCAGCTTACTTCGTCGCGCACTGCACTGCGGCCTATCGCATCACCGGCGCCAAAAACTACCTCAAACATGCCGAATACTGGGCGCTGACCGGACTCCCATTCGTCTACCTCGTCAACCCACTGGCAGAGATCAATCCCGATGGCACATACGGTACCATCGCCGTACTGGGAGCAACCGCTTGGGCCGCGCCAATGTGGGTCGGACTCCCCGTCCAATGGTGCGGGTGCGTCTACAGAAACGCACTCTACCAATATGTCGATGAGCTTAAAGACAAGGACAGAAAGAAATTCTGGTCCACCATCGCTGACGGAATCACGACCACGGGACTGCAGTTCTCGTTCCAGAAACATGATGGCGATGAACCGTCCAAATGGGGACTCCTCCCAGACGCATACGGAATCATGGCACGCTCTAAGGGAGGTCCGGCTATCAATCCCGGAACCGTACAACTGACCATGCCCCTCGCCTATGGCGAAACACCAATCTTCAATGTCAAATCCGTCAAAACAGGAATCTGCGTCCACGCTTTGGGTGACATCAAGCCTACGGCGGACAACAAGGTCAAACTGGACCTCTGGCCACAGCACAAGACCCACGTCGTCGTCTCGGGATTGTCCGAAAAGCCAGCCGCCATCAGATGGAACGGAAAGGAAGTCCAAGACGCCAAGTGGCTTGACAACCATAAGGCGATCGTCGTCCCGCTCCTCGGAAAGGGTACGCTCGCTTGGTAATCTCAAGCGATTCATCGTCGTGCAAAAGGCAATCACACGGTCTTGCCGGTTGCAATATAGTAGACCGTCCCCACGATCATCGGGATAAACTGACCCAACAGCGTGCCGGCAATCAAGCCGATGAACAAAGGCTTGCATTGCTGGTAGATGCGACCGCCACCATACTTCGTGATCAGCCACTTCAACAAAAAGCCAAGGCCGAACGAAAAGGACATGAGCATCCCCTGATGACCTCCGAAAAAGATGAAGATCACAGGATGCAAAGGCCACCATGTGAACTTGAGACGACCAAAGGCGACAATGAGCGCAAGAGCCGTCGAGATCACAAACGTCATCACGCTGCCCCAATGCGGAGACATGGATTTCCAATGGCTCCAGCCACTTTGAGCAACCGCCGACTGCTCAAGCCCCTGGGCCTTCAGCTTGTTGACGATTTCAACCGTATTCTGGAATGGATAGATAGACGACGCCCTGGGCCAATGTTGGATCAATGCGCCACGGTCGTACTGCCAGTAGATCGTCGCAGGAATGGCGACCACGATTGCGAGGACAATCACCACCACACCCCAGCCAACCGTCTTGTTCATGCTGACTTTTGTGCTTTGCGCCAGCCTCATCGCATGGTTCGCAAAAGGCATCACGCACCAGCCGGGAGCCGCGCAAAGCACCGTCGATACCAGGAACAGCGTCACCAGGATCTTCGGCCCCAGCGCCGCTTCGCCAAACAAGCCCCACAAGACGACGCAGGGATAAACGTATGTCCCTACCTCGAAGGCACCAGTCTCCGCCAACACCCTGCTTACGACCGTGTAGACCATTACCGTAATCACAGCGTAGATGATGCCCAACGTCCAATGGACGCCAGCCAGCTGAAGCATCAAGACAAAGACAATCATCCCAATCAGAAACATGCGCATCCCATGGACGGCATAACTGGGAATGTCCTCACGCGAAGGCAGGAACAAAGCGCGGCGCAACGTGTTCCAGTAGTACTGGCGCCCCGTGTAGAGGATAATCAGCAATATGCCGAAATACCCGCCCGAAAAGATGAACACCTCGGGTTGCAATGCCATCATCTTGCCGGATCGCAATTCAATCCCGTATGTCGCGAAAATCCCGCCGACCAGGCAGTACAGCCATGGTCCAATCCACATTGAAAATGACGCCTCGCTGGGCAAGAAGTAGGCAAGGCCAATGACCGTGAAGATGAATTGGGGGCCGAACAGCATCCCGCCCTTGCCCTTGATAATCGTCGGAAACAAACTCGCAAAGGGCCAGAAGTTCACATGCATCTTAAACGGAATCAGCTCTTGCGGGAAGAATCTGCACAGGTAGTTGTTCAGGAGAACGACCAAGCCGAACATGAAGCCGACTATGAACAGGCGGTTCTTGAACACGGAAGCCTGTCGCCCTTCCCCATCGGGAAGCAAGGCGCTCGCGAATTGTATAATCGGATACGGCAATTGCTCGTGCGTGCTCCACTGGCGGTGGAACACGGCAGCCAAACCGAAGATGCCAAGCAGGAACGCAAAGACGATCGGCGCCCAAAACAGGAATGGGCGACGCCATACGCGCCAAGGGACCTCAAAGAAGCTGATGTGATTGTCACCCTCGCCCATGCCCGTGATGTATCCAGCAATCGCCGCCTCGCCATCGTCCCCCGACACGTCGCAAAGCATTTGTTCGGGGGCATAGTCCAAAACATTCATTGCCGACCAGGATGGGTTGATTCGCACATCGTAGTGGGGGAACATCACTGTTCCGGGAAACATCTGCCCCAAGCTCCAGCCAGGGATTCCGCAAGAGATCAGGAACAGGATCAACACTGCCGCCACTTCGCGTCCGCGCAATGCCAGCTTGCCACCGCTCAACAACCGGAGCAACGGATTGACCAACATCACCCACAAAACCAATCCGCCGTAGGCAACAGCAGGCAGCAAGTGCGCGATCATCGTCCCCGGACGTACCACATAGTCGTTGAAGTAACAACAAGCGCACATCACGCACGCTAAAATCAAGCCCAATATGATACTTCGCTTAGTCAAAACTCGCTCCTAGGATATTGTTACGCCAAATTTTTATTGGGAGTCGTTCAATAATTAAGGCAACAGTTCCGGAATTGTTTTGAGTTGTTTTTCCTCTGCCCTGATAAGGAGCGTATGCGCATACGCGACTGGCGGGACGGGGGAAAGGCAGCTAAAAGAAACTGGAAATGCAAACTTAATTTTTTAACGGCTCCTTAAGATAAAGGCGAATTTTTAAATTATATAGTATATTATGCAATTCCGATTTTGCCATTTGTTTTTTCTTTAAGCTGAGGATGCTGACCATGAAACTTAAAACTGCTTTTTTCGCACTGTTCGCCGCTGGATTGCTTCTCGCAGAAACCCCGCTGGAACTGAAAAACCCAGGCTTTGAGGACGAGGAACTTGGCTGGCAAGTAGGAGCAATGAGCCATATCCTGCCCGACATCGGGCGAGACGGCTCAAAAGGACTTAGGGTCATTGATGACTCAACCACCCAAGGAAGCTCCTGCAGAGCCGTACCCGTACCTGCAACACCAGGAAAATCATACGCGGTCAGATTCTGGGCATACAATGTCGATTCCCCAAACACCGTTGGTGTCTACATCCAATTCTTGGATGAAAAGGGGAAAATCCTCAACACGCCAAGCTTGGGAAACGAACTCATCCATGCAGTCCCCCATGCCCGCGAGTGGAAGCAATTCACACTCGTCGGAAAAGCGCCGGAAAAAACAGTATCACTCTCAATTTGGGTCCATTCATTCAACGGCTCCATGGGAAAAACGGACTTCGACGACTTTTCCGTGGCGGAACTTGACGAAGAGGAGGCAAAAACTGTGAAATCAACAAACCAAGTCCAACAAAGACAAAGAAAATTCCCGACCCCTGAACCGGAATTGATCGCCAGCATCGCAGAGATGCTCCCTGACAAACCGCGCGGAATCGGAGCACCAGCCTCGGACCGCGAACAGTGGGACAAGCTTGCGCAACTACCGGAAGCCGAAGCAATCATCAAAAGCGCAGAAGGATACATCGATACGCTCCCGCCCGTCATGGAAGATGAGGTCTACCTGGAATACACTACCAATGGGAATCGCACGAACTACGAACGGCTGATGTCGAGACGAACTGGACGAATCGAGACGCTTGCGCTTGCAGAAGCACTCGAATACAAGGGACGGTTCATCAAGCCGCTGGAACGAGACCTCAACGCGCTCTTCGAGGAAAAAAGCTGGGTAATGCCCGCCCATGACAGCTCGCTCGTCAACTTCAACCAAACACGCTTCTACCCAGACTTGGGTGCGTCCCAAACAGCCAGGATGCTGGCGCACCACGACTGGTGGCTTGGAGACAAACTCTCGCCTGAAACCAGGCAACGCCTCCGTTTCGAAGTCCAGCGCAGAATCATCGGTCCCTACCAGGAAATCATCCGAACAGGCGACATCTTTAGCGGAATGTGGTGGTCGATCGCCACCAACAACTGGAACGCAGTCTGCACGTCGAACCTCGTTTCGACATCCCTCGTCCTGCTGGATGATAAAAATGAACGAGCCGAAATCCTCGCGGCCGCAGTCAAGGCAACCCCGTTCTTCCTTAGCGGGTTCACGCCGGACGGAAACTGCTCCGAAGGCATCGGATACTGGTCCTATGGATTCGGTTTCTTCATGACAATGGCGGAAACGATCCTCGAGGCAACAGACGGAAAACTCAACCTCTATGATATCAACCCGCAACATACCGAGAAAATCTGCGCATACGCCAGGGACATCCAACTCCAAGAAGGTCTTGCACCAGCATTCGCAGACTGCGGAGTCGGCGCAAGGGCAGACCAATCCACCCTGCTGTATATCCAAAGACGATTCCCAAATGCACTCCTCAACAGGCAGGAAATGACAAGGCCGCTCAATAGGGGATACACAAACCTCGCACTGCTGGCATTCGGGGACGAAACAAAATATGCCGAAAAAGTACCCGAAAAGGGAACCCTGCCAATCAGAAGCACCTTCAACGACGCAGGCATCTACATCGGAAGGGCAATTGGCGAAGAACAGGAATTCAGCGTCGCAATCAAGGCAGGGCACAATAACGAAATGCACAACCACAACGACGTCGGATCCTTTACCGTCGCCTACAACGGACGCCCCTATTTCCTCGATCCCGGAGTGGAAACCTACACGAGACGGACATTCTCAGCCGAACGATACATGAGCGACATGCTCAACAGCTATGGACATCAAGTGCCGTTCATCGCAGGACAAAGGCAATCTGGAGGACAGGCTTCCAACGGAACCTTCATCAAGCAGGATTTCACCGATGAAGAGGACACTGTGGTCATCGACTACAAAAACGCATACCTTACTGTCCTCGAACTCAAGGCCCTTACAAGAACGCTCGTCTTCAATAGAAAATCAATGACAACAACCGTGCAGGACAAGGTAGAATTCACCACCCCGACGACCTTCGAGACGGCACTGGTCACATACTCGAAGCTCTTCGAAAGAGCAAAGGACACCATCCTCGCATACGATGCCAACGGTTCCATACAGGCGACGATCAAAGTCGATGGCGCAGGATGGACAACAAAGACAGAAACCATCGAGACGATCAACAACAACAAGCCAAAACGAGTTGGAATAACCCTCGACAAGCCAGTCCTGGAAGCGACAGTTACAATCGAATTGAAGCCAATGCCGCTCGCTGACGACCTCCCGGGATTCTACCACGCTCCCAATGAAGACGACTTCAAGCCAAACCTGGACAACGCCATCACCATCCAAGCGGAAAAAATTGCCGGGCAGGAAGGCGGCGAAATCGTCGTCGAACCAAAGGTCGGAGCCGAAGGGGAAGCCTTCAAGCTCTGGGACAAGTCAGGCCATAAGCTCACCTGGGAATTCCAGGTGGACAAGGCGGGAACGTACGCGATCCAACTGAAGTATTGCCACGCCCATGCCGACCAGGTCACCAGAAAACTATTCGTCGACGATGCCAGAGTCGGCAACGACGAGGCGCCGCTCCTGTTCCCCTCGACAGGTGGCTGGAGTTCAAAGGAAGACCAATGGAAAAACATCTGGCTCGCGACAAACAAAAAGGCAATCCTTCTTGACCTGGAACCGGGGAAGCACTACCTGACATTGGAAAACGACGACAACAAGGGCCTCAACCTCGATTGGCTCAAACTCGTCCCCGCGCAAAAATAGCCGATTGCCAGCAATGTCTTCCCTCAACGACGATATCATCAACGGAAGAGGCGGCGTCAAAACCGTCCTCAGGCTCGCTTGGCCAAGTATTTTCGACCATATAATGATAACGATGGTCCAATATGCCGACACGGCGATGGTGGGATATCTCGGAAAGGAGAAGACGGCAGCAGTCGCCATCAACATGCCGCTGATCTGGCTGATCAACGGGATCATCTTCTCGGCCAGCATAGCGGGAACCGTCCTCGTCGCACGGAACATTGGTGCCAAGCGGCCCAATGAAGCCAACCTGGCACTCCGCCAAGCCGCGATCATCGCACTCGGATTGGGATGCCTCTTCCTCGTCGTCCTCCAATGCTTCGGACGAATGATTCCGCAAGCATTGGGGGCGGAACCGTCCTACCTCGATCATTCCGCAGGCTATCTCAGGGTCTTCAGTTGGGGACTGATCCCCCACAGCCTCTCGGTCGTCTTCAATGGAGCGCTCCGGGGTTCGGGGGACACCAGGACCCCGATGCTCTGCAACATCGTCACCAATGCCACCAACATCATTGGCAATTACTTCCTGATCTTCTCCACTCGTACCGCATCTATCTTCGGCTGGGAGTTCACGGTTCCCCGCGCTGGCTGGGGCGTTGAAGGCGCCGCCGCCGCTACCGCACTCTCGTACCTGGTCAGCGGATGCCTCGCAACAATCGTCCTCTTCAACAAGAAGGACAGTCCGGTCAGGCTGACGCTTCAAAGCTCTTTCAAGCCTGTATTCACCATGATCAAGCAACTATTCCAAGTCGGAATCCCAACGGCCTTGGAACGAATGACACTCTCCAGCGGACAGCTCTTATTCTACTCCCTAATCTCAACGCTCGGCACAACCAGCCTCTCGGCACACCACATCGCAGTAACAGCAGAATCTTTTTGCTACCTGCCGACATGGGGCTTCTCCGTCGCCGCCACGACCCTCGTCGGACAATGCCTGGGCGCCCAAAGACCCGAATACGCACGACGATATGGAAACATCGCCTGCCTGCTCGGGGTCATATCGATGACGATCTGCGGCATTCTCCTCTTCCTCTTCCCTGAACCGCTGATGAAAATTTTCACCAAGGACCAGGATGTGATCTCGACTGGCGTCTCCCTCCTCCGAATCGTCGCCATCGTCCAGCCTCCCTCCGCGCTCTTCATCGTATTCACGGGCGCCTTGCGCGGAGCCGGAGACACCAAATGGCCTTTCTACATCTCGCTGATCGGGATGTGGGGCATCCGCCTGTACTTCGCCTGGCTTGCGATCAAGGTCTTCGGTTGGGCAATCCGTGGCGTCTGGGTAGGAATGGTCATCGACCTCACGATTCGGGGCTTCATTTTCTGGGGACGCTGGCACAGAGGAAAATGGGCGCACGCAATGGAAAGGCAAAGCTAGCGACGCCCATTGACTGCCGACACCGCCTAAGTACGAGCACCCCAGGTGTCCGTACCTGAACCCGTCGCCTTCCGCAACAGGGCAAATCTGGGCGACCAGCCTGGCTGGGGCTTTGCCTTGTTCAGCCGCTTTAGCGGCGACTTTCTCTTGAGTACGAGCACCCCGGGTGCCCGTACCTGAACCCGCCGTCTTCCGCAACAGGGCAAATCTGGGCGACAGGCCTGGCTGGGGCTTTGCCTTGTTCAGCCGCTTTAGCGACGACTTTCTCTTGAGTACAAGCACCCCAGGTGTCCCTACTCAAAAATTCCTCACTTCAACCGCACTTCCTTGGTGGTCACATATTGACGTTTCACCTTCAGATCCTGAAGCCAGCATTTCACGTAGTTGGTCACCCAGGGTCCCGAACCAGGACCGCCGCCATTATTGTTGTCCCAAAGCCACTGGGGCGTCGGCCAAACCGCGATGGACATCTTGGTAGCAGCATAGAAATTCTTGTTTGCCCCATGTTGTCCGTGGTGCGACATCACGACAATGTCCGAGACCAGCTTCTCCGGGCATTCCTTGACCAGCTTGTCCCCCATTTGGACACCGATATCGCCGGTGATGAGCAATTTCTTGCCTGCGAAGGCGACATTGAAGACAAGCGAGGCATTGTTGACCGGGTTTGCGAGTATCGCCAGATCCGGTTCGTTAAGCACTTCGATATGGATCCCATCCAGCTCGAACACATCGCCTTTCTTGACGATCGTCTTTGGAATCGTTGTCTTTTCCAGGGCATCGTAGATCCTTTTCGCTTCTGGCTCCGAACCTTTTTCATGCTTGGCAATCCAATCGAGCGGCGGGAAATTGTAGCAGATCTGCTTGACCTTCAGCGCATCGGGCGTCGCATTGATGAATTCGACCAATTGATCCGTATGGTCGCCATGTGCATGCGTAAGGATCCACAAGTCAACCGTATCGGAATATTGCTTGATGATCGAGATCAGGTGCGCATTGTCCTTGTGCCGCCCCCCATCGAAGACAATGACCTTCTTGTTCTTGGTGACCAACACAGCCGAGAACATCTGGCCATGGGCCTGCGACGTGGGAAATATCAACTCCTCGCCTTGAAACAAAAGCTCCTGAGCTGCAGTAGACGCAGCCAACGACAAACACAACAATACTAACAAATTGTTCTTCATTCATCTTCCTTTCTTGCTTGATGTACACATTCAGCCTGGAAAACCCAGATAGACCCAATAAGCGAAAATCTATAGCCACACCAATGATTTTCAAGTGCAAGCACATATAAACCAACACGCTTGACTACGCAAATTCCCCACAAGCAAATGGATTTTCTTGCAAACAAGGGAAGTCGGGATTATTTTGTTGTTTTCCAACAGCAATTCTATCAAAACCACCCATAAACTAGGAGAACTTAAAATGAAAAAACTGCTGGTCGGTACCCTGTGCATTTCCTTCGCCTTTCTCTTGACTTCCTGCTGCAGCCGCAGAGGCTGTTGCAAAAACGATATCTCATGCGTCAAAATGGACAAGCCGGCAATCCAAAAACTTCTGGATACCTGCGTAAAGATCAACGAAATGGAAACCGCCAATGAAAACTTGACCTGGGAAGAGGTCGTCGCCTTCATCAAAGCAAGCGGATACAAAAACGAGAAATGCCTTAAAAAGCAATACACGGTCGTTGCAACCGCATGGGCGGCAAACTTAATGGAGGAAAACGAAGAAAAAATCAAAGAGGAACTCAAATCGTTGCCCGAAGAAGAACAAGCCAAATGCAGGGAGGAACTTGACGCCGCCCTCAAGATGAAAGCAAAAATCAACAAGGAAACCTATAAAAACGTGGTCGAAATGAAGGATGTCATCAAGAAAGCGCTGCAATTCGGTGAATATCAGACTACGCAGCCATTTCCTAAATAATAAGCAGATTTGACAGTGGCATCCGAGTCCTTTACCTCGGATGCCTTCTTTTTACCTCGTTCCAGCCAATGCCGACACCAGGACTCATCTTCGAAATCAGGGAATTCTGCCTTCACGATGGACCGGGCATCAGAACCACCGTCTTCTTGAAAGGCTGCCCCCTGCGCTGCCTGTGGTGCCAAAACCCGGAAGGATTCGAACATCGTCCCCAACTACTCGTCTCAACACGGGAATGCATAGGATGCAATGAATGCAAAAAAGCCTGCACGCAAAGCACTTCAGCCTGCGTCGCATGCGGAAAATGCGTCCTGGTCTGCCCGCAAGGATGCAGGAGAATCTGCGGAACATGGATAGAACCCGATGAACTCGCAGAAAAACTCCTCAAGGACAAGGAACTCTTCCAGGAATCAAACGGAGGAATCACGTTTTCAGGCGGAGAACCCTTGATGCAATATCAATTCCTGAAGGAGTTGATACCCAAACTCAAACCCCTGCATATCGCCATCGAAACGTCGGGATACGCAGAACAACACATCTACAAGGATGTCGCTTCAAGCGTAAACCTCGTATTCCAAGATATAAAGCATACTGACGATGCCACGCACAGGCGACTGACAGGAGTCGGAAACAAGTCGATCCTGAAAAACCTGGACTGGCTGGCAACGACCGACATCCCATTCGTCGTACGAGTCCCGTTGATCCCAGGACTCACCGACCAGGAAACAAACTTCGAAGCGCTCGCCGAAAGACTCGAAAACGCCAAGAACCTTGAGCAAGTCCAACTCCTCCCATACAATCCGGCGGCAGGCGCAAAATATAAGATGATGAACCTCGACTACAAACCGCCCTTTGACATGCGGCAACAACCCAACACCGACCTTACACCATTCCAAAAACGAAACCTGCCCTGCAAGGTGATGTGACCCTCCCGCGAAGAAACCTTATTTCAGAGCATCCTCAAGTTCCTGGTTCTTCTTCTGATTGATTTTCTGGATCCTGTTCTGTGCATTTTTCTTGACTTTCATCTGGGTCGCACCAATGCCATAATTGACCACTGAGTTCACGTCATCGCCAACGCTCCTGGCAGGCGACTTTTGCTGAGGCTGCTGCTGACGAACCGCTTTCGGCTGCTGCTGAGAAGGAGACTGCGACTTCTTCGATTTGCCGCTGTCAGGAAAATCACAGGAATACAGAAGCAAGCAACTCGCAGCAAAACAAATTAGCATTCTCAACGTCTTCATCTTGGACTCCTGTCATTTAGTGTGATTTTGACTCGAAAACATTCTACTATACATCAAATTCCCAAAACTCACAAAAAAGCCTGCTGTGCCAAATGATAAGGAGAGAGAAAGGGAGGATTGTTGGCACAGCAGGCAAAATCAGAACAATTTTCGTTCTTATGACATACAATAAACGCCGTTGTGAAACAATTATTGTAAACAAATGTTTATTTTTCATAAAAAATCCATATTTTTACGACCATCACTAAACTAAAAAAAGTACCTCCCAAAAATTTGGTTTCTTCCTACTTGATAATGATCACGATCAGATGTAGGACCATCAATTATGGAATGGCTATGATTTTTGAAATTTAATGATTTTCCACCTTCCCTACGACTTTTTATCATCCTAACGTTTTTTCATAATGTCCATCCATCCACTTATAGTCACAGGTCCCACTGCAACAGGCAAGACGCGCCTGGCAGTCAATCTCGCACGGAAATTCAATGGCGAAATCATAAGCGCCGACTCCAGGCAAGTCTATAAGGGACTGGATCTGGGAACCGGGAAAGACCTCGAAGAATATGGAACGCCACCCGACAATATCCCGGTGCATCTGATTGACATCGTAGGACCAAACCAGGAATTCCATCTCAAGAAATTCCTCGAAACGGCACAGACGGCCATCCAGGACATCATGTCACGGGGCAAGCTCCCGATCATTGCCGGCGGCACGCCGCTCTATATCAACGCGCTGATTAGAGGATACCAGCTCCCCGGCGGCGAACCCGATCCCGAACTCAGAAAGCAACTGCTGGAAATGGACGAAAAGCAACTGCTGGAAAAACTGCACCAAATCGCGTCCCCGGAACTGATTCAAAGGACGGACACGACACAGAAAAAACGCATAGCAAGAGCAATCGAAATCGCTTTGTCAAACGAAGACGAAGCCCTCAACTACCCGCCACTGCAAAATACACTCGTCATGGCGCCATTCTTCGACCGGGCAGAAATCCACAGAAGAATCGAACTGCGGCTTGACGAACGAATCCAACAGGGAATGATCCGAGAAGTTGAAACACTCCATCAACATGGCGTCACCTGGGAAAGACTCGATTGGTTCGGACTTGAGTACAGGTACATAGCCAAATTCCTGAAAAACGAGCTTGAACTCCAGGAAATGAGAAACCAGCTTTTGGCGAAAATCCGGGGATTCTGCAAAAGCCAGACCATTTGGTTTCGAAAAATGGAACGGGAAGGCATTGAGATCCATTGGATCCCAGACGGCGACTTCAATCAAGCAGCAAACCTCGTCAACTTATGGCTCAACGACAAACCGCTCCCAAAACCAACGATAAGATTGGCTGACACGCACTACGGACCCCAAAAACATCCAAATAGGTGGTCGGCAGGCAATCAATCAGTGCCCCAGGATCGCTCTTGACACAAACTCCTTCTGCCGCGACTCGTCCAACGACACGAACTTCGCCGAATACCCGCACAAACGCACCAGCAAGCTGCCATGATTCTCAGGATGTTTCATCGCGTCTTCCAACTGCTCGCGAGTCACGCAATTCAACATCAACATGGCAGAGGACTTCAATTGGCACCAGGACCGGACAATCGACCCGAATTGCGATGCATCCATCCCGTCCCCAGAAACAGCCAGGCTGAGAGTCGAGTTGGCGGGAAAGCAATCCAAAGGCAACCCCGACAAGCCATTGAGCACGCCAGTGACCGTATCGTCGTGGAATCGCGATGGCGTGATGCCCTGCGTCAAATAGTCGCCTTGCCGACGGCCATCCGGCGTCGCACGAGTCACCGGCGCCCACTGCCATATGTCAATGTAGCTGTACAAGCCAGGCTGGTAACGACCACCGCGCTCGTTCTTGTGCTTAGCGATCACATCCGTCAAATCGTTGAGCAACCGGTTGGTCAACTCGAGGACCTCCGGCGACTCGCAACCAAAATGGGGCAAGCCTATCGCTTGTCGCCGCAGCGACTCGTGCCCTTCCCAATTGTCACGCACCGCAGCCAACACCTGTTGTGCATCGAGTTTCTTCAATGCGATCAAGCTGTTCACCATCACGGCGACTCCCGTCAACGGCACCCCATGGGGACTGTATCGGGCGCCGCCAGCTGAATAGTCAAGACCGGACTGGGCACACCCCTCAAGGCACGCGGAAAAGAACGGGCATGGATTGACCACCGGCCACTGCGAGCCGTATTTGGTAATCGTCTCCAGCATTCTGTCCATTGCAAGCGTCGCATTGCCCATCACGGTCTGGTAGATTTCCTCGAAGTTTTCCTCGTTCCCCAGCTTCTTGAATTTCATGCCTAGCCGCGCTTCTTCTTCTGGCACATCATGGATGCTCAAATCCATCACCTTGCCCAGGCTGAAGTAGTTGTTCGCCCCCTCGCTGTGCTCGCAACTATCCACGATCACCTCCCAGCAACCGCCTGCGACATAGTTGACAACGTCGCGAAGATCCTTTCCGAACCCAACTTGAGCGGGAATAATCACATCGTCGTTGATGAAGTCATGGACATTGCGTCCCATCAGGAAATCCCCTGCCGCGTAGTCCACCAGTTCGGTTGGTGTCCCTGCATGAACCCGCAAATGGATTTTCGGGTACACCAGCCCCAGTTCACGATGGCATTCCAGGAACAGCCATGTCAACTCATTGGTCACATCTTTCCCGTTTTCGTCAACACCGCCAAGCATCAGCGTGTCGCCCTGCTCGCCACCATTGAACTGATCCGAAGTCTTCGAGTCGAAATCCAGCTTGCAATCCGTCTGAACAAGATACCGGCATACAAGCTCCTTGGCCTCTGCGGGCGTCAATCGACCCATTGCAAGGTCATTGCGGTACAACTCGATCAGCTGCCGGTCTGGGCTTCCCATCACGGACATGCCGACTCCATCCATCACCCCACCCAGTTCATGGAAAAACCACAGCATTTCCAATCCGTCATAGAATGTTGCAGGCGGCTCCCAAGGAATCACACGTGCTCGCTCGGCAATGCGTGCATAGTATTTCTTCGTCACATCGTCCGTCACTGTCGCCAATTCAGCTTCTGCCTGCTCTGCGAATCGGGCTGCGATCTTCCTGACCAACATCAGGGAGTGTTTTGCTGCGGCATAGAAAGGCGCCGTTTCGGGATTGCCATTGGCCTCTTCTCCCGCCTCAAGTTCGGCATAGCAGCCTTTAAGCCCAAGTTTCAGCACTCGAGTAAACGGGAAACAATGGTGGTCGTAATCGCAATACGGTCCATACGCCAAGTGCAACCCCAATGCGCTTGCCGCGCAGTATTCAGCATGCGCCTGGGGATTGGCATCGCGATACTTGTGCCGATTTCGTATCAACACCCAGCCGCCGCTGCTGTTCTCGCAACATCCATCGTACTCAGACATCTTTAGCCCAGTCTCGAAGAAAAACGGATTATGCGGAAACAAAACAGGAGTGAAACCATCGGCTATGATCTCATACTGGGCAACCTTCTGCTCCAAAGCAGACGCTTCGGGATGCGACGCAGCCCACGCCTCCATCGCGTCAAGCAACGGATTGAACGGACGGGACACGCGCCTGAATGACTTCGTCTCGTAATATGCCTTCAACTCACGCTTCAACTCGTCAAACATAGAAAAGCCCCATAAGTTCCCAGCCTTTTTCGCCTAACAATTCTTGCGCAATGCAACACAATGACCATGCCAAAAGATAATCAAACAAAACAATCATACAACAAAACAAGATGGATTTATTCGCCCAACCCAGCCGGCCCGCCCGACTGGGAACGCCCCAGTTTCGCCGCTTTAGCGGCGACTTTCTCTCAAGTACGAGCACCCCGGGTGCCCGTACCTGAACTGTCTTGTAGTAGGGCAGATTTATCTGCCCTATCCAACCCGTCCGCCCCTGTCTGACCCTGTCCGCCCCGTCCCAGTACCAGAACCTTCACGCCCCACAAAACCCAACGTCAACGTCCCAAGTCCCAGACACCAGTCGCATGGGTCCCATTTGTCTCATTCGTCCCATAGGTCCCAGTCCCAAAATCTCAAATGCCGAACCCAAGATGCATGCCACATACAGCCTAAGCACGAAACCAATGTTTTTTGGGCTTTGATTTCAATTTTTTCTTTGCCTTTCACGCAAAATGCATTAATTTAGATATTTCCCCGAATTTCCAACTTACTTTACCTTAAATATAAAAGCCATGGACATCATCGTATCCGTTGTCAGTTTAGGATGTGCAAAGAATCTCGTCGATACGGAAGTGATGTGCGGTTCTCTTGTTGCCAATGGTTGCTATTTGTCGGCATCCGAGAATGATGCCAACGTGATTTTGGTCAACACCTGCTGTTTCATCCAGGATGCTCGCGACGAGGCTGAGCAGGCCATTAAGGAAGCGATTGCGTGGAAGCGTCGTTCGCGCAAATCCCGCCGGATGGTCGTTGTCGCCGGCTGCCTGGTCCAGCGCGATCCTCAGGATACCGCAGGACGATACCCTGACGTCGACCTCTTCCTCGGCCTGGACGACGTCCCGGACGCCGCAAGGAAAATCAAGGCATTGTTCGCCAAGCCAGATTCCAAGCAACCGATTCCAGCAGGCGGTTTACCCACCTACCTCTACGACCACCATACCCCGAGGCTGACGGTGACGCCGGAGGCTTTCGCATACGTCAAGATCGCAGAGGGATGCGACCACCGTTGCGGATTCTGCGCTATCCCGCTCTTCAGGGGACGGCAGCGAAGCAGACAGGACGAGTCGATCGTCGAAGAATGCAAGCAGCTGCTCGACCAGGGAGTACGTGAAATTAATTTCATAGCACAGGATTCGTCAAGCTACGCAAAAGACCGGAACAATGGCGACAACCTGGCCAAACTCCTCAAGAAATGCGACAAGCTCAAAGGCGACTTCTGGCTCCGGGTCCTCTACACACATCCCTTGCACACCAGCGATGAACTCCTCGAAACGATCGCCAACGGAAAACACATCGTCCCATACCTGGACATGCCAATACAACACTGCGCAACGCCAGTGCTCAAGGCGATGAAACGAGGCTTCACTGGCCCGCAAACCAAAGAACTCCTCAACCACATCAGGAAGGACTTCCCTAACCTCACCATCCGCACGACCGTCCTGGTCGGCTACCCAGGCGAAACGGACGAAGACTTCAACGAACTCCTGGATTTCATCCGCGAATTCAAGTTTGACAGGCTGGGAGCCTTCGCGTTCTCCCCGGAAATCGGCACCTACGCCGCCTCGATAAAGGACAATCTGGTTCCAACCGAGGTCGCAAACAACAGAAAAGACCTTATCTTACAAGCACAAGCCGAAATCTCACGGGAAAACAACGCAAGGCTCCTGGGCAAAAAACTCAACGTCCTGCTGGAAACACAACTTGAAGGACCATATTGGGAAGCCCGTACAAAAGCCGACGCACCAGACGTAGATCAAATCGTCACGGTCAAAGTCCGCCAACCAAGAAGTACAAAATCAAGATTCACTGACGTCATCGTAACCGAAACACAAGACTTCGAGATGAACGCAGAAGAATGTCAAAAGACTAAACCTTAAACGAAATCCGCATTCAACATGGCACGACGTCCATCTTCCTTTTCAACGCTAAAGACCACGACTGCAAGCAAGAATACAAGCCGCACAGTCAGACACGTCATCATGGTCTCCTGTGCCCTCGTTTGCCTTTTCCTGCTCGCATTCCTGGCGCATGTCCTCTGGTACAAACTCTATGTCAACAACGAAGCGCTTTTCCTCGAAAACATCAACGCACCAGAAACAAACAACTACGCACCAAAAAAAGTCGCCGGCAAGATATCGATCGAAACAATCCTTTCCGAGTTGGGGGTTGAGGCGGGAAGCAAGAACTTGCTGACCATTAACATGAAGGCGATTCGAAAACGACTGGAAGCTGAAGCCATACTCAAGGACATCCAGGTGAGAAGACAGCTCCCCGACACCATCGAGATCTCCTTCAAGGAACGCTACCCAAGGGCACGAATCATCTGCGGACCAAACTCTTGCTTCATCGACGACGATGCCGTACTCCTTCCCTTCAGGCACCCTAGCGGAAAGCCACTGCAATACAACGTCGCCGGAATCCCCATCATCACCGCCATCACAAACCCAGACAAGCTCGTCCCGGGGAAGAAAACCAATGACAAGCACCTCCTGGCAGCGCTCGAACTCCTGCAAATCACGGACATCAACAAGAACAATGTCTACTTCACGATCAAACAAATCCAACTGGTTGACACTCAGGAACTCCTTATCGTCAGACTCTCGCCGCTCCCGGGATGCACCGTCTTCGCACCGGACGCGGAAGTCATATTCCCGGTGACAGGCATGCAAAAGGCATTGGAAAGACTCCTGTTCATCGCGGCCAATGTCAAGGAAACCAATCTCAAAACCATTGACGTCTCGTACAAAAACAATATCCCTTTCACACACTGAGCGAATGCAACAGACGACAACGACCATGATCACTTTCTACAATTCACTCCACCACAAACAACAAGAATTCAAGCCGATCACCGAAGGTCAAGCGGGACTCTACACCTGCGGACCAACAGTCTACAACTATGCGCACATCGGTAACTTCAGGGCCTACATGTTCGAAGACCTCCTCAAGAGAACACTCCAATTCTGCGGCATCAAGGTCAAGCATGTCATGAACCTTACGGACGTGGACGACAAGACGATCAGGGGAGCGCAAGCAGCCAAACTCCCGCTCAATGAATTCACGCAAAAATACAAGGACGCTTTCTTCCAGGACATCAAAACGCTCAGAATCGAACCCGCTGACGTCTATCCGGCGGCAACAGACCACATCCCGGAAATGATCGAAATCATCAAAGTCCTCTTCGAAAAGGGCATCGCATACCAGGCAGAGGACAAGTCAGTCTACTTCTCGATCGCAAAATGGCCCAGGTACGGACAACTAGTCCACATCGACCAGGACCAAATGAAGTCCGGAGCACGGGTCTCGATGGACGAATACGCAAAGGAATCAGTCGCGGATTTCGCGCTCTGGAAAGCCTATGACGAAGACGACGGAGACGTCGCATGGGATTCGCCATGGGGAAAGGGACGCCCGGGATGGCACCTGGAATGCTCCGCGATGTCAATGAAATACCTCGGAAAGACCTTTGACATCCACTGCGGCGGAATTGACAACATGTTCCCGCACCATGAAGATGAAATCGCGCAATCAGAAGCCGCCAACGGAGTCAAATTCGTCAACTACTGGCTGCATTGCGCACACCTGATGGTCGATGGACAAAAGATGTCAAAATCCCTCGGGAACTTCTACACGCTCAGGGATATCCTCGAAAAGGGATATACCGGCAGGGAAATCAGGTGGGTCCTGCTCGGAACACACTACAGGCAATCGCTAAACTTCTCGTTCAAGGCACTCGAAGAAGCACGCACCGCGCTGCAAAGACTCGATGCACTAAAGACCAGACTCAAGGAAAACCAACAGGTCAACGACAACAACCAGGACCAAAATGTCGACAAGCTCCTGGAAGACGCCATCGAAAACTTCAAGAAAGCACTGTGCGACGACCTCAACATCTCCGCCGCACTCGCCGCGCTATTCGACCTTCTCAGGGAACTCAACAAGCTGATGGACGACGGCAAATGCCTGGGCGTCAACGCGAAAAACGCACTCGAGACCCTGGCGAAAATGGATACCGTCCTCGCAGTCCTCGAGCCAGACCATGACGATCAGGTCCCGCAGGAAATCCAACAAATGGCCGAAGACAGGCAAGCGGCAAGGAAAGCCAAGGACTTCGCTACGGCAGACGAACTCAGAAAGAAACTCGACGAACTAGGATGGGTCGTCGAAGACACACCAAAAGGACCGAGAGTCAAGAAAAAATAATCCGCTTGGAAATCATTCAAAAATCAAGGAGCCGATTATGTTCACTCATCGAAGACTGCCCCTTCTCTGCGCCAGCCTTCTGGCCGCAACTTCCATCGCCGCATTCGCACAGGGAAAACAGCCAGAGAAGGAGATTCCTCCGAAAACGGCGGTAGAAGTCGGCGAGAAGTTCCCTTGGTCGGGAGGGACAATCGACACCAGCATCACTCTTCCCGACGTACCCGAAACCCTGCGCTGGTCCCACAAGGACAACGCAGGAATCTCGCCAAGAACCTTCCTCAAGGACTGGACCGGCCCCTGGAACGCAATCCAATTCCACCTCTATTCCCACAAGGCGACCAATTCCAGGTTCATCTTATACTTCTCCTCGTCGAATCCAGCCACCGAGGGAATGGATTACTACTCCATTATGATCACGTTGAATTTCACCGGCTGGAAAACCTTCCAACTCCATCTTAAGGAGCTGGGCGTCAACCGCATTCCACTAGGTTTTGACCAGATTACCGGGGTCAACTTCTCCGCTAGCGGGTGGGGAAACACACCGGATCCCGAAGCCGTCGTCAACATCACCCCAATACAACTCGTCTACCTGCCCCCCGTCCAAGGACCGAGACTGACAGACGAGGAGTTCTTCAGCCTAATCAACCTGGACTTCCCAGGACTGCAAAACGTCAAAAGCGCAGTCGAAAACAACGATCTCGCCCTCGCAAAGAAGGAATTCGTCAAACACATCAAGGCCAGGGAAAAACCTGTTTGGCACTTCGATTGGAGAAAATTCAACGACCCGGAATCCCGAATCAAGGGGTACAACACGGCGGGCGCGGACAAAGTCGTCAACAATCTCCTCTCGTCATGTGGCATAGAACACCAGTTCGGTGAGGAAATCGACTGGTCGATCAACCCGACAAAGCTCAAGTACTCGGAATGGACCTGGCAGCTCTCCAGGCACCCGTTCTGGCAAACGCTGGGACGCGCATACTGGGCAACTGGCGACGAAAAGTACGCAGAGGCATACGTCAGGCAAATCCGTTCCTGGATCACCTCCAACCCAGTCCCGCAGAACAGCTCCGGAAACACCGTCGGATCACGCTGGAGAACCATCGAGACAGGCATCCGTATGCTGGGATCATGGCCGGCGTCCTTCTTCTATTTCCTCGGATCGCCAAGCTTTGACGACGAATCGATCATCATGGTCGTCAAGTCTTTCCACGAACACGCCACACACCTGAGGACCCACCCCCAAAGCAACAACTGGCTCTGCATGGAAATGAACGGACTCTTCCATGTCGCAACGCTGTTCCCCGAATTCAAAAACTCACAGGAATGGGGAGAATACTCAGCAAAACGGCTCTATGACGAAATGGAAATTCAAGTCTATCCTGACGGCGCACAGGTCGAACTCGCACCGGGTTACCATGGGGTCTCGCTCAGCAACTTCATGGGAACATTCAACCTGGCGAAAGTCAATGAAGTCGATCTGCCCAACGATTATGTGGCAAGATTGGAAAACATGTACGGAATGTACCTCAACACAGCCTCGCCACAAGGTCATTGCCCACCGCTGAACGACTCCGGCTGGACAGGAGCAAGAGGCGTTCTCAAGACGGCCTCCACCCTCTTCCCACATCGAAAGGACTTCCTCTACTTCGCCACGATGGGCAAGGAAGGCGAACCACCTGCCTTCACATCGACCTGGATGCCCTACGCTGGCTGGTACTCGATGAGATCAGATTGGTCCCCCGAAGGAACCTACCTCCACTTCGAAGTCGGTCCTTTCGGAGCAGGACACCAACACGAAGACAAACTATCATTCGTCATCGTGGCATATGGCCAACGGCTACTCGTGGAAGGCGGTGTCTATGCCTACGACTCATCCCAATGGAGAAAGTACGTCCTCTCGGCAAGGGCCCATAACATCGTCAGAGTCGACGGACTCGACCAAAACAGACGATCCACAAGAGACTACAACTTGGTCACCGAACCACTAAAAAACACATGGATCACAAACAAGACGTTCGACTACGGAGTCGGACGATATGACGAGGGATTCGGGCGAGATCGCGCCCTCAAGGTCACCCATGAACGGGCAATCCTGTTCGTCAAGCCAAACTACTGGATCGTCCTGGACCACTTCATCCCAAACGACGACAAGCCACACACATACACATCATGGTTCCATTACAACACGGAAAAGTCCTCGCCTGTCGAAAACCTCGAGAACGCCTACATCTCGGCTGAACCAGAATCGCCCAACTTGGTCATCGCCCCGCTTAATCCAAAAGACCTGGATGCAACGATCATCCTGGGACAGGAAGAACCGGAAGTGCAAGGCTGGGTCCCCGCACGAGGATACGAATGCAGACCCGTGGCAACGCCGACCTATACACGCACAGGAGATGGACAAATCCTCGAACCATGGATATTCTACCCGCTCCAGAAAGACCAGGGCAACCCAATCAAATCCATCACGCAACCGGAAATCGGAGCCTATCTTATCTCGTTCGTTGATGGAGCACAACACTTGCTCAAAGTCAAAATCGACAACGAGAAGATCGTCTCAGTCAACATGACGATCACGGACAAAGACGGGAATGTCTCCTCCGCAATCGTCGTAGAATAACTCTAAACGAAGGTCTTGAACATGAAAAACTTCCTATCCCTAGCACTCTTGGCATGCCTAGCCGTCGCGCCGTCATCATTCGCCCAGTCTGTCGCCATCATGAAGGGCGTCCGCAGGGAAGGAAGCGCTTCGCAAGGCGAACTTGACAGCCATGCCAACAGGGTCAAGGCAAGGCTGGAAACATTGGGCGTCAAGGCAACCTTCGTCCCTGACCTCAACATCAAGCCTGATAGCCTGAAGTCAATAAAGATCGCCATCTTCCCATACAACGCGCCACTGCTGGAAAACGACGCCAAGACAATCGGCGATTTCGTCGCCAACGGGGGCAAGCTGTTCGTATTCTACACCAATGACGAATACCTGGCAAAACTCCTGGACATCGAGAAGCCGAAGTACTATCCTGGAGCACAATTCGGCTCCCCTGCAGCGGTGACCACTGCAAAACAGCTCCGCCAAAGGCCTCGCAAGATGGATTGACAAGGACGGGAAGGAACTGGGATACAATGCGGCGACAATCTCGAAAAACGGAGTCGTGTTCGCACACACATACCTCGACCAGGATCCAATGCAAGGAGCGAAATTCCTCTTCGCAATCGTAGCCGACGCAGATCCGCAGGCATGGCCAAATGCCGCTAAATCGGCAATCGACAATGCCGGGGTATTCGTTGGCGAAAACTCGTTCCATGACCTGAAAAAACGAATCGACAACGCCAACAACGACGATGCAAGAAAGCTCGCCTACCAGGCAGACAAGCTCCTGCAAAACGCAAAGCTGGCGCAAAGCAGCAAAAAATACCCGGAGGCGGTCGACTTGGCACAACAAGCAGATGTCGCCATCAAAAACGCCTACGCCCAAACGATTCCGCCTAGACGCGGGGAACTCAGGGGGGCATGGATCCATTCCGCATACGGAATCTCAGATTGGGGATGGGACAAGACAATCAAGACCCTAGCCGAAAACGGGTTCAACGCAGTCTTCCCAAACATGCTCTGGGGTTACGTCGCAGACTACGAAAGCGATGTCCTCCCAAGACACCCGGCCGTAAAAACAAGAGGAGACCAAATCAAGCTCTGCCTCGAAGCCTGCGAAAAATACGGAGTCGAAATGCACGTCTGGAAAGTCTGCTGGAACATGGGATACCATACCCCGCCTGAACTGATCAAGAAAATGCAGGACGCCAACAGGACACAACTAAAACTCGATGGCTCGCAAACCAGGTACCTCGCGCCGCATATCCCGGAAAACCTACAGCTGGAAATTGAAGCAATGCTCGAAATCGTCCGGAAATACAAGGTGCATGGAATACATTTCGACTATATCAGGTACCCGGACAGCAGCACGGATTTCTCAGGATCGGCAAAACTCGAATTCGAGAAATTCCTCGGAAAACAAGTCGAAAACTGGCCGAAGGACTGTGCGCCAAACGGCAAGTACAGGACGAAATACAACGAGTGGCGACGAAACAACATCACCCAATTGGTCAAGAACGTCTATCCGAAGGCAAAGGAAATCAGAAGCGACATTCAAGTTTCCGCAGCTGTCTTCATCAATTGGGAATCCGCCAAGAACTCAATCGCGCAGGACCCTGTCGATTGGCTTGACAACAACTACCTCGATTTCATCTGCCCAATGAATTACACGGCAAATGATCACCAAATGCTCCAGAGAATCACAACAAACCAATTGAAGGCAACACAAAACCGAATCCCGCTATACGCAGGACTCGGGTCGTACCAGCATGCGGACCCAGCCTCGACGGCACACCAGATCGACATCGTCAGAAAAGCAGGAGCCGATGGATTCATCTGCTTCCAGCATGATTCCAGATTCGCAACCCAATTCCTGCCGAATCTCAAAGGCAACGCAACAAGCAGCAACCCAGGCACTCTGCTCCCACACCACTCGCCCTACGCAACGTTCACGTTCAAGGCAAAAAAAGAATACGAATTCAAGGATATCTTCAAGGTCAACGAAGCAGTCAACGTCACTGCCGCATTCCCCAAAAACACAAGATTCAGAAAGCATTTGCAAGTCAATATCCTCAAAAACGGATATCACGTCCAAAACCAACCCGATATCAAAACCTCAAGAACCAGAACTGACGTAAAATGCCATTTCATCACGCAAGAACCAGGTGACTACAGAATCGAAATCACGGACAACGAAACCATACTCGCACGAAGCCAAACAATCAAAATCCTTGACGACGAGGCCTTCAAGGAAAGAGTCTCAAGGGAAGGCCCCCCGCTATTCAGGTATGACGGCAAGGTCAGGGTCGCAGTATGGCAAGACAACGCATACGGAGCAACATACATCCTAAATGAACTCTTGAATGACAATGTGTTCGACGCAGCGCCATTGCATAACCTCAAGCCGACTTCCCTCAAGCCGTGCCAAGTGATCATCCTGCCGCAACCACGACAAAACTCAACGCTGTTCAAATCCGAGGAAACTACGAAAATCCTGCAGGATTACATCAACAAGGGAGGCGCCATCATCACAACCCATGCCATGGTCGGAACCAGGGGATTCATCAACATCGCACCGCTTGTCGTAGCAACAGTCGACGACAAGCCCGCCCAAATCAGCACCTGGAAAACAAACCGAAGACACGAAATCGCAAGAAACCTCCCAACGGATGACATCCAGTCGACGTTCGTGGACATGATCACCATGAAGCCTGGACGCGCGGGTACGGCTGTCGCAACGACCTCAAGCGGACTACCGACCATCGTCGCAGGGAAAGTTGGACGTGGACGATATATCGCCTGCGGACTAGGGCTGGGCATCGGACGAAATGACAAGGATGCAAAACTCTCCGAAGAAGACATTCAGCTCCTCCATAACATGGTCTACTGGTCCGCAGGACTCAGGCTCAGATGAGAAGGCGACTCCTAATCCTTTCCCTCTTCGCCGCAATCCTGACGACTTCGGCGCGACAGCTGAGTCCCTCGCTCCAACTCGAAGGCGCCTTGTCAATCTACAGGGCAACAACGTTCCTCCTGGAAAACCAACGGCAAAATGGTTCCTGGCAGGACAGCCCGGAACTGACGGCGCTTGCGACTAACGCGCTGCAGGTCTCGGCAAAACTTGACGAACCGAAGATCGCGGCAGCCATCGCAGTCGCCATCGCTTTCCTGAAATCAAATGTACCGCAGGAAAACGACTGGCAACGGGCAATCGTCGCAAGACCTTTCCTTATCGAGGCAAAACGAGACCTCCCCCACAAGCGATTCGCAGAAAAACTCCTCGAAACACTCGCGAAAAATCCCAATAACTTCCCTCCGGAAGCTCTTCCCTGGATTATAGACGCTTCGCTGCAAGCGAATTTCACAACATTCGCATTCCCGCAAGATCAGCTCGACAAGCTCCCGGGCCCAATCAGATTCTCGATCGAGTTCACGATACGACCTGCCCCCACAAAGGACCAACTCCAAAACGCTCGAAACGCAACTCGACTCCTCAACTGGTCGACCACCCCACTCGAACAAACCTATTGGGCGGGCAGAGCCCTCCACGCATGGGACGTGGCATTCGCCCCCGCAAATGATCATTGGCAAGCAGATATCCTAAACGCACTCCTCATGCGACAAGCAGGAAGCGGAGCCTGGAACGCTGAAACGCAATACGAAACCGCAAAGAATACTGCCATCGCAATCCTAACTGAAATCATCTGCCTCCAATAACAGAAGCAACGACAACATCCCGCCGGTGACAACCTCCGCGAAAACTAGTTCTTCGCATCGCACAGCGCAAATACGAGCATCCCGGGTGCCCATACCTAAAGCCATCGTCTTCTGCAGCAGGGCAAATCTGGGCGACTGGCCTGGCTGGGGCTTTGTCATGTTTAGCCGCTTTAGCGGCGACACCGCCTGAGTACGAGCACCCCGGGTGTTCGTACCTAACCAAAATTCCGACTTTTTGGGGATTGACCAGTTATAATAAAGGAATCGACGTGGGATGATTTGACTATAAACGGAGAAGATGGTAAACTAGAAGATTCCTTGTTTTGCTGGCTGATGCCAATAAAACTTATAGCTCGCCGATTCACCAGTCGGAGGATTATTGTGAAACGGATTCTTTTTCTTTTATTTGCGGCAATGATTCCGCTATGTGGCGAAGGCGTGTCCTGGTCTTCGCGGATCCTTGAAGGTTTTTCGATGATGGAGGAACTGAAAGGAGTATCCGAGGAGGCGATTGCGTCGTCAGGCCTGTTCCTCAAAGGGTCGAAAGCGATTCCGATTTCGGCGGATGTCAGTGGCTTGAAGTGGATTTGGCTGAAATCCGGCGTTGGTGGAGACGGAAGCGGCGGGGACCACTCCTGCTGGCTGAACCCGAAACTGGTCGGAACAGACGGCAAGGAGATCGATGCGACGACGGTCGGCGTGGCCTGGAACAGCATCGAATGGCAGAAATTGTTCGTCAACAAGGCGCTTGGTGGCGGTGCATTCAACATTGGCGGCGATCAGTACACCTCCGGCTGGTGGGCTCATGCGGTTGGCTATCTCGGCATTCGACTGGACGGCAAGTACGTCAAGTTCAGCAGCCTTGTGGGCAACAACGGAAATGCCCATGCCTCCAAGTACTCGGATTTCTTCATCTACCGAACGTTGCCGCGCAAAACCCTGGAGGGCATTGTCGCCGAAACGTTGGCAACGGAATTCACACAAATGGAAACCTGGCTTCAAGCCGATTTCGACAAGGCGCAGGGCGGTCATCTCGCACTGCTGGAAACAGGCGCAGAAATGCCAAGGAAACTACGGGAACTGATCAACAGTCATGCCAATCGGCTAGGCGTGGCAAAGGCTCCATTCGTAACAAGACTCGGGGCAATTGTCGAAGACACCAACCAACTTGCCAAGTTGCTCGACCTCTATCGTGACGTCCGCGAGGCGACCTCAATCGTGGAGCAAGCAGATGAAGCACTGGCATTTGCCAAAAAAACGCTTGAATTCGTTGAGGTGTCTCGAAAGCTACCAGAATTCAGTGCGGCACTTGACAAATTGTATGCGCAGGCAAAGGAGATTCCCAATCGTGAAGACGGCAATTGGAATGCCCTGTTGGCAGACGCGAAGGCGCTGAGACGGCAAATCATTTTCGCCCATCCCGCCTTGGACTTCAAGGACTTGCTGATCAACAAGCAACCCCCAACAAGGTATTCGCACCAGTGCGACCAGTACCTGGGGCGACACAGCAGACCAGGTCCCGGACTGGTAATCCTGAAAAACTGGAAGTCCCCAAAGCCACAAGAAATAACCTTGCTGGAAGAGAAACTGCCTTTGGGAAGCGTCGCGCACCCCGACTTGTCCTTTGACGGAAAGCACATTCTCTTTTCCTATTGCGACCATACGGTCAACCCCGATTCGCATCGCCAATTCTTCATTTGGGAAATCGGCGTTGACGGCAATGGACTTCGCCAATTGACCGGCGGCAAGGACGACGACTTCGCCACCTGGGATGGACGCAAGACAGTCTTGCCTGAGGACTACGATCCTTGCTACCTCCCCAACGGACAAATCGTCTTCATCTCAACCCGTTGCTCATCATTCGGACGCTGCCACTGGACACGCTACAACCCCTCCTACCTACTGCACATCATGGACGGAGACGGCAAAAACAAGAGACTTCTCTCCTTCGGAGAAGCCAACGAGTGGGATCCAAGCGTGCTGCCCGATGGACGAATCATCTACACGCGCTGGGACTACATCAACAGGCACGATACATTCTACCAAAGCCTCTGGACCATGCACCCAGACGGAACAGGAACAGCTCACTTCTACGGAAACTATACGATCAACCCTTGCATGCAGGCAGAAGCAAGAGGAATACCTGACTCGAGAAAAGTAATCTGCACGGCGATGGCACACCATAGCTACACAGCAGGCTCAATCATTCACATCGACCCGCTGAAAGGCGAGGACGGACCTGAACCTTTGACAAGACTCACGCCGGAAGTCCGTTTCCCGGAAACAGAAGGATGGCCGCAAACCTGCTATAATTCGCCATGGCCGCTGAACGAAGACCTGACATTGGCAGCCTACTGCCCAGAACCACTGACCATACAGGGAAAAATCCAATCGGCCAATGCCTATAGAATCGTGCTGATTGACAGCCTGGGCGGACGGGAGGAGATCTACAGCGACCCGAACGTGTCATGCGTCTCGCCAATCCCACTTTGCCCGCGAGAAAAACCACCCGTGGTCGCATCCTTGATCACAGACGAGGCAATCAAGGAAATGCGACCCGCAATGGTCTTCATCCAAGACGCGAATATCGGAAAAGTCGACTTTGGCTCGCGTGTCAAATCCTTGAGATTGAATGAGATACTTGGTCAACCAACACCTGCGGTGCCCCACCGTGGAGCCGTACGCCAGGAAATCGTGAAACGAGTCTTGGGAACGGTTCCCGTCCGAGATGACGGATCCGCATTCTTCAGGATGCCAGCAGGAAAACCAATACAATTGCAGGCATTGGACGAAGACGGACTCGCCGTAATGACCATGCGCACATTCATCTACGCACAACCTGGCGAACTGGTCAGCTGCATCGGATGCCACGAAGAACGAAGGAGAACTGCTGCAAGAGCCGGAAAACTCCCAACGCACATCGACTCAATCAAGCCGCTGGAAGACCAGGAAAAATACGAGGGCGGCTTTAGCTACATGAGATCCGTACAACCCGTGCTTGATAGATATTGTATCTCATGCCATGGACTCGGAAAGGCGACGCAAAAACTCGACCTCAGAGGAACCATAGTCGCACGGCCAATCGACGGATACCCAGAGTATCCGCAAGAAACCGCCGTGGCAACTTCATACAACGAGATGGCGAATCGAAAAGACCTGTTCCGCCTCGCTCAACGCAACGAGGAAACAGGCCGAAGCATCCCACGGGATTACTTCGGCCATTCCGGAACCCTTGCAAAACGTTTGCTAGATGACCATTGCCGTGAATTGCTGGCTGACAAAACATCATTGGAATTGATTTTCACTTGGCTTGACCTAAACGTCCAGTATTTTGGCGATTATTCCTGGACCCGTCGCGAGAACGACCCGATCAATCCAGACGGCGAAGCCGCCTTGCGCTCTTGGATCAAGGCGCATTTTGGCGAGGAGTTGTCCAAGCAACCATACGCTTGCCTGGTCAATCCGGCCTTCCCTGAAAAGAGCCGAATCCTAAATGTGGCATTGCCGATTGCCGCAGGCGGCTGGGGACAAATCACACAAAACGGATTTGCAGGAAAGGAGGACTTGGCCTGGCATGAATTGGCAAGACTCGTCGAAGCCTCCATAACAAGGCGCCCAGCCCCGCCAAGAGACAAAACCTGCGGACTCAAAAAGTGCATCTGCGGATCATGCTGGGTCAAGAACGTGGCACGAAAGTGACACAAAGCGCCTTGTGACAAAAGACCTGCATTCCCCACGAAACTTAGCGGACTAGATCAAGTACGAACACCCCGGGTGCCAGTCACATGAATTATGAATGATGAATGATGAATGACCAGTCCGACCCCGTCCGACCCCGTCCGACCCCGTCCGACCTGTCCGACCTGTCCGACCCGTCCGACTAGGAATGCGTTATTTTCTGCCGCTTGATCGGTGACACCGTCTGAGTACGAGCACCCAGGGTGCCCGTACCTAAAACCATTTCGTTCTTCAGCATGGAAG
>JAGVUR010000075.1 GCA_019136135.1 Verrucomicrobiota bacterium
CTTTGCTTCCAGTTGACCTTTACTGTTTCCCTGGTTTTCAATTCATCCAGGAATCGCCACTCGTCACGATCGGGGAATTCGGGGTATCCTGACCAAATCTCATTTGAGTCCCACATTGACCAATTACCTCTCGATTGTCTGGTGTTGCTTCAATTACAGGTAAAACAAAACTATACTCAACAGCATTTAAATTACGAGTTTTCGCACGGCTTGCAGAGTGGCATTTCTGTCATTCGGAGTATTGTCGAGCCGTACGGAATGAGGATTTTCTGTTCGCAAGGTTTGTCCGAATCGAATTGACGCGGCATTGATTCCGCCACGGCGACCGTGCCCTCCTGGACTTCCCAGGGGATTTGCTTCATGGTGGCTGCAATGACGACTGGCGGCTTGGTTTCGTCAAAGGGATAGTCCGAAATGGGATTGAAAGAAACCTTGAAGTCATCCGAGGCAAAGGCATAGTTCCAAGGTTCAACAGGCGCAAACTCGTAATCGCAATACGGGAACTTGCGCTGGACACCATTGCGCTCGTATTCGTGCATCGTCTTTTTCGCCTTGATGGGAAGCGAAAAAAGCAAGGGACCGCGATGCAATGCCATGAGGTTCCTGGGTCGCAGGACGAGTTTTGGCTTGGCAGAAAGGCGAACGTCTATCACTGTTGTCCCCGACCAGGTGCGAGCCATGCATTCTATCGTGCCGGGGGTGGCGGGGCGACCTTCGACTTCAGCGCTGTCGAAAGAACCGGGAATACGGAGCTTGAGCACGAAATCCGCCGGCTTGTCTGTCTCGACGATGATTTTGGCTGTATCCTCGAAGGGGTAGTTGGTCTGGATCGTGCACTTGACGCCAGCGCCATCGATGTTGGCATCCAATTGTGCCGGGAGCAATAGGGCTACGATGATCGCCTTGTCGCCGAGGAGGAACGTATTGGCTGCAAGTTTCGGCCAGCCCTGTCCATGGTTTGCCGTGCAGCATCCGTAGTTGGGTTCCAGCCCGAATCGATTGGATTCGACCGAATTGGTCGTCCAGATCTGCTTGGGTTCTGCCAGGCACCCGATTTGGTTGGTTTGCTGGTTGTACTGGTGTGCCCACATGTCTGCCGTGCAGGTAGCAGGCAAGGCGTTGAAGGCGAGTTTTTCCAATCGGTCTGCCCAGATCGTGTTTCCTGTTTGCGCGAACAGGAGTTCGTAGGAGAACATCGCCTCGACGACGGAGCAGAATTCCGTGCCTTGCGACGGGCTGTCGCCCGCCAGGCATTCGTCACCGGTGAAGTGCCCTGTCGCCATGCTATGGTACTGCATGAGCTTAGCCAGGAAATCCTCTGCGAATTCTGAGCCATCCTGCGAGTTTTCCGGATGCATTTTTTGATAGAGCATTTCGGAATGGATTGCCATAGCCAAGTTGACCACATGCGCCTCGTAGGTCCAATGGCTTTCCTTGTTGAAATAGGGCCAGTTTTTGAGGAGTTCCGGGTAGTGGAAGCTTTGTTTTCGGATTTCGTCCGCCAAGTTCAGCAACCAGGCTTCCCCTGTTTCCTCGTAGAGCCAAGCCAAGGCGATAAGGCTTTCGTACCAGCGGAATTTTCCCCATTTCACCAGCGGGTGCTCCTTGATGTGCTCGGCAAAGTTTTTGAATGCCTTGATCAGGGCGGGCTTGACCCGCTGGTCATTGGTCCTGTGTTGCCAGACGTAGAGGACCTTGGAAAGGAGCGCGACTGCCCATAGGTCGTAGTCGCCCCTATGTTCCTTGCTGCATGGGCATATCCATCCATCAGGCTCCTGCCGTTCAAGGATGGCGTCGATGTACCGTTTGGCTCGCGCCTTCATGTCGTCGTCATCCAGTAGCCAGGCGAGGTCGATGAAACCATCGAGCCAATAGGGGACTCGTTCCCAGCCTTCCGCATGTCCGCCGAGCCAGGCGCTATCCTTCACGTCAGGCCAGAATTTATCCAATTGCCCTGCCTGTCCATCTGCCTGGATTTGGAGTTGTCGCCTAAGCCATCCTAAGGGCTTGATTTGATTACCTGCTGGAACCTTTCCAAATGAAGAACGAAGCATAAGTCTGTCCTTAAAACAAAGTTTGTGAATATGATGGGCTTCTATCGCTTGAAGATCACGGGCTGGATCCAATTTGCCCAGTCCCCGGTCATGTTGCCATTCGCTTCTGTTCCGAAGGTCACCAGGATTTCCTGTCCGGCCAACGAGGTCAGGTCGACTTCGCCGGGTTTGGGCGCGACTCTCGGCATGCAGACCTCGTTCCAACGCTCCTTGCCGTTGATTAAAAGGCGGAACCTGACGCCCGTCGAGGCATCGTTGTCAACCATGGCTTCCCAAGCGATCACCAGTTTTTTGCCCTTGGGCTTTTCCGGCAATATCAAGCGGAAAGTTAACTCGCTCCAGCCCTTTTCTGGCGGATGCTGGTAGATCGAGCTGACCAGCCAACCTGCGGCACGCATAACCTCGTTGACCCGGCAGTCCGGACTGTTGCGATTGACTTCGGCTCGACTAAAGTTGCCCCTGAAATCATACACCAGATCCTTTTCGTCATAGCTAAAGATCGACTTTGGTTCCGCAGGACCTTCCGGGGTTTCATCCCAACTTTTGATTCCGATGACCGGAAGTGCGAAGGCGAAGGCCTTGTCTTCGTCCGGCGTGCCTGCTGCCTTGAACACGTCATAGATCATTCGCTTTTCGCCTGGTGTGCTGATGGTTCCAGGCTTGAAAGCTCTAAATCCTAGATGCAAGCCGCCTTCAAGTGCGTGATCGATGTGCCTATGGTGGATGAACGCTGAGATTTCGGGATGCCGCTTGACCAGCTTGTAGCCGTAGGCGTATGCCGCCGCCTGGACGATTTCTCCGTCAGGCCAGCTTGGATTGTAGTTGAAGCCCTGCTCCGTCAACGCAATGTCCCGCATCTTCTTGCCCCGGTACTTCCACTTGGGTTGCTTGAAGAATTTCACCAGTTGATCCAGGTTTCTGAAGGTGATTCTAGGCGTATCGAAGTTTGGCTTTGCGGTTTTGTCATTCCAGAATTTCGGATTGAACAAGTTTTCCGGGTAGGGATGGTGCGCCAGGTTCCATGGGATGTCGCCTCCCGCCTTCATTTCGGCATCGAAAAATTCCAGCAATGTCCTGCCTGGCACCATGCGCTTGCTTTTCGGGTTGCCATGTGTCCAATGATGCTCCAGCGACACGTAGATCCGCAAGTCAGGATTCCAATTCCATGCCGCCAGTTGCGCAATGCGAACCGCCTTCGAGTATTCGACGGCTACCTTTTCCACGGGTGCTTCGCCGAGATTGTACCAGATGAAATGCATTTGGACCTCGTTGCCCACGATGAAGCCGCACATTTGCCCGTACTTGGCGTCATCGCGTCCATATCTCGAAGCCAGGAAATCGCATGTGGCACCGTAGTACCTTGCGCCTTCCGGGGTTTCCGTATTGAAGCCTGCCAGGTTCATGTGCGGATCCTTCTTCACTCCGGGCGGGCACAGGGCGGGATAGTTCGAAAACCCATTGGTATAGACGAGGAACACGCCGATTCCATAGTTGTAGAACTGGCGCATCCTGTCGTCCAGTATTTTGATTCGGTGCTTGTTGAACCTGAAGACCTCTCCATCGTACTCGTGCTCGATCGCATCGCCTTCGCCCATCCACAACTCGATGATGTTCAGGTTCTCGTGGATATACTTGGTGCCCAATGCGGCCGCGTCCTCGATTCCCACGATGCAGCTGACGCCCTTGATCTCCTTGGGACGAAGCACGGGCTTGACAAAGCCCTCCTTGCGATCCTTGACGTCAACGACGTGAAACGAATGGGTCAGCTTCCGGTTGTCCATGTCAACCAACTGCCAAGTCCTGAACAAACGGTCGTGCTTGCGATGAATACGGTCAATCACGATCTGCCTGCCGGCTACACCTTCCCAAGCGAGCACCGATTCCTCATCGGGCGAATTCGCCAAGGAACGCTCAACCAGGCGCAGACGCTGCCCACGCAACTTAGCAGGCACATTAACCAGCAACTTCCCGGATTCCAAACTCATCCTGGGTGCAGGCAAAACTGCACCGGACACTACACCAACGGACAATGCAACCGTCATCAAAACCATCAATCGCATAAGTACTCCTAATCAATAGTTCAAAAACAACTCTATCAAATTCGATGCTTCCAGCATAACATAGCCGAACATGCTCGGAAAACCAGATTCAATCGCGAGTTGGCACCCAATTCAATCAGGTGCGCCCCTAAACATCCGAAAACACATGAAAAAACGGCTTTTTTCTATTGGAAACACGGACATTTACAGCTTGAAAGACTATATTATAAATTTATCGTTTTTCTATGCGCTTCGCATAAGATTTCATCAGTGATCATCTTGGAGTATCAAGCCATGAGCATTCGTGCACGTTTTGCCCCGTCCCCGACGGGTCAAGTCCATATCGGCAATATCAGGGCAGCCATCTTCAATTGGCTCTTCGCAAGAAACCAAAAAGGAAACTTCCTACTTAGAATCGAGGATACCGACCTGGAACGCTCCACGCCGGAAGCGATCGCCACGCTGCTCGATGTCATGGAATGGCTTGGCTTGGACTTTGACGAAAAGCCCCCGCTCTACCAGACATCCCAGCTCCAAAACCACCTGGACGCCGTGCAAAAGCTCCTCGACAAGGGCGACGCATACAAGGACTCGAAGGGCGGCGGCGAAGAAGCCGTCATCTTCAAGATCCCCTGGGACGCTGAACGCATCCCGGGCGTGGCGGACACAGGCACGATCCAGGTTCCGGTCCATCCCGAGGTTCCCGTCGTCGTCAGCTTCAAGGGCGTCGACTACGCCGGCGTTTCCGCCAAGGGCAAGCCCGCTCCCGGAGGCGCCTGCCTCGCAGGATTCAAGAACCTCAAGGTGCTCGATGCCGAAGGCAAGGTGCTCTTCGACATCGCCGGCAAGGAAGAGCAGATCCTGGACGGCTCGCTGGTCGTCGAACTCCCCGGCGCCGCCAAGCTCGACTTCACCAGGCGCACGATCACCTACCACGACCTGGTCAAGGGTGACATGTCCAAGCCGCTGGACAGCATGAGGGACGTGGTCATCGTGAGAAGCGACGGCACGCCCGTGTTCCATATCGCGAACGTCGTCGATGACATCACCCAGAAGATCACCCACATCATCCGTGGCGATGACCACGTGGAAAACACCTTCCGCCACATTATGATGTTCACTTGCCTCGGGGCAAAGGTTCCGAAGTACGGACATCTCCCGATGATCGTCAACGCGGCTGGCAAGCCATACAGCAAGCGGGACGGCGACGCCTTTGTCGGAGATTTCCGTGACAAGGGTTTCCTGCCTGAAGCGCTGCTCAACTACCTGGCGCTCCTGGGATGGAGTCCCGGCGACGAACGCGAAAAAATGTCCCGTGACGACTTGATCGAGGCATTCTCGCTGGAACGAGTCCTCCATGCCGCAGCGCAGATGGACATCCAAAAACTGACAAACCTCAATGGACAGTACATCGCGGAAATGGAACCCAATGCCTTCAAGGAAATGGCTACAAAATTCCTCCAAGTCCACGATTGGGGCAAAGACCTCGATGACGAATACCTCACGAAGGTCTGCAACCTGATGCAATCAAGACTCAAGAAATTCGCAGACGTCGACCAGTGGAAGTATTTCTTCGCAGACCAAGTCGAGTTCGACGAGAAAAACCTCGCCAAGCAATTCAAGGAACCAGCGACCCGCGACGCGATCGTCAAGATCAGGAGCGCCTTCGAGGCCATCGACTTCAACGCCGAGGCGATCGAAACCGCAATCCACTCCGTCACTGACGAGCTGGGAATCGGACAAGGCAAGCTCAACCAACCGATCAGGGGCGCCGTCACAGGCGTCGGCATCGGCGCAGGAATCTACGAAACCCTCGAACTCCTCGGCAAGGAAACAACCCTGGAACGCCTGGATGAGTTCCTTGCAAAGTATTGATAGATACATTTTTTGGATGCGGACGCACGGATGCGACCGCCGCCGAGCGGCAAGGCGAGAAATTGCCGCATAACCTGCGTGGTCAATGACCACGTCACAGGAAACAAGGTGATATCATGAGCAACACACCAATGGTGGCCATCATAGGACGGCCAAACGTGGGCAAGTCCGCCCTGTTCAATTACATCCTCCGGAAACGACTCTCGATCGTCCATGAACAAAGCGGAGTCACAAGAGACCGGCTCGTCTCGCCCTGTGAGCACTGGGGACACAAATTCCTCCTGGTAGATACCGGCGGACTCGGTACGCACCACAAGGAAAAAAAGGTGGATTTGTTTGACGGGATGATCCGCGAGCAGGTCACTGAAGTCATATCCGAGGCGACGGTGCTGATCTGGGTCCTCAACTGCCAGGAAGGCATCACGCCGCAGGACGAAGAAGTGGCGGAATTCCTGCGCAAGTCGGGAAAGCCAGTCGTCATTGCAGCCAACAAGGCTGACAACAACGAGATCCGGGGGCAGGCATTTGGGCTTTTCGCCCCCCTCGGCTACCTCGATATCCACCCAACATCATGCACGCATACAACCGGAGCAGGTTCGCTCCTCGATGCCGTCGTCAAGTACTTCCCGGAACCGGCAGAAGAGGAACAACCAGACGAAGAAGCACAGGAAGAACAAGAGGACAAGCGCTTCAAGATCGCAGTCGTCGGACGACCAAACGTGGGAAAGTCATCGCTGGTCAATCGCCTGCTGGGCGAAAACCGAGTGATGGTCAGCGACATCCCGGGTACGACAAGGGATGCGATCGACGTGCCGGTCGACCTCAAGTACGATGATCAGGTCCTGCAGGCCACGCTGATAGACACAGCAGGAATGAGGCGCAAAAAGCAAATCGACACGGTCGTCGAATTCTTCAGCCTCTCAAGATCGGAAACCGCAATCAAGCGCTGCGACATCGTCATCTTCATGATCGATGCCACGGATCCATGCACGACCCAGGAACGGCGAATCGGAAGGGTGATTGTTGACGAACGGAAAAGCTGCGTCATGCTGGCGAACAAATGGGATATCGCAGGAAAATCTATCAAGGAAGGCGAGTTCAAGAAATTTGTCCGGGAGCGCATGCCTTTCATGTCCCATGCCCCGCTCCAAGTGATTTCCGCACTCAACGGATACCATGTCAACGGCATCGTCAGGCATCTCCTGCATGTCAAGGCGCAAATGGGCGTAATGGTTCCAACAGGCGTATTCAACCATTTCCTGCAAGATACATTCGCAAGAAACCCGCCGCCAACGGTGGGCATGAAACGCTTCAAATGCTTCTACGGCACGATGAAGGGAAACAATCCGCCTAGATTCGTCCTCTTCGTCAACAAAAGGTCGCTCTGCCCCGCAAACTACCTCCAGTACATCCAAAACCAAATCAGGGACGCCTTTTTCCCGGAAGCAGGACTCCCGGTCGTCCTCGATCTCAGGGAACGCACAAAAATGGAGGATGCCGATGCGACAAGGAAAGCAGCAGCAGGAGCAAAACGAGCCAAGGAAGTGGACTACCAGTCCGAAAAACGACGGATCAACAGGCAAAAAGGCTACAGGAAATGAACCGAAACGAGAACTCTAGCAACGTACTCGTACTCGCTTCAACGTCGCCAAGACGAAGACAACTGCTCGAAAAAGCCGGCATCGACTTCATCGTCGATACGCAGGAAGTTGACGAAAGCCCGCTTCCAAACGAGCAGCCCGCCGAATTGGTCTCAAGACTCGCCAAGCTCAAGGCTCAGGCAGTCAAAAACAGGCATCCTAAACAATTCGTCTTGGGCGCCGACACCGTCGTCATACTGGGTCAAAAGATCTTCGGCAAGCCGCATTCCATGCTGGAGGCGACGGATTTCCTGCGGCAGCTCTCCGGCAGGACCCACAAGGTCCTTACCGGAGTCGCGATCATCAGCGCGGACAACGTCCTCAAAAACTGGGTCGCCACGACATCCGTTGCGTTCAGGCAATTGGACGACGACGCCATCCAGCGGTATTTCGAGCACACCTCTCCGCTGGACAAGGCGGGCGCCTACGGGATCCAGGATCACGGCGAACTCATCGTCGAATCGATTTCGGGTTCCTTGAGCAACATCATCGGCCTGCCCGTCGAAGATGTCCTGTTCCACCTTGCAAGCCTGGGTTTCACCAACAAACCAACTTGACATTACTACCATGAGAGCACTAATCCAACGAGTTTCGCAAGCCTCGGTCACCATTGACGGCACCTGCGTCAGCAGCATCAAGCATGGATTCCTCGTCCTGCTGGGAGTCAAGAACGGAGATACGACCGCAGAAGCCGATTTCATCGCAGACAAGATCCTCAACCTCAGGGTCTTCGAGGACGACGAGGGAAAGATGAACCGATCGCTCCAGGACGTCAACGGCGAACTCCTGGTCGTCAGCCAGTTCACGCTTTACGGCGATGCGCGCAAGGGGCGCAGGCCGAGCTTCACGGAAGCCGCACCGCCGGAAATCTCCGAACCGCTCTACGAGTACATCGTCAAGCAGCTGAAACAAGTCTGCCCAAACGTCCAAACTGGACGATTCGGAGCCGACATGAAAGTCGCACTCGTCAACGACGGACCCGTCACCATCATGCTGGAAAAATAACGGAGGCAAACCAAAATGGAAGACAAGCGAATACTAGGATATTCATTTGCAAAATACATGACGGGCTCGTCCTGGGACGAAGCCAAGGTAAGATCGATTACCGAAAGCCTCTGCAAAAGCTATGCGTCAGGAAAGGGAATCAGCTATGACGAACGCTGCGGGATGCCACAGCGCGAAGCGATCATCAGCGTCCTGAACAAGCTCCTCGACCTGCTCTTCCCAGGATATACCGGGCACAAGCTGTTCACCACGGCAGACCAGTACTTCGCCGTCGGAGGACTCGTCAACGACGCATTCCATGAACTCTCTTCCCAATTGACCAGGGCGCTCGCATTCAGCTGCATCCGGGAAAACTGCGAGGGAAGCTGCTTCAAAAACGGAGAGGAAATCGCATTGTCGCTGATGAAAAAACTCCCTGCGATCAGGGAAACACTCCTCACCGACGCACAGGCTGCCCTCGATGGAGACCCCGCAACCACATCCTTGGACGAAATCATCCTCGCATATCCGGGATTCAAGGCAATCTCCATACATAGGCTCGCACATGAACTCTATGCTGACAAAATCCCCTACATCCCAAGAGTGATGAGCGAATACGCACATACCGTCACGGGAATCGACATCAACCCAGGGGCGACAATCGGCCCGTCATTCTTCATCGACCACGGAACCGGAGTCGTCATCGGCGAAACAGCCATCATCGGGGCACGGGTCAAGATCTACCAAGGAGTCACCCTGGGCGCCCTTAGCTTCCCTAAGGATGCTAGCGGAATGATCATCAAGGGGCACAAGCGACATCCCAACATCGAGGACGATGTCACCATCTACTCCGGCGCCTCGATCCTTGGGGACATCACCATCGGCCACAACTCCACCATCGGAGGCAATGTCTGGCTCACCGAATCCGTTCCACCATACAGCAAGGTCACCATCGCGCCAGCAGAATTGTCGATCGTAACCAGAAACAAGAAATAAAGCTCGGAGGCGTTTTCCAATGTCGGCCAATCTATGCCTCGCTGAAAGCCTGAACATCAACCTTGATGAATCCTGCACATTGATTCAAGGAGACGACCTCAAGGCCAAGGATGCATACCTGAGGGACGAATCCAGAAAATCCGGTCACGCCTCGATGCTCGCCTTGCCAACTTCGGAAACGCAGGTGGCCCAGGCGCTCCAGGAAGCTAAAAGACAAGACCTTGACGTCACCATTTCAGGAGCCAGGACCGGCATCACCGCAGGCGCAGTCCCATTTGGCGGCGCAATCATATCCCTGGAACGGATGGACAAAATCCTCGGACTCAGAAAAGACGAAAACGGAAACATTTTCGTCACATGCCAAGCAGGAGTCACGCTTGCAACGCTCCAAAACGCGCTCGAAAACCTACGTTTCACAGACGAAAAAAGCTGGTCGCAACAATCGCGGGAAATCCTGGATACGCTCAGGAAAACACCGCATTTCTTTCCCCCCGATCCAACCGAAACAAGTGCCTCGATCGGAGGATGCGTCGCATGCAATGCATCCGGAGCACATACGTTCAGATATGGTCCGACAAGAGACTACGTCAATGCCTTGAACATCATCCTTGCCGATGGCTCAATCGTCAAACTCAAAAGGGGACAAGCCGTCGCAACCGACAAGGGGACATTCACGCTGATCGCGCAGGATGGAACCCACAGGCACGGAAAACTCCCCACCTTCCCTTGGCCGAAAACCAAGAATGCGGCAGGATACTACTCAAACGGACGCGACTTGCTCGACCTGTTCATCGGCTCGGAAGGCACCCTGGGCATCATCACCGAGGTCGAACTAAGGCTTATACCCAAGCCACAGCGTTCCATCGCCCTCATGGCCTTCTGGGAAAATGAATCGAAGGCCCTGGATTTCGTAGAGACGATCCGCAAGGATAGGAAAGCACTCGCCCTCGAGGCAATCGAATACTTCGGAGAAGACGCACTGGACATGCTCAGAAAACGAAGGGCTTTGCTGGGAGCCGCTTCCGGAGTCCCCGCAGCGCTGAAAGACTCCATGAACTGCGCCATCTACATTGACATCGGATGCGACGAAGCAAGCGAAAGCACGATCATGAAGTCAATTAGGGACATTATTCGGCAACTTGGCGGAAATACGGAGCACTGCTGGTGCGCGACAGAAAACGACATGCGGGAACGGTTGCGGCTCTTCAGGCACGCACTGCCGGAAACAGTCAACTCAATCATTGCACAAACAAGGCGGCAATTCCCCAACATCACAAAACTCGGAACCGATATGGCGGTCCCAGACAGCGAACTGCGAAACTACGTCAATCTCTTCCACGATACACTCTCGAAAAACAACCTGAAATATGTTACTTTCGGGCACATCGGAGACAATCACCTGCATGTCAATATCCTGCCAGGAAACCCCGACGACTACGACAAGGGAAAGAAAATATACTTCGAACTTGCGCAAAAAATCGTCCAGATGGGGGGATCCCCTTCCGCCGAACACGGAATCGGGAAGCTGAAGACCAACTTCCTGGAACTTATGGCCGGTCCGGAAGGCATCCGGGAAATGAAGGACATCAAGGCCGTCTTCGACCCTGACTGCATCCTGGGCAAGCACACCCTGTTCCAAGCCTGATAACACATCGACGAAGCAAAATGCAACAGAGAAACCAATCAATCGGATCAAATGATGGAACCTGAACGTGATTTGAAATATTTTAGGTGACAATTCACAAGAGTCAGCTACCACCGGCTCTGCTGGTGGTAGCTGACTACACATGTTCTATATTTCAACTCATTGTTCTGAATTTCGACCATAGTTGTAGTGCGAAGCTCCTCTTGACAAAGTTCCCACATCAAAGCATCATAAACCGTGAACCCTTCCTGTAAGTTATTCTCCGACTGGTTGTTGCCTCACATCAGGTGCAGCAGTTACTTCAGCAAGTATGCATTGTGCTGGTCCTGAGATTAATCCTCCAAGGTAACGAAGTGCGATGCCGAGGGCGTCGATTTAACGACAGCTGGCAATAAGTCATAGTGATATGAAATGAACCATGTAAAGAGCTACTAATCCTTCCTCAATCTCGCCACCCTGTATTCCCAAGCTTTCAGCTTGAGTTTCCATTGCCACAGCCCTGATTTCGGCGATGGCAATGCTTCACCCGTCAATGCATCCTCCGCTTGATGCAATCCAGCGGGAACCACTGCCTCCAGCAATCCAACTCCCTCGCCTCCTTGGTTCATCACAAAAACAAAAACATCCCCAGAATCCGCAGGCCGCTGGACTGCCTCTACCACAGAAGCCCCTTGGCCAAGCCCCTTGCCGGAAGCATCAAGGCAAGGAGATACGTCGGCAACAAAACGGGCATCCCAAGGCAATCCTGCCACAGCAATAAGTTTCGAAACCCATGACCAAATCTCTTGGCTAGGATGGGGATTCGGCGTGTATGCGATCGGAAACGCCCCAGAGGCAACAACGCAGCCACGACCCCAAGGCCGTGTCCAGAATACCATCTAGCCAGTTTCATCACGTACAGCCTCGGCGCCCGACATGCCAATATCATCATAGCCATACATGCCGCCCGACAACTCGCGGCCGGACGACATGGATGCTTTCCAGCCCAGCTCACTCCACGCTTCGCCGCCAAGGCAAAATCGTTGTTCACGAAGCCAGATATCGTAAAATCCAGAGGCTCCGGCAAACACAACAGTCCCACCGCTTCTCGCAAAGGACGCAATGCGTTTCGCCGATTCGTCACTGATCACGTCTGAAGCAGGAACCACCAGATACTTGAACTTTCCCACGGTATCTGGCAATGTCTCGTCGTCAACGTAATCGGCAGTCACTCCTTGCAACCTCATCACATATGAAAGATTTTCCCTTGCATTCTGGAACTTTGACAACCAGGGCTTGTTACCCGTTGCCAGGATAATGTTTTCGCTCGTATCCTTCGAGACGTACAGCGCCACATCGGTGGACTTCCTGCGCAATGTTCGTCCATCAAAACGTTTGTGGAAGCGATTGATCTCATCTACGGAGCGTTGGTTTTCGTAGTAGTGCGGCAGTTTGGTTCCGTCCAGGTCGATGATAAACCACATTGGCCAATCGGGATTTGCCTCCCAGAACCGGACTGTTTTCGGGATTCCCCGGTCGGAATAGGGTCTCCAGCCGAAGACCAGGTTGTTATCCATGCCGTGTGCCAGAAGCGCCCAATTCTGCATTGCGACGAATGCCTCCGGCCAACTGGGCTGGACGTAAATCTCGATTCCCCACATGGGCTTTGACGGATCAACGGATTCAGCCATCTGCAGGATGTCCATCATTTCGGCGGGATTGCCCAGGCTGGCACGGAAGCCGGATGTGTATTGGCAATCCAGCATCGTCACGTCCATCCGTCGAACGAAAGGCATGAACATCTGCGGCCAGAAGTTTGGCCAGCACAAATTGGTGCTGTACAACGTCTTAGTGTCGTGTTTCCTTGCGGCTTCGCGGAAGGCATCGTAAACTCGCAAGCTTGTATGGGTTCGCCAGCGCAACCAATCCATTGCCTGACCAGGACAGTCTTTCAAGCGCTTTACAATCGCATCGTTGAATTGTCCCGTGCTGGCAGTCCAGTCAATGGCAGCAGCCCCCGTCTTCACAGGCTGGCTCTTCGCCAATTCGATGAACTTTGCCGAAATCGGCTGCTCAACCTGAGACCAGGCCGAATACGATGTTCCCCAGCGACCATTCAAAACATCGAGATCCTTGTGGACAAGGCGGCACCATTGACGAAAATCATCGTCCGCCCAGATTGACGGCGTAGTTCCTTGCACTCCGACATAGGGGTGCTCGTTCGCCATCTGCAACGTGGCAACTGTTGGATCCTTCCCCAATTGACGTCCCAGTTCCTCGCCACGAGAAACCAAGGTCTTCCAGCCATCGGGATGAAACACGTCCAACTTTCCAGGATCGGCGGGATTTACATGGGGCGAACCTTGGGCACTATCGATGGCAGAAATGCTCGCATGGTGAAACAATCCACCCATCGCAACAAGATAACCGATGTCGGACGAATACGGACCACGGGTTGACGTGAAACCATTGGCCGCTCCCAAAAGATAGTCGTCCTTTTCATGGCCTCCCCAATAGAACCCATTGCCAATCATCCCGTTCCCAACCCCAAACAGCTCATGGGGAGCCATCTTGGGCGCCAAAGCAAACCGATAGTTGCCGCGACAACCCGACATCGTCTCCGAAACAACACCACCTACAGGAATGAAGGGACGAAAATACAACAAGCTGTCCAAGGCTTCGCTTTCAACGCTAACCACATACGAACCTGCAGCCAGCTCGGAAATCGGCAATGGGACCTCAAACGGCAATGACTTGACTGATACTTCAGCCAACAAGCGCGTACGAGGACGATCCCATGCCCCCATCCATACCTTGATGCGACTGTCGGTATCAAGCGGATACAATCCACGTCCGACTCGCAACACCTGATCACCAGTTCCAACACGCCACTTCGGCAAATCCTTTGCGTCAAAGCCAACAACGCCTAATTCAAAGGCTTCCCCGCGAATCGATGAAAACGATTCGCTGCAATCACCTAGGCAAAGCTGGACATCATCAACGTCAACCTCCCCTGAACTCACTTGAATCAATGCCGCAACGCGACGCAAGTCCTTCAATGGAAATAAAGTCTTGACCTGAGTCCAATCGCAATCTTCAGGCAATCGCACCTCGGCAACCTGCGCCCCCTTCCAGCCAGTCAATCCCGTGCAACTCAAAGCCAATTTCCCTTTCACATTGCGACAACGAACCCAAGCCGACAGCGTGACATCACCCGCAGGCAGCACGGGATCCCACGCCGATATCACGCTTCGGTCGCCGCGAATCCTCAAGTAACGGCTTCCGCTCCTGCCGCCAGGCAACAACTGGCATCCCTCGGCAGAATCACCAATGGCCCACCAGCCTTCGGCGCCAGTCTGACGATACTCGAGATTTTTTGTGCCAGAAACCAAAGCAAACCCCTGATACGTCTCGCCGCCTTTGCGCATATGGCTACCGTTCCAAACATCGTCGTACTCGAAACTTCCATTGCGCAAGACATTCTCCCCATGTTTCGGCAATGTTTGACCCAAAACCGTCAACTTTCCAGCATAGACTTGCTCGCCGCAATGAGTTCCGATCACATCGTAGCTCCCCGCATGCAAATCAGAAACCAGCAATGTTCCGCTTCTGCTTTCCCCGCCTACCAACGAAACCTCGCCAGCAGAAAAGAATCGCTCGTACAAGCGATTCTTTATCGAAAAACTCAATTCCACACGCGTCCCCGCAACGCCTTCGGCGGCAAACAACTTCCAGCCGACCTCGCGACTATCGCCAAGAAACAACGTCGGCCCAAGACCCAAGCTTGCACCACGCAAGGGACGACGGAACAAAAACACATCATCGCCAACTCCCTCGCCTTCGAGTGTTACCGACAGCTTGTCGTACCCGTCACGCTGGGCAGCCGAAGCATTCGAATGCGCATCTCCCCAGTACATCGTATGGTGCGTGTCCAAACGCAAGGCATTCCATTCCTTGATTTTACAAGCATCAAAGCCAAATACATCTTCCAATCGAGCCAGCTCCTCGCCACCTTCATCCAACGCTCGACCAATGCACCGAACCTGTCGCAAACCACGATCCAGCTCCAATGCCAACTCCAGCCTGAACCAAGATGGTGCAACGGACAACTCCGATGACTTCGACACCGTCGATGTGCCTGGAGAAAGCAACCTGAACTGGATTCCCTTGCCCTTCTGGTAATTCAATTTGTACCCAAGCCTAGGTCCCGAACCAAGATCAAGTTCCTCTTCCTTCAGCAGTTCCTTACTGCCGAAAGTCCATTTTCCCGGTCCAAAGCTCCAGTCAACCTCGGCGCAACCCGCCTGTCCATTCCTAAACACGCCTTGGCAGTGGACGCGGACACCAAGCACAACCCGCTTGACACCCGACTCCAGCAATGCTGTAACCCCATCCGCCTTGTTCCCGTCCCAATCGACGGGGATGGCGTTCCCGTTTCCGTGCCACTGGGCTGCCCAGTACGTATCAACTAGAGACTTCTGACCATTGAGTTCAGCAACCACATAGCTGTAGCTCGTTGGAAACCTCCCGAATCCTCCATTGTGGACGTACATGACTTCCCATCCCAAGTCGTCCATCCGCAACCCGTCATAGCAGCCACCCAACGAAAATTCCTCGCCGAAAATGCTCATGCCAATCCCCAAAACCATCACAATCAGCATTCGTTTCATTGCATGAGATCCTCAAGACATGTTGTTTCTCGCTTCGTTTTGAGGGAAAACCTCAATCGACGAAGAGGAGCGTTCCCGGCTGCCATCCCGGCAGGACAGGGAGCGTAAAGACAGGCGCATTGGTGGGCGAACCGGCATCCGCCGATATCGGGACTGGAGCCATCCTTGGTCTAAGCCACTGCGCATTCCTCGTACGCGGATTCCTGACTGTCAGCTTAAGGTTGGGAGTCTCGCCGATGCTGTGGTTGAGAAGCGTGACGGAATCAACCTTGCCGTCCGCATCAATCCTGGGCAAGACTCGTATCGCGTGGCAGGTCTCAAGCCGGACAGGAAATGCACCGTCGGTGACAAGATCGATCACATCCAGGTATGCCCGGCGTCGGTTTGCTAGCGGGAATGCAGCTATTGACTGGACAAGGGCGACCTTTCGTCCTTTCGCCGTAGGGAGGACGACCGCACCGCATTTGAAATTGTCCGGTGTCATGCCGTCTTGGATTGGATAGGTTGCGAACTTCGGCTCGTCTCCAGGTTTTGCGACGGTCGCGATCGCCCCCATTGCCACGGCTTTTGCGAGGGTTGGCAGCGCCTGTTCGGCGTCGGGGAGGCATTTGACCAACGCTTCCTTGTGATTTTTCAACAGGAATCCAAACACGTCTTCGGGGATGATGGTCGGTCTGTCAAGGATCGGTTCGATGTCCTGGATTGCGATTGAGCGAGCTGAGACCATCGTCAAGATCCATGCTTGCGGATCGGCTTCCTCCACGGTGACAGCCAGCCCCGCATGGGCCAGAAGCGATTCATTGGGGTCGAACAACGAGAAGTCTTCGACTTGGTAGCGATTGGATCCAAGCGCCCTTGCCATTCCTCCCAATCGAGTCTTTCGCGTACTTGCAGCAATCCTCTCCAGGTACGGACGGTACTGCGCTGTCGTTCTGGCAAAATTCTCGTAGTATTCGATCGGTTCATGTTCTCCCACAACATACCAGTATAAGGAAATCGAATCGCAGCCGGAAGCAACCATCAGCGAGCACTCGATCATGATCGCCTCGGGCGACTTCTGCAAAATGTGGCGCGGGTATGTCTCGTTCTCGTAGGCGATCTGGGCAACGTAGCCCGCCTTCCGGCAACGCTCCGCCTCGCGGGCAACCGAAAACGACTTCCGAGTCATGTCCCGAGGAACGCTCTCGTCGTAGAATAAAGCGCCAGGCCGTATTCCCACTGGCTTGCCCGACGGACCAGAAAGCGCCTCCAATATCGGTAAAAAGGTCCTCCCCGAACCCAAGGCGGAAGACATGATCGACTGGTAGGCCAGGCGGCATTCCGGATGCACTTCTTCAGCGGCACGGCGAAGCTGCATCGCAAAACCCGCCAGGGATTCCTCGTTGAAGATGATCCACTGTTCACGCAATGGCTCAACAGGCTTTGAACTAAACAGGATTGAGACGAGTTGCTCCCTCGTGTACGAACTCCCGTGCTTCGCATTGAACTCGGATAGGCAGAGGTCGCAGAAGCATCCGCATGGCTTCGAGAGTCCGATTCGCAAGTCGTCGTCAAGCCAATAGGAGTTGGGCTTCAAACCCTCCAGGATCGTCTTCGCGTAGAGATACAGGTGCTGACGGGACTCGGGCGAACGGGGGCACAGCAGCCCGTGTACGATATGGCCATGCTCGTTCACGCGCCACGCCTTCTCGGAAAAGTGAGTTGTCCCGGGGACTTTCTTGGCGTAGGCAGGATTTCCATTGTGCCCCAACGTGATTCCCTGCTGGAAGGAAAGCTGGATGCCCGCATCGTCGCACTGCTCGCGGAAAACATTCATCTTGTCGAGAATGGGCTTGAGCGCCTCCGGGGTACGATAGGATGAATCTGCCAGCCAGATCTCGTCAACGGAACCTGGATTGTCCTTGCAAATCTGAAGGATTCGCTTCATTGTTTCAGGAGCTTCTTGAATCCTGTCCGCATGCCTGACGATGATGAATGGCCAGGTATTGGCAGGACGTACAGCAGACACGATGGCGGAAAGGCAAAGAGGAATCGCAAGCAAAGAAAGAACTCTCATCTGATCAAACCTCAACTGATTGTGAAATAAACAGAATAATCCCAAAATGTTCAACGAGCGCCTTCCCTAAGAAGGAAATTCCGAGTCTCAAAGGCGGGGATGTCAATAGAGAACTCCGTAACTCCCTTCGCAAGGACCTGCTTGGTAAACATGTCAACCACGTCAGTCGATTCAGGAAACAAGAATTGTTTCTTTCCCGCCGTCCGGGTATGGATGGTCAAGGTATCGCATCCCACAAACAAAGGATCGTTGCTGTAGCTGTAGATATGGACTCCTGCATCCAATGCAATCGCCGCTATCAAGTCTGGAGTCAATGCATTGCTGCCGCAAAACGTCATCTTGCACGTGCCCAATTGCTTCGAAGCCAACGCAACCTCGCCGCAATCAACGTAGCGGCCAAGTGCCTTTGCCCCTGAATCGTCAATCGCAAAACGCGGATCCATGCTCGCATCCGTGCCGAAAACTGTCTCGTTGATCCTAGAAAACGCTTGCGGCGACAAGTCGTCGATCCGAATCGCCAATGGTCCTGGCTGCGCCAACTTGACGTTCATCCCGAGAAGTCGCGACATCCCAGCGAGGTCGGGAACCGTGTCGCTCCCAACAAAACCGGCGCCATAGACGACCAAAATCCCATTGGCGCTCTTCTTGACAGCATCGAAGGCGAGACGCGCCGCCGGTGAATCCTCGAAGGCATTGAGGAAGATGAACAGCTTGTACTTGCCGGCAAGCTTGGGAACGTCCTCCATCAGGATCCAGTCCGTAGCCGCACCGCAACGGTTGAGTTCGGCACGCTGGAGAGACGTCAGGTTTCCGGTAAGACGCATGGCACGCTGATTGCTCGGCGTGGCAACACCGCTATGGCTGTAGAGGTAGTGGCGACGACGAGGGTTGACGTCAAAAGTCGAAACAGGCTCCAGGTTCTTCCACGCTTTCTCATCGACCACAACCGCAATCTGGGCACCGCGTTGACGGTCGCTCTCGAATATCTCCTGCCCGACTTGGCGTACCACGGTCAGGTCACGCCGGGTCTCGGGGCTGCCGAAATCCGACCCCTGGACGATGGGAAGGTGGCAGATCGGCGTCTTTTGCGCCAAAGCCATGCCCCAGTTTCGGCGTGTCACCTGCCGCGTCTGGTCCGGATTGATCGTCTGGTTGTAGTTCGTCGCCTTCGTGTTGTTCGTTCGCGTATCGTCCTCGATCATCGAAAACTTTCCGTTGTGGTGGATGGAGCCAAAGGGCTTCATTTCGCCCCCCGTGTTGCCGATGGCACGAATGGCGTACGACGGCGGCGACAGGAGAAAGTCAACATGCGGGGAACGGACGACGGTCGCCGCAGCATTGTGACCCGATGAGTTGACGCACCAGCTCATGTTCCCATACTCGAAACTGTAGCCATAGTAGCATCCGACAAGCTTGGGGTTCGCCGCCATGGCGCCCTTGGCTGATTGGGCCAAGAGGCAGATGGTGTCGGCAATCGACTGGGAATAGAACTCGTCGTGGATCCGCGCCACAAGATCCTTCACGGGATCGCGGAAAATCGTATCGGTTGAACTGAAGCGTTGCTCGTAGCTGGGAATATCCGACACCTTTAGTTCCGGATATCGCTTGGCGACATAATCCAGGAAATCGCGCTTGGCGGAAGGGCTGTAGTCTGCCAGTGCTTTCTTGGCATGGAGTCCATGGCATCCCCACCCTTGCCATTCCAGCGACACCCCTCCGCAAAGATTGTACGCAATCATCCGTGAACTATACAGGCTTTCGCAATGTTTGACGAATGCATCGATCGCGTGCTTGGCGTCCTCCCTGTAATCCGGATCGGAGAAGGTGACGGTCGCGGTATAGTAGTCGAACCTGGTTCCGTCATTGTTTCTCGAAATGCGATCAGGATAGGTCTTGGCGTACCAAGGTGGCGGACATAGCCAGATCCATGCCGCGACATAGGCGTTTGGATACTCTCTGATGATCTTCGCAATCCGATTGTCAATCTCCGTGAAGTCATACTTCCGCGGCGCAATCCACCATGTGTTCGAGGCGCCGCCAGCCAGGAATTCCCTGATGTTGACAGGTGAATCAGCCCCTTCCAAGCCAGTCTCCCCGCGATCGTAGAAAATGCTCAAAAAGATCGGATAGAACGCTTGGTCGTTCACCAAAACCCGGGGACCATTGCCGGCATCCTCCACTCGAACCGAACGAAGGGGAACTGGAGGCTCGGAAATCGTTTCGCGAGGCAATGTGAAATCAACAGGATCATAGGCGGCAAACTTGCGATTATGAAGGCCGACAATCAGTTTCAGCGACAAGTCGTAGCCAAGAGGCGGAAGCTCAAAATCCCCGAATGTCAAGGTGACTTGACCGCCCTCGCCAAAGCTTGGCGAAAATCCTGAGACGGGACCGCTCTTGAGCGCAACCAATCCCCCGTTCTCGTTGACAATGTGCGCAAAGGCAATGTCGCCTTCCACAATCCTTGGCTCCCCTTGAAATGTCACGTCCCAAGATGGGTTGCGAGAAGTTGAACGCGCCGAAGGACGAATCCCAACGACACGGGAATCAACCGAAGCCGGCGTCAGTCGTGTGTAGGGCAAAACAACGGTCCAGGGCGTAGCGGGAGGTCCAGGAACGGCGGAAACGGCCTTTAGTGATTCAAGCTTCACCGCCCCGCTCTGCCATCCGGGAACAGGAGTTCCATAGGTGCCACGGCAGGATTCGTCAGATACGACACGCTGGACGCGACCATCGTCAAGCATCATCTGCAAATCAAGCAACACCCCGCCGACACTTCCCCCGTTGTTGTACTCGACCGCAAGGATATTGTCGCCCTTGGCAAGCAACTTGGTCACGTCAACCGAAGATGGCTCTTTCCAGCTCGTTGACCATTCGCCGTCAATGGGCAATGGGTTGCCATTGAGCCAGACTTGCCGTATGGAGTCGTCCGCAACAACTTGCAGCAACGCCTTTGACGGAAGGTCTTCAACCACGAAGTCCTTTCTTATGAAGCTGGACCCTTCCAGTTCCTCGCAGCCCTTCACGGCGACCATCTTGCCGCCCCAATAGGGCGCATGCTTGTCGAAAAGCAACGTGGACACTGGCTTGAGAGGCTCTTTCAGGTCGGGTACGACCTCCAGGGGAATGCGATGGTCGCGATCCTGGACATCGCCTGAAAACGTCGTCAGCACCAAGCCCGACAACGCTTCGAGACCATCGCTGGAAATTTCCAGGACAACTGGGGAATCGCCACCTGCCTCAACGAATCCCAGGCAATGCCAGAGCAAGCTGACATGCTTCACATTCCGAGTGAAAGGCGCATTGCGAACACGAATGCATTCGTCCCAAGCGAAATTGTCTTTTGCGACTCCTCGAAACCAAAGTGCATAGCGTCCCGCGTTAAGACGGACTTTCGCCTCGCCGTCGAAAAAGTAATCCTTTGGGAAAAAGAATCCTTTGGGAGCGGTAGTGTCCTGGATGCCGACAATCATCGGCGGGAGGGGAGGCAGCAATTCAACCGATTTAAGTAGGATCTTGGCAGGAAACTGGTTCAGCATATCAAGTCGGAACTTGTCAAGATTTCCATTGTCAACCCAAGCCGATTGAAGTCTTGGTTCATCGGCCAAGTTAAGGGTAATCACATTCCACTTGCCGTCTTTCTTGAGTGATGGAATGTGGAAATAGAACGAATGCACGTAGTTCGGCTTCGTATTTCCCGCAAAGAAGAATTCGCCCTTTGTCGTCCCCTCCGGCAATTCCAGCGCCTTGTAGGTGATGCGAATGCACTGGTATTTCTTGGGATCGATGTCAGCCTTCTTGTTTCCTATGTACGAATCATATCCGAAAATATCAAGCAACAGGCCTTCTTCGGTTTGCTGGACACGCATGTTGCTGACGATGTCCCAATCCGGTTGCTTTTGCGTGAAATCCCATACCTGTGCCTGGACTACCCCAAACAACATCGAAGCCAACACAAAAAGTAAAATGGAGTTCTTCATTGCCTATCCTTGTTTTGTGCGTTCAATCGCCTACACTCTTGTTAAAATGTCAGAGAACCAATGTAGCACACAACAAGGCGCATGACCAAGACAAAGTAGGTTTTTTCATTTTGCAATCGGCTTGCGTTGCCTTTTCATTGTAAACCGTTCTTGTTGTGATATCGATTACTAGCATTTGATCGTTTGGCTGAGTAAATTGTGTTATTCCAAGTTTTTCATCTACCACAAAAACCAGGAACCATCATGAAAATCTCCAGCTTGTCAATTCTCGCCCTCATCGCCCTTCCCTTCCTGGGATTTTCCCAAGACATTCCCGAAGGCTGGTTCCCATTCCAAACCAATGCGCGCGAGGCGTACGACGACGCCCTCGGTAGCGTCGAATTCCTAAACCCAGGTCCTGCAGACAAGCGAATCGTCGCCAAGGACGGCCATTTTACCCTGGAAGACGGCACCAAAATCCGATTCTTCGGTTCCAACATCGCCTTTGCAAACGCTTTCCCAGACAAGGAAGTCTCCCCAGTCCTGGCAAAACGCCTCAAGCAAATCGGTTTCAACGTGATGCGTTTCCACTCGATGGAACGCAACCACATCTGGAATAGAGACCAAACAGCCCTGGATCCTGTGCAACTTGACAAATTGCACTGGTTCCTGTACCATCTCAAGCTCAATGGAGTCTATGCCAACCTAAATCTTCACGTGTCAAGGCGATATAGGGGCATGTCAGCGGAAATGATAAAGGAATTCGGGCCTGGCAAGGCACTCGATAGATTCTATCCCCCATTCATCCAAATGCAAAAGGAATACGCACGGGACCTGCTGACTACCGTCAATCCATACACAGGACTGACGCCCGCAGAAGACCCGATGGTCGCATTCGTCGAAATCAACAACGAAAACGCCATCACCAGCCTGGTCCAAGAAGACAAGATCAGGGCGATCCAAGGCACCGAGTATTATACCGAACTACAAAAACAATGGAAGGATTGGCTAGTCAAAAAATATGGTTCGACGGCCAAGCTCGCCCAAGAATGGCAACGAGGATTCCAGACTCTCTCAAAAGACAACCTCCTCGAAGGCTTGAAGCCGGAGGGCGAACACCTCCATCCTGACAACTTCGTCCTAACGGCGGAAAATTCCAAGGACATCAAGATCGACCTCAAACAAGACGGCGAGGTCGCCTGGGCCTATCAAACCCATTTCCTTGATATCCCGTTCAAGGAAAACCAAAACTACACGATCACCTTCAAGGCAAAAGCATCGAAGCAACGATATGTCAACTTCTCGCTGATGGCGGCCGAACCGCCATGGCTCCCATACGCAAGAACTGGCGCAAACCTGTACACGGAGTGGAATACGTACGCACTAAGCCTCCGTATCGACACATACCTCAAGGACAAGCGAACAAGGCTTACCATCGGACCAGGCGGCTTCAACACCCCGGTCATAGTCGAAATCAAGGACCTTGAACTCCACGAAGGAAACATTCCGCTTGACTTCGACCACAACAATATCCCGCTGGAAATCATCAACAGCTCCATCAACGCAAAAAGCGACTACATCAACTTCCTCGCAGAAACAGAATACGAGACGACGCGTACGCTCATGGACTACATCAAAAAGGACCTCAAGGTCAAGTCGCTAGTCATCGACTCCCAAGTCAACTATTCCGGCGCCTTTGGCTTTATCAGGGAAAGCCAACTCTCGGACTACATGGACACGCACTTCTATTGGCAACACCCAACCTTCGCTCCAGGCAAAAACTGGGACGGAAACCACTGGACGATACGAAACACGCCGATGACAAACGTAAAAGCACCATACTCATACGCCTATCTTATGACACAAAGGGCCCAGGGGAAACCCTTCTCCATTTCCGAATACGACCATCCGGCGCCCAACGAACACAACCACGAACTATTCCCGCTAATCGCTTCCTTTGCGGCTTTCCAGGACTGGGACGCGATTTACCAGTTCTCATTCGCCTCGCCGCCAGACTTCAAAACCCCGGCAGCCATGAGAGGATACTTCGCAATGGCGGGAAATCCCGGGAAAATGACCTTCTCGCCACTGGCGGCACTGATCTACAGAAACGGACTTGTCAAGCCAAGCCCCAATACAATCACTCTCGAAATACCCAAAAAAGTACTCTTCGATGACATCAAGGGAACTGTCCCGACAATCTCAAGCATCAAATTCCCAAACGCCGACTTCAACAAGGCGCTGCCGGACGCACAAATCAATGTCAAGCTCACAGACGATGGAGACCAGCCCAAGACCATCCCAGCTGATATTGCACAACCCGACATCAACCTGAAATCGTCGCAGATCACATGGGACGCGTCAAACGATCGGGGAACTTACCTGGTCAACGCACCCGCCGCAAGAACGGCTTCCGGATACATCCAAGACAAACCCGTCATCCTCGGAGATGTCAAGGCGGAGCTGACCTTGCCACAGGAAAGAACAGCTTCTTTCGCAATCGTAGCTTGCGACTCTCTGCCAATCGCGGAATCGAAATCCATGCTCCTCGCCATCGTCGGCACCATTGCAAATCCCGGCATGATCTGGAACGAGGAACGAACCACGATCAAGACCAACTGGGGAAATCCACCGGCAATCGCCATCTTCATCCCAGCGACAATTACGATCCCAGGCGAAAAGAAACCAGTCGTCAAGGCGTTGGATCCCGCAGGACGAGCTTTCGCTGACATCCCCGTCGAAGGAACCCCAGGCGCATGGACATTCAAAACCACACAAGACTCGCCAACCCTCTGGTTCTCACTGAAAAGATAACAAGCAGGAAAACAACCATGATCTCAGATTTTCGCGCCATTCCCTATCCCTTGATTCGTGACGGGAAGCAATATGTCGTCCTGAGCTGTCAGAGCGAGTTCACAGGGCATTGCCTGCTTGACATGGAACGCGAAGGCGAAACCATGATCTCAAACATGGATCTGGGGATTTGCCACGGACAGTATGAAAAACTACTGATGATCCAGGTCCCAAAGACAAATTGCCAGGCGTTGTTCACCCTGAAATCACTTGACGGAAAACTATTGGCAGAATGCAATATCAATTGGATCGTGCCTCGACACTGGACGCTGGACGTGGCAGTAGGCTCGCATACCGACATCGGACTCCACAACTCGCCATACATCCAACGCCACAATAGCGTCAAATTCCTGGAGTTGGCTACCCAATTGTGCGATGAAACAGAAAGCCTGCCACAAGAATCACGGTACCGATACATGATGGAAGGAACCTGGTTCTGGGAAAACTACGCAAAGGAACGAGGACGGCATGAAGCAGAACGTGTCGCAAACAACTACCTGAACGCAGGGAAAATCGCGATTGGATGCTGCACGGCGGGAAATCATACCCAAGTCTATGGCTTCGAGGAAATGTGCCGATCCGCCTATACAAGAGAACGCCTGAAGCGCGATTGGAACGTGTCATCCTCGACCATGACGATGATCGACAACAACGGGATGAGCTGGGCGCTCGTCGTCCCCTATTGCTCCGCAGGCATCAAAAATATCCTGTTTGCGCCAAACCAATGGAATCCACTCCCCTCGACAATCTGGCCTCGCGACAAGTCGATCCCATCCTACATCTGGAATCCAGACGCCGGTGGCGGCGGCGCTCGGGTCGATGTCCGATACGATTCGCCTTTGCCGATGGTATTCTGGTGGGAAGGCGCCGACGCCCGCAGCAGAATCCTCGTCTGGTGCAGCGCTCAATACGTCAGCGGCGGCATGGCTTTTGGATTGTCACCCACGATGGCGGCAGACGGCAATGCGATCGAGGCAGTGGAAAGGAAAATGTCACGCCAACTGGCAAAGCTGGAAAATCGGTACCCTTTTGACAGATGGTTGATTGCCAACTATCAGGATGACCAGAAACCAGGCCTGGAATTCGCAAACTTCATCAAGGCGTGGAATAACAAGTGGGACTGGCCAAAAATCCGCATGGTCGGCAACCTCGACGAGCCTTTCGAATATGTAAAAAGACACTTTGGCAAGGACATTCCCGTGTTGCGCGGAGACATGACAAGCGGATGGAGCCAACACCCATTGACAACCCCGGAACTCCTCGCACAGAAATTCGCCGTCGATCGACGACTTCCCGAAGCCGAAATGGCATCCGTCCTCGCAAGCCTGATGGTCGATGGATGCACATACCCAGCCATAGATTTCGAACGGGCATGGGATGGACTGATCTGCAATGACGAACATAGCTACGGAACTAGCGGATACCAAGGACGACGAGTCTATGAAACATGGATGCAACATCGGGACTGGATCGACAAGGCGCAGGAAGTCGCAAACAATGAACAAAAACTTGCGCTGACAATGTTGCTCAACAAACGGGTGAATGTTCCCCAAGACGGGTTCTTCCTGTTCAATCCAACATTGTCTCCGCGACAAGAAGTCGTCGCCCTTGACGGCAAGAAATTCCTGTCACCCAAGGTGCCTTCCTTCGGCTACGCCGTGGTGACGGCAACCTCGCTGGAATGCTGCCAGGACGATTTCACCCCACTCTCGCAACCACCTGAAGTCGAAAATGATTTCTTCATCGTCAGCTTTGCCGAAAATGGTTCCTTGGCAAGGATTTTCGATAAATCACTTAAACGTGACCTGCTTTCTGCCTGCGCCAATGAATTCACCTACACACGCGACAACCATGCGACATTCCATCGCCCACTAAAAGCTATATTCGAAATCTCGCAAAACAACCTTGAAACGATCGTACGTTGCAACATGGACGAACCAACTTCCCAAGCGGCGATTGAAACAACATACGTCTTCCCAAACAACAAAAAACGAATTGACATCACCAACAAATTGCAGCATGTCCGTGACCTGATCAACACAAAGCGATATTACCGATATGGCTACTTTGCCTTCCCGTTCCAAGTCGAAAACGCACGGTTCCATGCACAACTGAACGGTTGCGTGGCAACGCCCGGAATCGACCAGACAGGGCACGGTACCGATACATACCTCGCTGCCAGGGAATGGTGCTGCGTCGAAGGAAACCACTACGGAATCGGACTGATCCAACTCGACAGCCACCTCGTGGAATTCGGCAAGATACATCCCGACAAAACCGATTATGGCAGCCCCGAAACTGGAACTGGCATCTACAGCTATTTGTTCAACGACTGGTTGCAGATGCATACTGCTGGCGGCGACCATGTCAATCCTGTTTTCAGGTACTCTATCGTGCCATACCAGGGCACCTGGCAAGACGCAAATCTGTCGATGCTGGCAGACCATGCCGCACATCCAATGACTGTCATGCAAACGGAAAAACATCAGGGCGACCTGCCGGAATCCAAGTCTTTCCTCTCCGTCAATGCAAACAACCTCCAACTGATGGCGCTCAAACGCGCTGAAGATGGCGACGGACTGGTGCTGAGATTTCGCGAAACCTGCGGTCGTGCCGTGGAAGACCTTGGACTGAAGTGCGAACTCGGTCAGGATTTTGCCATGTCGCTCTGCACGGTTGACGAGCGCCTTGAGATCAACCAAGTGCCTCCAAGATGCGATGCGAACGGAATCGTGACGATCCGCCTTCATGGCACCAACCTGCCGGAGCGTGCGATCCAAGCACCGGTTTCGAAGGATGGACGCCCCTTGCCAATTGGAAGCAACTACACGGGACTGATTACAAAGCCCTGTGCCGCACGCGGGGAAAACCGAGGTCATCTGTACCTCCTTTGGGGAGCAAGCACGGAGCCCGATTTCTCCCACTACGAACTGTATCGAAGCACCAAGCCTGGCTTTGTTCCAGACAAAGACACCTTCATCGCAAAGATTCAAAATGAGGAATTCTGCGTCGGAAGATACGAGGACACCGGGCTTGACGACCATCGGAGATACTATTACCGAGTCCGAGCCGTAAACGACAAAGGTCAAGCAGGCGATTTCAGCGAGGAATTCAGCGGAGTAACCTTCCAGACGCCAAGCGAATGCTGAATGCTGAATGCTGAATG
>JAGVUR010000088.1 GCA_019136135.1 Verrucomicrobiota bacterium
GTCACGTTTGCGATTGAAACGGGGCCCGAGACCGCAGTCTGCCTGGGCAATTTCCTGGATCATGTCGGCTCCAGCGGTGTCGGCGTCAACATGGATCCTGCGAATTTGGTCATGGTTCAGAATGAGGATCCTGTTGCAGCCGTCTATACCTTGAAGAAATACATAGTCCACACTCACGCCAAGGATGGCGTGCAGTATCGCCCATGCGACCCGGTACAGGTTTATGCCTCGTTTGCGGAAGGCGGCATTGAGGGACTTAACATCGGCGAACTCTTCAACGAGTTGCCATTAGGCGAGGGCAAAGTGGATTGGGATCGCTACCTGGCGGCTCTGTCCGAAATAGGTTACGCGGGGTACCTGACTGTCGAGCGCGAGGTCGGGGCGAACCCTGAGGCTGACATTCGGGCGGCTGTAGAGTTCCTGAAGGGCAAGATAGGCTAAACGTGTGATGTCCGCCATAGTTTGAAAGGCGGGCACAAGGCCTGGAGGCCCAAGTACAAGACAAAAACCGACCTTTGGCGAAAATACGGTGGATTTTTTCGCTTTCAGGTCGGTTTTTTGTTGTTTTAGGCAGGTTGATCCCGTAGAGATTGCCCCGTTTCAAAAGTAAAATTAGATAGCAAAGGATTGCTTGAGGAAGATAGATGATGAAGAAGGTTAAACGCATTAGGATACGTAGGATAGTGCTGTTGTCAACGGCATTGTTGCTGTTGGCATTTGCCTTGTCGTGTTCGTTCTTGTCAAGTTCTGGCAGCAGAGTTTCCAGCGAAGGTGTTCCTGCTCAATACCGCTTGACGTACAACATCTTTTTCCCCGCGTCTCATGGTGCTGCCAAGTTGGGTGTCGAATGGGCGCGCGAAGTGGAGAAGCGCACAGGTGGTCGTGTTGCCGTGGACGTGTATCCTGGTTCGGTGCTGACCACGGACAGCGAAAATTTCAATGGCGTTGTGTTTGGTGCGACAGATTTGGGGATGAGTTGCTTTGCGTACAGTCGCGGTTTGTTTCCGTTGATCGAGGCATTGGATCTGCCTTGGGGTTATCGTGACGGGATGATGGCGACGGAGGTGGCAAACGAGTTCATCCGGAAATTTCAGCCAGAAGAGCTGGCTGACGTGGAGCTGATGTACGCCCATGCCCACGGTCCCGGAATCTTGGCGAGCAACGAGCCTGTACGGACTTTCGCCGACATTCACCATCAAAGGCTTCGCGGGACGGGGGTGACCGCGCGAGTCGTTAAGCATCTTGGTGCAGACGCAGTTGGCTTGAGCCAGGGCGATACGTACGAGGCGTTGCGCAAGGGCGTTGTGCAAGGGACGTTGTGCCCCATCGAGACGCTATGCGGCTGGAAGCAGGGCGAAGTGGTGAAGACCGTGACGAAGATTCCGGCGCTTGGATATACCACCGCCATGTTCGTGGTGATGAATCGGAAGTCATGGGAGAAGTTGCCCGAGGACATCAGTGCCATCATTGGCGAGATCAATCAGGAGTGGATCCGCAAACACGGCGAGCTGTGGGATGCGATGGATATCGAAGGCGAGGCATATGTACGGGGCCTGGGCAAGGAAATCCTGGAATTTGGCGCCGAAGACAATGCGCAGGCCGCCGAGGCACTGAAGCCCTTGCTGGATGGCTGGGCGGCAGGCGCGAAGGCAAAGGGATTGCCCGGGGACGAGGCAGTTGCGTTCTTGCGTGCCCGAGTGTCGGAACAGTCGATAGCCACGGCTAAGGGCACTGATAATACGAAGGAGGTACGGTAACGATGTGGGAAACATACAGGAAAATCGTGACGGTGCTTGTTCGCTGTTTGGCGTGGGCCGCCGGCGTCGGGTTGGTCGTGATGATCGTCGCCACCTGCCTTGACGTGGTCTTGCGTCGATTTGGACATCCGATTGTCGGTGTTGTGGATGTCGTTCAGATAGCTGCTTGCCTGAGCGGCGCGTGCGCATTGCCGTACACGACTGCGGTGAAGGGGCATGTGGCGGTGGAGTACTTTTTCCAGAAGTTCCCACGTCGGAGACGGATATGGATCGATGGCTGCATGCGCTTGCTGGCGATAGTGCTGTTCCTGTTCTTGGCGTATCGTAGCTGGGTCTATGGAAGCTACTTGCTTAGGAAGGGAATAGGAACATTGACGTTGCAGATTCCGTTGTTTTGGGTATTGTGGCTGGTATCGGCCACCTTTTTGGTCGTTGTCCTGGTCAAGGTCTACAATTTGACCCATCCGGGAAAGGAGATGATGAAGCCATGAGCTTGACAATGATAGGAATTTGGGGTTGCATCGTGTTGCTGATCCTGCTTGCCTTGAGCATGCCGGTTGGTTTTGCGTTGGCTCTCGTCGGATGCTTTGGCTATGCCTTGGCGATCGGCGACTTGTCCGGCGCAGGTCATTTGCTGGTCAGTTCGTGCTACGAGACATTTTCGAAGTATGATTTAAGCGTGATTCCATTGTTCATCTTCATGGGGCAAATCCTGTTTCACGCAGGGATAAGCCGTCGTCTTTACGATGCGGCATACCATTGGTTGAGTTGGCTGCCGGGCGGCTTGGCGATGGCGACGGTCGGGGCTTGCGCGGCATTCGGCGCGATTTGCGGTTCCGGTCCTGCGACTGCGGCGACGATGGCGTCGGTGGCATTGCCTGAGATGCGCCGTCGGAACTACGATATGGAACTGGCAACTGGCACCATTGCGGCTGGTGGGAGTCTTGGAATGCTGATTCCTCCGAGCGTTGTGTTCATCGTGTACGGAATCATGGCAAAGGTCTCTCCCGCCAAGTTGTTCATGGCGGGTGTGATTCCAGGCTTGCTGCAAACGCTGATATTTTGCGTATATATTGGGATTGTGTGTTATCGGCGCCCAGAGTTGGGACCTGCAGGCGATTCCACGACTTGGAAGGCGAAGTTCCGCTCTTTGCTGGGCGTGATCGAGACGATCGTGCTGTTTGGGATTGTCATGGGCGGTATGTTCCTGGGGTGGTTCACCCCGACAGAGGCGGCGGCCATCGGAGCAGGCGCCGGTTTGCTGGTTGCGTTGGGGCGCGGAGCCTTGACGATGGACATTCTCCGCAAGTCCGTACTGGAGACCTTGCGCACCAGCTGCATGGTGCTGATCATCATTGCAGGGGCGACGATGTTTGGGCGCTTCCTCGGAGTGACGAACTTGCCATCTGCGCTCGCTAGTGCATTGGTGGCTTCCAACTTGCCCGAGTTGGTCACGCTGGCGATCATCATGGTCGGTTTTATACTGGCGGGTTGCGTGATTGACGCATTGGCGCTTGTGATGCTGACCATTCCGATTCTTCTTCCTGTCGTGGAGAAGTTTGCCTTGATTGGTGGTCGTGAGCCGACATTGATCTGGTTTGGGGTGCTGGTTGTTTTGGTGACCCAGATAGGCGTGATCACGCCTCCAGTCGGCGTCAATGTCTATGTGGTTGGCGGGATTGCCCGCGACATTCCTTTGCAGAAGATATTCAGGGGAGCGTTTCCGTTTTTCTGGTTGATCGTACTTGCTTCGATTCTGCTGGTAGTGTTTCCCCAATTGGCTTTGTGGCTGCCGGGGAAGATGTGAGGACAATGGGGATGTAAAAAGCTTCGCATTTGTTGCAAAAAGGCAAAATATGATGCACATTATACTTTTGCCTATCGTGACAAGACTTGCGAATCAGGAGGCCAAAAATGGAATCGAATCAGAGCAAGATCACTCGGATTTTGTATTGCACGGATTTTTCTGTGAATGCGAGTCGAGCGTTCGACTATGCGCTTGACGCGTCTGTGCGTCGCCCTGGAAGCGAGTTGCACTTGCTTCATGTGATACCCGAACCGGATGCGCAGTACTGGAAAACGTATATTTACAATGCGGCATCCGATGTTGACGACAAGGCGAAACGTGATATTGACAAGAAGATAGACGAGGAATATCGTCCCCGTGTGCCGTCAGGTGTCGAGTTCAAGCCGGTTTTTCGGATTGGCAAGGGGCACACTGAGATTTTGAAATACGCAGATGAGATTGGCGCCGATTTGATCGTAATCGGCCGCCAGGGCGCCGGTGCTGTTGAAGCACTGTTTTTCGGCTCGGTTGCCGAGAGGGTCGTGAAGCGGGCGAAATGCCCCGTGCTGGTGATCCCGCAGGTGTAGTGTAGGTTAGTTTCGTTCTTAAGCATAGCAGGAAAAGAATCAGGAGCATGCCCATGTCAGAATCGTTGGAAACGTCGTTGAAGGAATTGATCGTCGAACGTTTGTTTTTGGACATCGACCCGTCCGAGATCGAGACTGATACCGAGTTGTCCGAGTATGGAGTCGACTCGTTTTTGCTGTTGGAATTGATCGTCGCCATGGAAGAGATGTTCGAGGTCAAGTTTGAGCAGAGCGATATCAAGGCTGAAGTTTTGAAGTCAGTCAAGTCCTTGGCTGATTTGATTCGCTCGAAGCAGTGAGCTTGAGTTGCAGACGAGGGGACTTGATAGGATGCTCAACAAAAGGATAGGAGTATAATCATGAAGACGACTGGATTGCGGATTTACGGCAAGATGGACTTGCGTTTGGAAAGTTTTGAGTTGCCACCTTGCGGTGACGATGGGATTATCGCGAAGGTGATCTGCGACTCGATTTGCATGTCAAGCTACAAGGCCGCCAAGGCTGGCGAAGACCACAAGCGCGTTCCCAAGGATTGCGCTACGAATCCCCCGCTGCTGGGGCATGAATTTTCGGGCATCATCCTGGAAGTCGGCAAGAAGTGGCAAGATCAGTTCAAGCCCGGCGACCATTTCGGCATCCAGCCCGCTTTGATGATCGAAGGCTCCTTCGATTCTCCCGGATACTCGTTCCCAACTGTCGGCGGCAACGCCACATATGTGCGCATTCCCAGCGTGGTGATGGAAGCCAACTGCCTGCTCAAGTACACTGGCGATGCATTCTTCATGGCTAGCTTGAGCGAGCCGATGAGCTGCCTGATCGGCGCTTGCCATGCACAGTACCACATCCCCGCAGGAACCTACAACCATATCATGGGCATCGTCGAAGGCGGAGCTTGCGCTAGCTTGGCTTCCGCCGGCCCGATGGGATTGGGATTGATCGACTACCTGGTCCACGGACCACGCCGCCCCAAACTGCTGGTGGTCACCGATATCGACGACGCACGGCTGGCACGCGCAAAGTCCATCCTGACTCCTGAAGATGCTGCGGCAAATGGCGTCAAGTTGGTCTATGTGAACACGAAGTGTCCGGATGCCGTCGACAAACTGCGTGCCGTAAACGGCGGCAAGGGCTTCAATGACGTGTTCGTGCTGGCGCCGGTCGCCGCCCTGATCGAACAAGCCGATGCCATCCTGGCTCATGACGGCTGCTTGAATTTCTTCGCCGGTCCGACGGATCCGTCGTTCTCCGCCAAGTTCAACTTCTACAATGTTCACTATGCCTCAACGCACGTGGTCGGCACGTCAGGCGGAACCACCGATGACATCCGCGAGGCACTGCAGCTGATGAGCGAAGGGAAGATCAATCCAGCGATGATGATCACCCACATTGGCGGCTTGACGGCGGCGAAGGACACGACGTTACGCCTGCCCGAAATCCCCGGCGGAAAGAAGTTGATCTATACCCACTGCGACTTCCCGCTTACCGCCATCGCGGATTTCGCGGAAAAGGGAAAGACGGATCCTGTCTTTGCGGAATTGGCAGATGCATGCGCCAGAAACAATGGCCTTTGGAATCTCGAAGCCGAAAAGATCGTTCTGGAAAAGATGCCGAAATTGGCATTATAACTTGAAAAAACAGGAAAAAGCATTATTATAAGTGCGTTTTTTCCAAGCTGTAGACCACGGAGAGATGCCGGAGTGGTCGAACGGGACGGTCTCGAAAACCGTTGTAGGTTTTTCCTACCCAGGGTTCGAATCCCTGTCTCTCCGCCATGACTAAACCGAGTCCCGAAATTGCACGAGAATGCAGTTTCGGGGCTTTTGATTTTAGGCATCTTAACTGCATGTCAGCTTAGGTACGAGTACCCCGGGTGCCCGTACCTAAAGCCGTCTTGTTTTGCAGAAGGCAAACTTTCCTGCCGGGTCTGACAGGTCAGACGGGGTCTGACAGGGTCTGACAGGGTCTGACAGGGTCTGACAGGGTCTGACAGGGTCTGACAGGGTCTGACAGGGTCTGACAAATCATTCATCATTCATGTGACTGGCACCTTGGGTGGTGTTTGGGCGCCTTGGGTGGTCTGGGGCACCTTGGGTGGTGTTTGGGCACCTTGGGTGGTGTTTGGGCAGACAGGTCTGCCGGGTCTGCCGGGTCTGCCGGGTCTGCCGGGTCTGCCGGGTCTGCCGGGTCTGCCGGGTCTGCCGGGTCTGACAGGTCAGACGGGTCAGACAAATCATTCATGATTCAGCATTCAGCATTCAGCATTCATGTGACTGGCACCCGGGGTGCCCGTACCTTAACTTTAAGCAAATATGACCTCTCTATTGGATAGGTTCGTTAATGGGGGAAGGGAACTCGAGCAGGAACAATTGTCCGCGGTCTTTTTGAAAATCAAAGGTGATTTCCTTGCCGGACATGGATAGTTTTTTGCCGCCATCGCATTCGATTGCGGACAGGATGGGTTGGGGGAATGTGACCGTGACCTGCTTGGCGGGATTGTCCGTGTAGTTAGCGGCATAAAGCAGGACTCGTTTGCCTAAGCTCAATGCCTTCAGGCGAAGATATGGCGCATTTTTCTCAAAACCGTAGAAGCGCACTCCGTCGGTGAAGAATTCTTCGTAGGGCAGTGCGATGCGGATGGCCTTGACGACTGGTGCCAGGGTAGGTGCATTGAAGATGGTGGCGCCTGCATAAAACACGATCATTTTCGGCTTTTGCATCAGGGATTCGAACATCTGGTATTTGAGCATGATCTTGCGTTCGAGCTTGGTTTCCGTTCCGTATCCTCCTGCCAGCAGGATTGGGACGATGATGTCGCGGTCCAGGTATTTGGCATACATTTCCATGGCGTCGCCAGGCTTGACGCATTCGTCCAGGCCACCATAGGTATAGGACATGATTTGAATGAGATCGCAATATTTGCTCAACAGTTTGTAGTCCAGGAATCCTTTGATTTTGATTTCCTCCGGTTTCTGGAAATCCTTGCCGGCACCCTGAACGCAGGTCAGCAGCATCGGCTTGCGGTCTGCCGGGTAGTTCCCTTCTGCTTCAGCCAGACCCTCGTCAAATGCCTGGCGATACAGCGAATACCAGTATGCCATGCGGGAACATTTGAAGTTGACCCATTCATTGTATAGGGATGGGTTGACTGCCTTTGTTCGAACAATCTCCTCGGGTTCCTTGTACTCGATGTTTTTCTTTGCAAGAAACTCTCTGAAGAGTGCCTTGGTTTTTGGCGCATAATCGACCTTGTCTTCAAGCATGTTGGTCATTTCGTCGTCATATTCAAGTGAGATTCCGTGCTTTGCCGCCTCTCTTGTTCGGCGAAGGGTGCCAGCGATCGGCTCGTCATCCTTGTCTAGCGACAGGGAGACGACCTTGTCGCCGTGTCCACCGGCAGATCCATACGGTTTTCCATCGATTCCGACGGCGACATGTTCGTTTTTGACGCCTGTGTACTGTGTCACGACTGCGGAGAGCAGGAAGCCTTTGGCGTATGCCTCGTCACGGAATTTGTTGAACCGTTCAGGGGCATCGTCATTAAAGCCGTACCATGAACCCATGTAGTTGAAGCCGCAGGCGTTCAGGCTGTTAAGGCAATCCGGATAGGAGTAGTACATCATTTTCAGCGGGACATAGCTTGGTCCTACGAAGATTTTCTTGAATGGGCGTATCGGCTCGATGGCGGTGTGGGTGATTTCCATGATTTCCGGATGTTGTTTCTCGCCATCGTGCTCAAGCCAATATTCACAGATGGATTTTGCACCGGCCTTGAAGCGCTCGGGCGCAATGTGGCCAAAGATCAGATACTGGTTTCCGGAGAGAAAGTAGAGGTACGCCTCATAGTCGTTGAATTTCCGACCGTTTAGAATCCGTTCGCCGGTTTTTTTGAAGGTCAGGAATTTTTCTCCCCATTGGTTCTTTGAGTTCCAATCAGCGCCGGCCCAATGGGAACTCATGCCATCGACCAGGATGTCGTCGGTCAGCGAGAAATGGAAGATGGCTGGTTCCTTGTCATTAGGTATGGTCATTCGTTTCCCTGCGATCCGGAATGAGATTGGCAGCGGGATTCGGTCTGTCATGCCTTCATGTTCATATTCGCATTTGATCATGTGCTTGTTTTTCACATCCAAGGCCTTGGCCTGCGGGAAGTCCTTCGCCTCGAATTTGACGGGTGCATACTGTGCGTCATCGGTCAGGAACAGGCAATCTGCGCACAAGCGTCCCTTGCCAATGATTGAGAGCATCTGGGCACCGCCTTTGGTCGTGAAATTGCCTCCATACACCCAGACATATTTCCCGGGACCTGCATATTTTCCCTGGGATACCTTTTCGTTTGCCGGGGTATCAATGAAACTGAGGCGCTTGAGATTATACTCGATGAAAACCCGTGGCGATTCCATGTAGCCATAAATGCGCAGCCAGATGTGCCACGTCCGCTCCTTGCTGAAGAGGGTGATGGGATCCGTCACTTCCGCAATCTGGAAATTCCAGTCCATGCGTTTGTTCTCGAGGGCGATTCCCCCTCGTCCCGAGAAGTAGTCCGGCTCGAGGTCATGACCCCAGGTGGTTGGCGGCGCGAAGGGGTATATGTCTTCCATTTCCCGCCAGATGACCTCATGATTCTTGCCGAATTCGTTGCTGGATGGAGTCAGTTTCATGGAGAGATTGCGATAGCATACGGTTCCCTTTGCCTGCCAGATGCAGGCGTTCAGGGAGACTGTTTCAATGTCGTAAGGCACTCGTCTCGAGACACTGAATGTTTTCCATTGATCTGTCGGCTCGAGTTCTGCGTTCAACCAGCAAACCGGCTGGGTATTGCTGCCTTTGACTGAGCGATGCATGGTTGAGACAAAGACCTTGCCGCCTTTACCAAGTTCGATATCCGCTGTCTTGTATTCACCGCTCAATGACAACAAGGAACCTTTCGGGAACTTGTAGTTCGCCCGGTAAGTCAATGCACCATTGACATCTGTGCGATCCGAAATGATTTTTGCATATTTCGCGCCGTTGTCCGATTCGATCGAGCAAGTCGTGTTTTTATCATTGAATCCCCAACCAGTCGGCACCTTGCCTGACATCAAGGCAAAGTCGCGATTCGGTAAAATCTCCTCCGCAAACAGGGAAACAACGGCTAGGAGCAGGCACAAAACTACGCTGGGAATATTCATTTTTCCGGAATATTTCATGGTTTTTCCTATGGCTTTCAAGCCGCCGTCTTGGGACACTAATCTGACGGAGCCTCTCCTCCATGGAACGAGACAGCTTTGCCTCTTTTTCCATCCCCGGGAAATTGGGTGAAATGCCTGAATGGATTTGGTCAGACGTCAACGATTGTCGATTGCTCGTTTCAGTTGTTCCAGCGTGATTAGCCCCGGCCTGATGATTGTCAGTTGGTTGTCGAGGAGCGATGCGACTGTTGATGCTGTTCCGTTGGTGATCGAGACGGTGCCGCCATCGAAGAGAGCGGCGGGCTTTCCGTCCAGGGATTTGACGGCATCTTCGGGGGTGACGGCGGGTGGGGTTCCCGAGAGGTTGGCAGATGTTGCCGCCACTGGGTGTCTGAGTCGCCTGAGGAGTTCGAGCATGAAGGGATGATTAGGGATTCTCAAGCCGATCGTATCGCCGTCTGCCGCATTTGCGACGACTGTTAGCGGTCCAGGCCAGAATGCCTTGGCGATGGCTTCCAGTTCAGGCGTGACTAGGAGACCGGCTTGCTTTGCGGCATCCAGGTCGTATGCAAGCATCTGTAGCCTTTTGTCATGGGGCCTGTGCTTGAGCCGATAGATTTCGTTTATTGCGGCTTCGTCATTCCATTTGGCAAGCAATCCGTACACGGTTTCGGTTGGCGCAGCAATGACCTTGCTTTGGTTCAGGAGCCTAGCTGCGGTTTCGATTGCGTGCTGGGAATCTGCCTTGATGGTAATCATAGAGTCATCTCTACACGCTTGATGACGTGGTCTTGGTACGGCTTGTCAAGTTCGATGAAGTAACCGCTCCAGCCCCAGACTCTGACGATCAGGTTTTTGTGGTCTTCCGGGTGCTTCTGAGCATCCAGGAGGGTATCTCTATTGACGGCATTGAGTTGGAGCTGATGACCGCCTCGTTGCACGAAGTACTTGACCAGGGCGGCGACTTTTTCGATTCCATCCTCCTCGCGGAACGTGGAATCATGGAGCTCAAGGGTGAGCGGTCCGCCGTTGATGACTCGTTTCAAGTTGGGTTTCGTGAATGACTTGACGACCGAGACCGGACTGTTGACCTTGACGTTGAGCGAAGGCGCGTAGTTGGCGGGGAAGGGCTGGCGTTTGAGGCGACCGTCCGCCGACGCCGGGATTTCGTCGGCATGCCAGAGGTAGTACATCGCCGAGCCTGTGCCCGGGCGGTAGATTCCGCCGCGTGAGTTTTTGCGTCCCTTCCAAGCATCGGCGTAGTCGTCAAGGAGCCTTACTGCAATGGAATCCGCCGCATCGTCGTCATTCCCCATTTTCGGGCATTGGAAACGTGCTTTGGCGAGGATTTTTGGATTGGAGTTGAAATCGTCCTCGAGGAAGGAAACGAGTTGTTGGAGCGTCAGATCCTTGTCTTGATAGACGAGTTTTTGGATGGCGACGAGCGAGTCGACCGCAGTTGCCAGTCCTGTCCCATGGATTCCAAAGTTATTGTACTTGTTTCCGTGGCAGACATCGCGTGCCGCTTCGATTCGTCCCTTGCAAAGGATTGAGATGAAAGGACCTGGCAGGATTTCGACTCGTTGCCAATTGGCGATCAGTAAATCAGCTTCCGCTTTAAGTTGTTCTGCGACTTGGTCTTGCAACTCCTTGAAGGTTTTGGCGTTAGATTTCCTGATGACCTTGTCAACGACTGCGGGGAGCGATACGGCTCCGATGTTGGCGAGATCCATTCCGACTCCCGGGACGATGAATTCCCAGCAAGCGGCGACGGCGTAGTCTCTTGCGTCTTCGAGCTCATAGCCAAGTTCGACGAGTCCTGGGATGACGATGTCGTCATTGGAGTACTGCGGGAAGCCGAGTCCTTCGCGGGTCAGTTCGGTCGCGCATTCCAGAAGTTCGTTAGGGGTATCAGGCGAGATTCTGAGGTTGATTTTCGGATCGATGAGCTTGAGTTCGCATGAAGCCTTGAGGCACATTCTGGTGAGTTTGTTGACTGCCGGCTTGCCGTCCCTGTCAACGCCACCAAGTACGAGTGACTGTCCATTGTCCCCTTGTTGGACGCCGACGTAGAGATCCGAGTCCCGATTGAAGGTAAGGAAGAATTCCTCAAGCAATTCAAATGCCTGCTCTTCGTCAAGGATATTGTTTTGCAGGTCATGTTCGAGGAATGGGAGCATGTATTGGTCGAATCTTCCGACACCATTATGGTATTCACCTTCGCACCAGAGCGTGAAGTGCAGGATTCTAAAGAATTGCAGTGCTTCGAGGAACGTTCTTGCGGGGTGTTCCGGGACTTGTTCGAGGGTTTTGGCAATATGGTCAAGTCCGAGTTTTTTGGCTTCTTCGCGATAGCGTTTCGCCAGGTCAATGACGGCGTCGATGCCGGAGATTGCCGCATTAAGGAATTCGATTCCCAGCGCATCCTGTTGTTGGATAGCGAGTTCAAGCCTATCTTTGGCGAGTTTTCGTCTTGCGAGCAAACCTGATTTGAGCGTAGTTTCGTAATCGGGGCTGATATTGAATACGAATCCCTTCTCGTGGAGGTACGCCTTGCTTCGGAGTTCTTTCCACTCATCCTCTGTGAATTGTTCAGGGATTTGAGCGACGGTCCTGGTGAAGGCGATGGTTTCGCCGGGGATGAAGGCTGGCTTTTCCTCGGCGAGCATCAGCTTTAGCGCTTCGGCGGAGCGTTGGGTCGGGGTGAGTTTGCGTTTTGCAAAGTCGTCTTCCAGTTTCCACTCGACTTCTCTTCTGAGCTGATGGTGGCGGTGGTCGTTGATGTAGTCGAGGAGTTGTTTGATTTTGGGTGTCATGCTTTATTCTCCTGCGGGGATTGATTTGTGAAGACGGCGATGGTTTCTTGGTTTCCTTCAGGACCAAGTATGGGAGATGGGAGCGTGCCCAAGGATTTCCAATTGAGTTCGGCAGTGGCAAAAGCCAATATTTTTTCCAGGCACTGACGGCGGACTTCAGGGTCTTTTACGACACCGCGCTTGCCGATATGTTCCCGTTGTGTCTCGAATTGAGGCTTGACGAGGACTGCAATCCATGCATCTGGAGCGAGGAGCTGGTTGCAGGGCGGAAGGACTTTCGTCAATGAAATGAACGACACGTCCGCGACCAAGATTTGAATCGGGTCAGGGACGATGGACTTGTCAAGGAAGCGCGCGTTGGTTTGCTGGAGGTTGACGACCTTTGGGTTGTTGCGCAGGGAAGGGTGCAATTGGTCTGTTCCAACATCGACGGCATAGACCTTGTTGACCCCGTGCTTGAGGAGGACGTCCGTGAATCCACCTGTCGAAGCACCGAGGTCCAGAGCGGTTTTGCCCTCTAGAATTGGCTTGAATTGCTCGATGGCAGGGATGAGCTTGTGCGCTCCCCTTGAGACGTATTCCAGAGGTTTCGTGAGGAACAGTTGTATATGTCCGTCCAGTGCCTGGGCGGGTTTCCTGACTGCTGTACCGTCCGGTAGGCGTACTCGATCCGCATCGATGAGCTTTTGTGCCGCAGACTTAGATGGTGCGAGTCCGAGGTTGACAAGAAGTTGATCGGCACGGATTTTGGCCATTGGTTCAATCTGTGACGACGTTGTGGAGGGTTCCGATGCCATCGATGGTGATTTCGACCACGTCGCCTGGCTTGAGGAAAACTGGCGGGTTTCTTGCCATTCCGACACCATCCGGGGTGCCGGTCAGGATGACGGTTCCCGGAAGGAGCGTCATTGCCTGGGAGAGGTATGAGATGAGGAAACTGACATTGAAGATCAGCTTGTCTGTGGATTCGTCCTGCATCACCTGCCCGTTGAGCTTGGTGGTGATACGGAGGTTGGTGGGGTCGAGTTGTGTCTCGATCCAGGGACCGAGGGGGCAGAATGTGTCGAAGGACTTGGCACGCGCCCATTGGCGGTCCAGCTTTCTCTGGCAATCCCTTGCGGTGACATCATTGGCGATCGTATATCCAAGGACGTAGTCAAGCGCATTCTCCTGTGATACGTTGGAAGCGGTTGTGCCGATGACGACTGCGAGTTCGCCTTCAAAGTCGACTTCGCTGGGTGCCATTTGCGGGAGTTTGATGGGCATGTTGGCGGCTGTGATAGCCGATGTCGCCTTGATGAACAGGAGCGGATGGTCTGGAATTGGAGCACCGGTTTCGTGGATATGTCCCAAGTAGTTGGTTCCTATGGCGAGGATGTTGGGCGGCTGTATTGGCGGGAGCAGGGTGACTTGGTCGAGCGTCGTGCTTTCTTCGGCGAATTCGATTTGCCCATCCAATGGATCGGAAGCAAGGAATTGGATTTTGTTGTCCTCGAGCAGGGCGGCGAACCTAGGGTAGTTTTTATAGAGGCAGCGAAGAAGTTTCATGGTTTTTCTTTTTGGCTTGGCTGTGAAATTTATTCAAGCACAAACACCATTGGAACATGTTTGTGCTTGAATGGCTGAAGTGAAAATGGATCTGAAGGAACTACCGGACAACACCTGTATTGATTTTAAGGTCTTTGCGTTCTTGTAGCCTGTCAATTGCGCCGTCTTTGATCCATAGGATTCGATCTGATGTTGCAAGCATCTTATGGTCGTGCGTTGCCGTGACGATGGTGACACCCAGCTGTCTGCAGAGGTCTGACATCAGCTTGATGATCTCTTCGCCGGTCTGCAAGTCGAGGTTGGCGGTTGGTTCGTCTGCAAGGATGATGGCGGGTTCGTTGGCAAGTGCCCTGGCGATGGCGACGCGCTGTTGCTGACCACCGGACATTTCGTCAGGCCTGTGGGTGAGTCGATGTCCAAGTCCGACCATTTCCAGGACTTCAATGGCGCGCTTTCTGGCATCTTCATGATTCGTTCCGCCGAAAAGGAGCGGTAGTGCGACGTTTGAGATGGCATCGTAAGCGTGCAACAGGTTGTATGACTGGAAGACGTATCCAATGTGATGCCCACGGAAGTGAGCAAGCTGGCGTGCGTTCAGTTTGGTCAGGTTGTATCCTGCGACCTCAACAAATCCGGACGAAGGCCTGTCAAGTGCGCCAATCATATTGAAAAGGGTACTTTTACCCGATCCGGAAGGACCCATGATTGAGAGGTATTCGCCACGGAAGATCTCAAGGTTGATTTCCCTGAGAGCGTGGACAATAACCTTTCCCAGGTTGAAGATCTTGTTGACTTCACTGACTTTGATAAGTGTTTCTCTTTCTGCCATAATATTTTCCTATTGCGCGATTGGCTTCAATGGCTTTTCATTTAGAACGGGAGTTTGATGACTGCCTTCGAGAGGAATGTGACACCGACACCGACGGTTGTGATCAGACCCATTCCGCAGGAGAATCCCGCCGCGACGACTGGGATGTACTGCCTCCACTTGAGCCCAAGCCTCTTCTTGAAGTAGAATTGCCCGATGAGCGCTCCAATGAAGGACGGAAAGATCGAGTGGGGCATGCTTTGACCAAGTCCCCTGACGACACCGTAGGTGAGCATGATCGGGGCGCCAAGGATGTTCATCAAGCCGAAAAGCGCGACTCCGAAGAACGTGCCGAAACCGATGAACCAGGGGTTGAACGCCTTTTCGAACATCGAGTATTCGCCCATCGTCGAGGTGAACATGACGCAGGCGTTGGCGGCGTTCAGTTCCCACATCTTCTGGGCGTAGGGGTAGGCGACGGATGGAATCCTGTCCAAGCCCCAGATGAAGTTCATGAAGAAGATGGACGCAAACAAGATGATGGGGTAGAGGACGATCTTGGTCTTCCAAATGGAGGTGAATTTCGTTCCCGTCAGTTCGCATTGGCGATAGAAAACAGTCATTGCACCGTAGTTGGCAATGGGGAGCGGGAGGAACCAGACCGCGATGCCGTGGTATCCCGAGAGGATCAGGGCGGCTTCGCGAATCATTGGAATCTCGACGACTTGTCCGACCATGCCTTCCAGTCGAGCCGTAACGTAGGAGATAATAGGCGTGTAGACGAATCCGAGGATGATGAGGACGATCAGGACGTTGCGGATGTCAGTCGTGAACTTCCAGTCATGGTGCCACATCAGCAAGCCAATGGAAAGGGCCGTATAGGAGATGGTGACGAGGAAGTAGCAAAGGATGACCGCCCACCAGGGGATGTCGCCACGTCCTTCAGGAACTTTAGCCCAGGAGCCTTTTTTTGCATTGGGATTTGCCTTGCTTTGCCGTCTGGCCCTTTGCATTGACCTGGCGACCTGGACAATGCCGGCGATGGCGATGGCCAAGGCAATGCCGATGTGCAGCGAGAAGTAGAAGTCGATGTTGTTTTTGAAGAGGGTAACAATGGTGTCGTCACCTTGCTTCCAGTCGGAAAGTATTCCGTAGTGGTAGAGAATCGGGTTTGCGACCAAGGTGATGATGAGTCCGACGAAGGATCCGACCATGCCCCAGTACGGCATGACCATGCCGCCGATGACGTTGCCCAGCGACCAGTTGATGCCCGTTGCGAAAGCGGGAAGGTATTGTCCGGTTTTTGGCGTGAAGTCGGAGAACGGGATGGGGAAGATCTGGATTGCGGTACCGGTAAGCGCGCCGGAGATGACGGGGAGGAATAGGTAGATCAGGCCGAATGCAAGTCCCAATGCGCCGCCGATGGCGAAAACGCGCCAACGCCAGGATTCTTCAGCGTTCTTGTTCGCCTTGGCTTCGATGTCTTCTGCCATGGCCATGATGCCCTGGGCGCCGACTGGCGCCATCGGGAACGGGAGTTTCTCCATGTCAGAGGCAACCCGGAACAGGCCGTAGCCGAGAACCAAGTGGGAGAGCTGGCCGAGAAATGAACCGACAATCATCATGATGATTGCAGGCGCCCAGTCCCAGGTGAAGAACGTACGCTTGGCATAGGATTCGGAGGTCAGCTTCGGGGCATACCATGCCGGGAGCAGGTCGGTGAGTCCGTTGGCGGCCGCTGCGTCGGACTGGATGAAGAACTGATTCCAAAGTAGGCCGCCCGTTGTCGCCGCGCCCATCAAGGCGCCAGCCATGTAGAAGAGGACGAAGATTTCTGATTTGTTCAAGTACTGATGTGCGCGTTTGGCGACTTCGATGAAGAGGATGACGGTCACCCATTGGGCGGCACCGCCAATTCCCTGTCCCGCCAACAGACCCATGTAAATGGCGCCGGGTACCATCAACAGGGCGACGAAGATAGCGCCAAACAAGGCGGACCAACGGAATCCCTCTTCAAACGTCGAGGGCACTTCCATGATTCTTCTGAATTCTTCCAGTTCCTTGTCGATTTTGTGTGTAGTTGTCATAGTAGTTTACCTCCGCTCCTGTTAATTGACCGCCTTGCCGCTTTGGGTTTCTGGTGGATTTTCAACCACGCCTTGTGCGTTTTTGCCATCCTGCGGAGGGTTGGTCCCCAAAGTAGTCAGGGTTCTTTGGCGATACATTTCCATGGTCGTTCTGGGAATTGATCTCCAGATGAGGAACTGCTGTCTGAGGTCGTCGAGGAAGACCTTGTTCAGTCTCTGCCAGTCCTTGGGCTGGCCGGAGATTCTGTCGATGATCACCCTAACCTCGTCAATTCCTTCGATTTCCGAAGGCGTTGAGTGGAGATTGAAGTGTTGTGAAACACCCAGGTCGAAAGGAGCGAGCGCAAGCGTTGCGATCAATCCGAGGTCATCGGTTTCCTTGTTCCTGACGAGTTCGACTTCCGAGGTCATGAACCTGCCGAGACCTGTGTCGGTATGGTTTGCGAAGTGTTCCTGGAGGAAGGAGAGGACGCCCGTGATATCGTACTGGGAGACGGTGAACGGGAAGACCAGGTCAAGGGTGTCGCCTTCTGGTTTGGGTGGCCTCCAGATTCTCATCAGGCCTGGGTTGGCCGACTTGGATGCCTTGATGGCGGGATAGACCGAGGAAATCAGGACCGTCGCCATGACGATAAGGATGGTGACGATGGTGTTGGTTGAGGACATGTTCATTTCCGGAACTCGGACAAAGCCGAATTCGGCGGCGACGCCCAGGATCTTAAGTGTGCCTTGGGCAAGCAGGTACCCGCCGAGGCCGCCGATAAGGGCGTAGACCATCGATTCTGCGAAGAACAACGTAGCGACGTGCTTCGGCGCCAGGCCAAGGGCGGAGAAGGTGTAGATTTCCTTCTGGCGGTCGGCGACTGATCCGAGCATTGTACCGAAGATGACGAGACCGCCAAGGACGATCGGGAAGAAGAGGTCCTTGGCGCCCGAAGCCTTGAGAACTGTTCCCAAAAGGTGCCTGTAGACACCGTTTTCACGAGTTGCGGGAATTGGGCAAGCCATGATTCTGGCAAGCTTTTCGGCTGTTTCAATCGCCGTCTTGAAGTCGTCGGTGTAGACGACGAGGGCGTAGAGGTTTGCACCGAGTTTCTTTGCGGAGTCTGCCGAGACGATGACGACCTGGTCGACTGGGATTGAAGCCCAGTTTCGCTGTGACATCGCTTCCATTTCGTCTTCGTTTTCGGTGTTGGACTGCTGGTTGGCAGATGTTTCTGTGAAGTCGGCGGGCAGGATGGACGAGGTATCCATGTCCTTGGCTGCCGAGACCTTGACGGCGTCGATCGGTTGTCCGACCTTGAAAGTGCGTCCCTTGAAGATGATCTGGTCGCCTGTGGTGACTCCGAGTGAATCTGCGACCGCCTTGGTGATCAGGATTGTCTCGTCGTCGATCGAGCCGAAATATTCCTTGAATTCGGAACGTCTTTGGATTTCGTCGGGTTCGATACCGAGCACGCCCTTAATGGTAAGCGGTTTTGTGCCGTCTGTCTTGGTGATGAGGATTCCCGGATTGTCCTGCGTCTTCGGCGATATCCAGAGGCGTCTGCAGATTTCCGGCGGTTGCTGATCCTTTTCCTTGGAGGTGTCGATCCAGGAGTACTTGATGATGTCCTTGAGGTCTTCCGAGAGCGGGTTCCAGTTGACGTTGTGCACGAAAACACCCGTGTAGTTGGGGTTGGGTGCGACGGAGAGGGTGACGATGCCGCTTTGCGTGCCGAATGAGGCGAAGCAAAGGATTGTAAAGGTCAGTAGGATGATGGTGATGGCCGTCAGCGCGGTTCTCATGGGACGCCGTCTCATGGTGGAGATACCCATCTGCATGGCGGCCATGAAGGTGGAGACGCTGGAAACGTCGCTGACGTGAACGGTAGCCGTCATGCCCTGGATGGCCTTGAGCTCGACTTCGAACTTGCGCATGATGAGGAAGATGACCATCACGGACATCACGACGATGGCGAAGCCGAGGAAGATGATGATTGGCGTATTGGCAATGGCAAACGCAGGATGCGATAAGTATAAGATCAGGAAAGTGACGGCAAAGAAGAGCACGAACCAGGAAATCTGCTTGTAGATGGTCGTCGCACCGATGAGGACCCGTTCCAGCGCGAAGGCGAATGGTACGGAGAGTGCCAGCAGGATCAGGACCGCGAAGACCAAGTCGTCAAGCATCGCACGGACTTTCTGGTAGACGGGCCTTGAAGCCCAGAACGAAGCGGTGTTCAATGCCTCGACCTTCATCGGGGAATCGGTGTTCTTTGCAGATTCGATCAGAAGGTCTTCCGAACGTCCGTGGAGTTCGGCGAGTGAGGAGTCGAGGATTCCTTTCGATCGAAGGATGTCAAGTCGCGATTCGTTCAATCTCCAAAGGTCTGAAGAAGAACGTGCCGCTGCGTTGATCGAGAGCGGGTGCCCTGTCATGTCGAAACCGTCGCCGATGTAGTCTTCGTCGCTGCCGGCCTCGATGGCTTCTGTTTGTTCCGCGGCCTTGTTCTTGCCTGTGGTGTCAAGCGTTTGAGGACCGTTGTTGAGTCCGACCATTTGCCTGAGCGAGAAGAGCTTGACGCCTTTTTCACGTTCTTCGGAGTACCAGCATACGACACCATCGACCGTTTCGGAGAAAGACTTGCTAGAGTCCAGGTCAGCATTTGCTTTGGCGGACATGATCTTGACGTCTTCGCCGGGGAGTTTTTCGGTGCGTTGCTGCGAAGGCAGGACGACGTAGCCGGCTTTTGCCTTGAACGTGTTGAGCCTCCATCGGATTGAGCCTACGGATGAGTTGCCGGATACTTCCTTGACGATTCCGTTGTCGTCGAAGATCGCAGTGAAGCCACCCTTTGACCACCAGGCCTTGGAGAAGATTGGCCCGATAGTGTAGACGCCGTTGGAGTTTGTCCTAAGCACCTGGTAGTTGTCAAATGCCTGGTATTTGTTTTCGTCGTAGGCAAGCGAGAAGATTCTGTTGAGCCGGAACTGGATGATAGCCCCCTTCATAGGGGTATTGGGGATAGAGGTGCCCTGGAGCATGCCCATGACCTGCGGTCCCTTGACGGAGTACTCTTCTGTGAAGGATGCGGGGACATAGTCCTTGTTGGCGACGATGCCTCTTCTGAGCGAGAGTCCGCTCTGGTTGGCAAGGAGGCTTTCCTTGACGTCCTCCGGGGTGTCCTTGGACTGGACGAAGAATTTGGCGATGTCCATGGCTTGCGAGTAGATGGTCTCGATATTAAGATTGTCCAGCGTATCATCAGGCGTGCCTTCGCGGAGGGTAGCTTCCTGGACTGTTGCGAGCGCGAGGTTGTAGATGCCAAGGATACCTGCGGTTTCGCCGGAGTGGATCAGGTGCGGAGCGCCCCAGATCACCCTTGTCTGCGGTAGGGTCTGGTCGGCGGATTCAACCAGGAAATTGCTCTTGATGCCCTTGGCGTCCAATGCCTTGTAGGTATCGAGAAATGCCTTTTGGATTTTGCCGTAGAGTCCGGGGTTGTCGTCCGAGGAATGCATTGATGAATCGCCGCCGATGACCACCGCCCATTTTTCGGAGGTGTCGCCCAGAAGCAAGGACGCATGGAGCGAAATCCACTTTTCGCCGAGCAGGGTGAGGAGTTCGTTGTCGGCTTCCAGCGTTTCATTTTCGAGTTTCAGTTCCTCTTCTCGCCTTTCGATGTCGTCTTTGACTTCCTTGAGGATGGTTTGGAGGTTGGCGAGGGCTTTTTCACGGGTTGATTCTGCGACTTTCTTGTCAAAGACAATAGGCTTTCCGGAACCAGTGAGGTCTCGCTTCTGTCTTCCGATGATACGTTGGAGTTCGTTCCAGCCTTGCTTTTCTGGGATGACTTCGGTATCGCGGATCCTTTCATTTTCGGCCATCTTGGCCTTGATTGCCTGTGTGATGTTATCCTTGTGGTTTTTTCTCAAGGTCAGGTTTTCGTCATTGAGCTTGTACTCAAGGTCTTTGTAGTAGCTTGCGTGTTCCTGGGCCTTGTCCGCCAATCTGTCAAGGAGTTTTCTTCTGACGTCCGACTTTGCTGTCAGCGGCTGTTCTTCTGCCAGGAGCTTGTACATTTTCTGGACGAATTCCGATTCGTAGTCGAAGGATTCACGTCTTTTTTCCATGGTGACGTCCTTCTTGTCGGTTTCGAGCGCCCTGTAGAAGGCTCCAGACCCCATGTGTCCTCTTGACTGGCTGTCAAAGAATGCGATGACGGTATGCCTGCGCGGTCTGTTTTGGGCGATGTGTTCTGCGATTTGGAGCAGCGCCGCGCAGTTTGCGGCGGCTCTTGCGCCGGGTGAAAGCGTTGGGACTTCGCCGAAGGAATCCAGATGTGCCGCGAGGATGATCACCTCTTCCTTCTTGTCGTTGTCGTCACCGAACTTGGGATTGGTGCCTTCGAAATAGGCGATGATATTGCGTCCTCGGGTTGGCTTCCAGACGATTGAGGAATTGAGCCTGACGAGCGTGCCTGTTTTGGGGAGCTGGCTTGCATGCCCGTTGTAGTAGTACCTGAGGAGGTTGACGTTGGCGTCAGCATAGTGGGGTGAACTTGCGTCAGCGAGTCCGTTTTGGGTGAAGATGACGGCGATTGCGCCCATGCGGAAGGCGCGGATGAAACCCTGTCCGGAATTGTAGTCCAGGACGACGATGGCGCCTTCGACATTGATCTTGTCAAAATCGTCCGCCGTACCCTTTCCAATGTGGATCAGCTTGCCCTTGACGCCTTCCGCCGGCGTTGCTGGCGGGATGATGCCGTTGGGGCGCATCGGGAACATCGTGATGGGCTGACCATCCCTGCCGTCAACAATCGGAGTCAACGTGGCGATCGGATCGACGAATTCTACCACGTCACCCTTCTTCACAGGGGAATGGGTCTGGGCGGAATCGAATTTTTGTTCGACTAGCTTGTCCGGGTTGAGTGCCTTGAGTCTTCCGAGCACGTAGTCGGCGGCTTTTTGGTATTCCTTTGTACCTGTAAGCCTGTTCGTATCAGCGGTCAGTGCCTTGCAGTCCTCCTGGAATTGAGCTGGCATCGTCACATTGGCGCGTACGAACGTGAGGGCTAGGCATGCTGCCGCGAGGCAAGTCGCCTTGAATGAAAGTTTGGTCAGTCGCATATTTTTGTCCTGGTTACTTGATGGTTACCTGGTCGTAACTACCTTGCTTGATGGTTTGGAGCCTTATTCTCCGTCGATTGAAGCGAGTTCGATATGGACGTCTTCACGATTTGCGATACGATCGATTTGCCCGTCTCTGATCCACATCAGCCTGTCGCAGATGTTCATCATGCGGTGGTCGTGTGTGGCGCAGATGATTGTCACGCCCTTTTCGGTATTGAGTCGCACAAGGATATCGATGATTTCCTGTCCGGTATTCACGTCGAGGTTGGCAGTCGGTTCGTCGCAGAGCAACACCGAAGGATTGTTTGCGAGGGAACGAGCGATGGCAACACGCTGTTGCTGTCCGCCGGACATTTCGATTGGCCTGTGGTGCCAACGGTCTTTGAGTCCGACGAGGTCGAGGATTTCCATTCCACGTTCGCGAGCCTCGTCTGGGAGTACGCCGCCGAATGCCATCGGCGTCGTGACGTTTTCCAGCGCGGTCATGTATTTGATGAGGTTGTAGGATTGGAAGATATATCCGATCTTATGGCATCTGAGGTAGGCCAGTTCCTCGGCCGTCAGCTGCGCCACGTCGACTTCGTCGATGAAGACACGTCCGACCGTGGGGGAATCCAAGGCTCCGATCATGTTGAAGAAAGTTGACTTGCCCGAGCCTGAAGGTCCCATCACCGAGATGAATTCGCCTTGGTCGATCGCCACGTCCACACCGCGGAGAGCCTGGGTCAGGACATCCTTCATCATATAGGTTTTTTTGAGTCCGACGGTTCTGATGATGATGCGCTTCTCGTCGCCATTCTTGTCTGGGCCTTGGCCCTGTTCTGTTGCGATGTTTTCTGCCATAGTATGTGTTTCCTAGTACTGGATTCTGCTACTTGGTTTGAATCTGCCTTGGGGGGTCTCCTGGCTTGGGCTTATTCGACTCTCATTGCCTCCATCGGCGCGAGCCTGGCTGCTTTCCAGGATGGGAGAACCGCGGCGATTGCGGCGAGCAACGTGCCGAGGATGACGGAAACCAACATGCCGCCCAGGATATCCAGGAAAGGAATGGCGGAAATGAAGTTGACGCCAAACGCCGAAAGCATTCGACCCAATCCAATCAACGCCCCGATGATGGCGCCGATGGTCCCGCCGACCACACCCATGAAACAAGATTCCAGAACAAACATGATCATGATGAAGCCATCAAGCGCGCCGAGGCACTTCAAGGTGGCGATCTCTGTGAAACGCTCGGTCACGGACATCATCATGGCGTTGGTGATGCCGATGCCGCATACCAGGAGGGATACGAAGAGCAACCAGGCAAGGCGTTCGCCCAAGCCCATGAAACCCCTGCCGGCATCCATCGTCAGGCGCTCGGCGCGCTCCAAGGCTTCGGCTTCCTTGCGTCCCTTGGCAAGGTCAACCAAAAGATCCGCCGACAAGCCCTCGATGTCCTGCCCCGAATCTGCCATCTTGACAAGGTATTTCTCCGCGAAATCCTTGTCGTTGAGGAAATTCCACATCAGCACGTCGTTGACGTCGGCGGGGAGGATGTTCGCTTCCTGCGCGATCAGCTGCCTGACGGGCCTGTCCTTGATTGAGTTCTTCATCCTTGTGGTGTATTGGAGGCGCTGGGCCTGTCTGGCGAGTTCGGGCGCGACCGTTTCCTTGTCAAATACAAACCCGACGCTTCTAATGGAATCGCCAAATTCCTTGTCGGCATCGGGGAGTGCCATAGCCAGCCTTTCGGCGTCGTTGTTTGCATTTGGGTAATCCCTTCTAAGGATTGCATTGATTTTTGCATTTGCCTCTCTTCTGGCTTCCAGGATTGTATTGATTGTCGCGTCGAGTTCCGGGAGTTTTGCAAGGAGTGCGTCAAACTCTTCCTTTTCCATGCCAAAATGGATTGATTTGTATCTTGAGAGTCCGATGTAGAAAGTCTTGTAGTTTTCGGGGTCGCTGAGGTATCTGAGGATATCAACGCCTTCGGAAGTATGGATGAGGTCCCTGCGTTTGGCGTAGTCCAGGTTCTCGAAGAAGTTGAAGATGTAGTTGATGTCCTTTGCGAGTGCCTGGAATTCCTCCATCGCCTTGTCGTCGAACTTCGCGAAGATCTGGGTTTCCTTGTAGAGGTCGCTTCCCTTTTCAGTGGTTGCGGTTTCGACGATGATCGATTCCGGCGATCCGGGCGATGTGAGTTTTGACGCCCAGATTGAATTGAGCTGCGCCTTTTGGATTCGCTCTCGCGTATCGGAGGCGACGGCCCTCTTGATGAGGGATTCAGCCAGGATGTTCATCAGGAAGGCGACCGCAACGGTGATGACTGCGACGGTCACGGAGGCACGGAACAAGCGGTATCGAATGCCGTCCGTTGTGATTTTCAAGGTTCTTGGCAAGGATAGCCAAGGCTGGTTGTCAATGTTGATTACTTTCATTTTTTTTCCTGGATGATGACTGCAACGATACCGCGCTGGATCAGTTTTTTCAAATAATGTACAACGCTCGCCCGGGCCTCGTGGAAGGTCAGCTTGTGAACGTCCTTAAAATTGTCAACGATGGCTTCGACGGTGTTCTTCCCGTCGCACCATTTCCAGATATCAGTTCCGATTTTGTCTAGTGTTATCTGCCTTGTGGGCGAGTAGTGCACGAACCATGAGATCGGGGGAACCATATAGGCCGGTTTTCGGTTCTTTATGGTAATGACCAGTCTTCCTTCCTGGTTGAGCTCGGTGTCCGCGGCGAGGTTGTGGGTCATCACCGCCTGGAGCATCTGCTTCCAGGATGTTGGAGAATCGTTTTCGGGCAGCTTGTTTTCGCTCACAATACAATCTCCATGTCTTCACAGCAAGTGAGCGAGATGGGTGTTTGCTTGGTTTTCTTGTTTTCAGGTGCGAGTTTCGTAATCAGGAAAAGCTTGTCGTGCTTGGGGCAAACCCAGGCGGCCGCGAGGAACTTCCTTGTTCCCCAAATCCAGTCCACCAGGACTGTCGGCGATCGTCTTGCTGACAGCAAGCTGACCTGATGCCCCGAGGATTCCTGTTGCCTTGTTGCCGTTACGATGAAGTTTTCAGGAACCCGGCTCTTGATCCAATCCTCTACAGGCATGTTGAGCCAGCTATCGAGGAAGCCCAGCCTTGCGAAGGTTTCGACTTCGCGCTTGTTCTGGCTCCTGAAGGTGAAAACCGTGTTTCCTGGGTCTGCGACCAGTTGCTTGAGGTAGTGTTCTTCCTTGACGTTGAAGTCAAGTCCGTACGCCTTCCAGTGCTGCAGTCCGTCCTCCCTATAGGGTGCGACGGCGATGGAGTCGAGAATCTTTGCCTCGAAGGAAGTGCTGTGCTTTTTCTGGTCAGGCCAGAGAAAGACGGCTTCCAGGAGGAGTCCTCTTCCGGGATAATAATTGGTATATCTTGAAATCAAATTGTCTTTTTCTTTTCCGCATGCCCCTCTCCATGGGAGGTGGATGCACTTTTTCGCGTCTTCGAGACCGTCTTCCTTGAGTTTTGACAAATAGTCGCTCGCCATTCTCTCCAGGTCCGGAGGAAGCGAAATCGTTGTCCAATCCAGCTCGAAGCGGAATTGGTACCGGTCCGCAAATGCCAATCTTCCGTAGCTTGCATCCTTTGAGAACTGGAGAAGCTCCCAATCGTCAGGCAATTCTACTTCAATGGCATTCCATACAACTTGTCTCATACAACTATGTTAAACATCAAAATGCAAAAAACATGGCAATGGCAAACAAAACTGGCGAACCCTGTCAGCCACTAGCACCCTAATAATAGGAAATAATCTGAAAATTAGCATTAAAAAGGGAAAAATCAAGGAAAATGTAGAGAGAATGAAAAAAATGTCAAAGGTATGTTAAAGAAAATACGCGAAATGTTCATGAGTTGAGGAGGAGCCTTGACCCGGCTGTAAGGATTTCCTCCAGCTGGTCGTCGGAGAGCTTTAGGCGTTTTTGGAGGAGTTCGACTTCGTCCGGCGGATTGAAGAGGGGGTAGTCCGAGCCGAAGAGAAAGAGGTATCTTGGGAATTCATTGAAGATTTGCTTGAGAAGATGGTCGGGGATGGCGAAGAGGGAGGAAGATGTGTCCATGAAGATTTCCAACCCCTTCATGGCCTGGACCACGTATTGCCAGTGGAGATGCCCTCCGAAATGCGCGGCGATGATCCTCAACTTCGGGAATTGACGCTTGATGGCGGCGACTTTCCAGGGGCAAGTTGGGTTTTCCTTCGGCGGGAGCCTGTCTCCAACGTGAACCATTAGGGTGAATTTCCCCTCCATGGCGTGGAAAAGAGGGAGCAGATCGGGGTCGTCCAACCTGAATCCCTGGAAGTCAGGATGCAGCTTGATGCCCCTTATTCCCTTGTTGTAGAGAAATTGGAGTTCCGTATCCAGGTCCTTGTACTTTGGATGCATAGTCCCGAAGGGGATGACTCGAGGATTCTTGAGCAAGGAGACCGCCCACCTGTTGGCGGGAATCACCTGCTCGGGTGTCGTAGCGGCTGAATGGATCACGCATTTCTGGATGCCAGCCTGGTCAAGCCTCGGCTCGAGGTCTTCCCAAAGACCATTCCCGATCGGGGGGATCCTGTAGTGCGATTCCAATTGCCTGACGACCTTGGCGGCTATCTTGGGATGAAATGCATGGGTGTGGACGTCAATTCGATCTAGTTGAGGGGACATACGACAAAAATGCGAATTAGTTTTTCAGTTCTTTTTTCTTCAGTTTCCCAAGGAATTTCCCTGAGGTCCACTGAATCATCAGCTTGGGTTCCTGCAATTTGAGGACCATCGCACCCAAGATGTAGGCAATCAGGGCGGTTAAGCAAGAGACGCAAAGCCGGATGACGATTCTGGTCCTGCTGATATCGGAGAAGATTTTCTTTTTCTTGGGTTTGGGGACCTGCGCCTCTTCGGTTGCGATGGCCCTTTGCTCGTCGTCCTGCTTGATTTCTGTCTTGGCTTCGGATCGTGCCTGCTGGACGGTTGCCCGCATCGCCTTGTCCAGCCCGTCAGGAAGGACTTTCGAGGTCAAGGTCGAAGCGCCCCAGGTGGCGATGCCGACAATGGCCGCAAGAACAACCAGCTTCGCCAGGAATATGGAAGTGTCCTTGAGCGGGAACATCGGAATCGAACGGCGCATGTGCCAGATGAGAGCCGTGCTCTTCAGGATGCGGGAAATGGCGAAACCTAGGGCGACGGTCATCAGGGCGCCTACGGAGGAAACGCCGATGTGGACGATGAAAACATAGCTGAGAATCACAGAAAGCAGGCTGCTCAGGATGCCAATCACCGTGACGGCGACCGTCTTCTGCTCGGCGAAAGAACCCTGCATCAAAACGCATTCAACGGCAGCCGCAGGCAATACCATGCAGTAGCAAACCGTAGATAGACCCGCCATTGAGGCGACCTGGACATTGGTCTCGCCACCCAGGAAAATCAGGACGGTCAATGGCAAGCCGACGAAAGCGAGGGCGACCGAGGCAGGAACGAAGACCGACAGCAACAGCTTGCAGCAATTGCCGAGAACTTCGCCCAGCTTGCGCTTGTCCTTGTCGTTCGCCAATTCACATAGGAATGGGAAAAGTGCGATTTGGAGCGTGTAGGGCACGAGCCATTGGATGGTGGTGAAAAGCTTGCGTCCCAGGTCGTTGGCTTGCAGGACTGCAGTTTGGTCGGGAATGTTGTCACCTGTGAGGATGTAGATGTTGTTGAAATTGTCCCTTACCTTGGCGAAGATGATGCCGGCCAGCAGGGGCAGCATCAGCAGAAGCATGTTTTGGAAAGCGGGATTGCGCCAGTTGAAGTTGGGACGGGCGTACTTGAGCTTGCCCAAAATGCCCAACAGGTGGGTGGCGACCTTGGCGACCGAACCGACCAGGATGCCTAAAAACAAGGCATTCAAGCCCATCCCGGTCGCCCAGCCGACAACAATGCCGATGATGATGCAAATCTTTGTCGAGGCGTCGCCAAAAGCCGCGAGGAAGAACTTCTTGTACCCATTGAGCAGGACATAGGTCGTCGAGCCGATGGAGAGGAAGAAGAGCGCCGGCGCGATGATCGGCAATCCCAGCCTGAGCGGTTTGTAGAGCGACTCGTATTCCGCTAGGAGCTTCTGGTAGGTTATGAAGGCAGCGTCAGTCTCGGGCGTGCCTGGCGGTGGCGGGACGGGTTGCTTGAGCTGGGTGAACAGGTTGATGTAGAAATCGGGGAATGCCATGATGGAGGCGCAAACGACAATCAAAATCAAG
>JAGVUR010000173.1 GCA_019136135.1 Verrucomicrobiota bacterium
AACACCCTACCACAGCTATAGTAGTGATGTTTTCGAGTTGGCTCGAACCAACTCCTGGCCGTTTCCGCCCACGGATGGCGGTTCGGTCAGAAACGAAGGCCGTGAACGGTTACATTTTATTTTCAAGGAAGGAGAAGACTGGTAAATGCAAAGTGAACTCTTCAATCTAACCGACGAGGCATGGATCCCCGTGCTTTTTCACGACGGGCAAAATCGTATGGTGTCATTGCGGGAAGTTTTTTCCGGCGATGGGTCAATCGCCGACCTGGCCTTGAATCCCTATGAGCGAATTGCCGTGATGCGACTCTTGATCTGCATCGCCATGGCGGCGCTTGACGACGAAAAGCATCTGAAAGATGAGGAAACCTGGCTGAAATGCCTGCCCGACCTTTCAGGTCTTACCTTGGAATATCTGAATAAATGGCATGATCGCTTCAACCTCTATGGCGAACACGCCTTTCTTCAACCGGATGACCTCACCGCCGATGAAGAGGCAAAAAGACCACGGGACAAGCTGTTTCCGCATCTTTCCTCTGGAAACAACGATACCCTGTATGATCACCATGCGCTAGAGGACAACCGTGAAATCAGCGATGCTCAGTTGGCGGTGGGTCTGCTCACTTATCTGAATTATTCGGCTTGTGGGACACATCCCAAGTGTTTCTGGTCTGGCAAGGAAACCCCAAGGAGGGGGATTTCTACCGCTCCCTGTCGGGAAAAATCTATGCTCCACACGATTATTCTTGGCGAGCATCTGCTGAAAACCATCTGGCTGAATCTGATTACCAAAGCCATGTCAGACACCCTTACGCAAAAGGAAAGAGGACGCCCGTTCTGGGAATTCGAAAACTTAAGCCGGAGTCAGGTTGAAGGAAAGGAACTCGAAAAAACGCTGTTGGGGCGCTTGGTTCCTTTATCCCGTGTTATCAAACTGACGCGCGGCGAGCGTCAGTGCTTGCTCGGAGAAGGCCTGAAGTATAATTCATTACCTCAGGTAAGAGAAGTCATGGGAACCATAATACCTCCCAAAAACAATGCAAAAAAAATCGAAAAGTTATCGTATGTGAGCGCATCAACCAGCAAACAACCTTGGCGGGATCTGCAGGCAATCCTCAATTATTCCAAGCGTTACAGTGCACTGACATTGCAACACCTCAATTCCATTCCTAATCAGGAATATTTCATGATCTGGTGCGGAGGACTGGTTGCAGACCAGGCAAAGGATGAGGCTGTTGTCGAATGGAGCGCAAAGCTCTCAACTGGACTCTTGGATGACCGCGTCTTGGAAAGCTATCAGAATGGAATTGAATTTGCTGATCAATTCGAACGACGATTGAAAGAGGCCACTAAAATCTATGCAAAAGAATGCAAAGGCTTAGACCCAAAAAAGAAAAACCTCAAGAAACGCCGGAACCCTACTGAGGCTTACGAAATACCAGCAGAACGCTGGTATTGGAATGAACTTTCCATACGGCAGCCTATGCTGGTTGACATTGCTGAAGGAAAAGACAACTGGCAAATGAGTGATTGGCGAGAACTGGTCAGAACCATGGCCAAGGAAGCCTATGAGTATGCCTGTCCGAAAATGACTGGACGGCAAATAATGGCATACGTAAAGGGATTGGAAACGCTGAACAATTGAAAGGAGAAACCGAACATGTCGGCAATTGAAGGATTCTTGACGAAAATCCGCGAAGCGGCGGAGCGAGATGACCGAGGGTACCTGGCGACCTTGAGGCGCGGCTTGAGTGATACCACCCAGCAACAAGCCTGGCCACTGATTGTGCCATGGTGCAACCACTTTGAAGATGAAATCGAGCGAAAAATCTGGTGTACAGTCGGCGGACTGGCAGCACTTCTCGCTAGGAACAACCTTGACTGTAGGACAAAGGCTTCTCTTGCTTCCGCAATGCGTCAAATTGATGAAAAACGCAAAAAGACCAAGGAAGACTCCAACAAAAAGAAACAGGATGTTAGAAAGCCCTCTGATCGGAAATTCCGCCGCATTCTGGACAGTCCTGATGCCATTGACCTTTGCAATCTGGTCGTACCTGTAGTCCGCATGGCCGAACGCGAGGGCATCCCGCTCAATTGTTTAGACCTTTTCTGGGATCTCGTACGATGGAATGACCAGAATAAGCGAGACAATATCCGAGTTCGCTGGACACGTGATTTTTATCGCATAACAGAAACTGAAGTACAAAACGCACCTGAAAAGGAGGACGAATAACATGAAATCCTTTCTCAGTCAGCTGACGATGCCCTATGCCGAGGCACTGAACAGAAAGCTGACGAACTCGTACCTGTGGCATCAGTTGATCTGGCAGTCTTTCCCTGGAAAACCGGATGCGAAACGAGATTTCCTCTTTCGAGTGGACATCATCCGGGATACGGTGCGAGTCCTGCTTCTCTCTGAACATCTCCCGCAGAATAATGAGGATTATCCCTGGCAAAGCAAATCGGTTGCCGAAAGCTTTCTGATGCATGAGATCTATCGTTTCCAGATCAAAGCCAATCCGACTTTTCGACGTAGCAAAGACCGCCGTCGCATACCACTCTATCAGCAGGATAATCTGCAAGACTGGTTTCAACGAAAACTGGAGGCAATTGGCTGTAAGATGCACTCTATTGAAATCGGACAACCGCAAATTGAAGAATTCACGAAAGACGGGAAGCGGATCCGGCTCAATTCCGTCGATGCCTCAGGCATTCTAGAAGTTGTTGAACGCGATTCTTTTACTAAAGGTTTTTCACAGGGCATTGGCTCTGCCAAAGGATTTGGCTTCGGTTTACTTATGCTTCAACCCATCCAACTTTAACATCAAAAAGGACTACAACAACCATGAATCTCATTGAACTCCACATCCTGCAATCCTTCCCAGTCTCCTGCCTCAACCGCGATGACCTTGGCTCCCCAAAATCCGCTATTTTTGGCGGTGTGGAACGCGCCCGTGTCTCAAGCCAATGCTGGAAACGGGCTATCCGCAGCCTCGCACATGAAAAACAGCCACAACTTTTTGCCGGCATCCGAAGCAAACTGGTCGGTCCGCAAATCCAGGAAGCTGCCAACCGCCTCGGCTGTTCGGAAGAACGCGGAAATGCATACGCCACAATCATCGTCAATGCCTTGGGCAAGGATACAGATGCTGGGGAAGTAAAGACGCTGCTGTATTTTTCCCCGCAAACCATGGAAAAGATAGTTCAAAATCTCAATGAAGACAACAAGATTACTGATGAAATGATCAAAGCTATTTCTTCGGATGATATAGAAACTGCCGCAAAGGGGCTAGAAAAAGCCAGTGCAGCAGCCGAAAATATACTGAATGGGCTGGGCAGTGAGGTCTCCGATGCTGCCGATATCGCCCTGTTCGGAAGGATGGTTGCCAATCCACCAGATCTGACTATTGAGGGAGCTACGATGTTCAGCCATGCCCTCTCCACCCATGCCGTGCGTAGCGATCTCGATTTTTTCAGCGCAATCGATGATGTAATACAAACAAGCGCACATATCGACACCGCCGAATTCAATTCGGCCTGCTATTATCGGTACATTGGCATCAACCTCGATCTTTTGAAACAAAGCAATATGTTTGATCAGACCCAGTACAGGGAAGTCCTCAAAACCTTCATTGAAGCGACTGTCATGGCCAACCCTGTCGCCCGAAAAAATTCCATGTTCGCCCATAGTCTTCCCGCATTCATCCTCGGCATTCGAAGGCAAGGACAGCCTCTCTCGCTGGCAAATGCATTCGAAGAACCGGTCAGGCAAAGCAAAAACGGATATGTCGCACAGTCCATTGATAAATTGATCGCTGAATGGAATCACCTGAAGAACACTTTCGCATTGACCTCAGAAGCCGAAATCATGGTTGGAAAGGAACGGTCAACGCTTCCAGAGCTGATCGACAAAATGACCGCCGAAGGCAATGAACCATGACTTGGAGGATCCAATGAAATTCCTAGCCCTTTATCTGCGGGCGCCTCTACAAAGCTGGGGAGCATCCGCTAAATTCGGCGAGCGTACCACGCTTGCCTTTCCTACCCGAAGCGCCATTATCGGGATGCTCGCCGCAGCAGCGGGCATAGACCGTTCCGATGACGCCTGGCTCGACACCGTCAAAGACCTGTCGATGCGCTGCCTGGTATTTGCCCCTGGGCAACGCCTTGTCGATTACCATACAGTCGGTGGGGGATACTCCACAACAAACAGCTGGTCTAAGCGACACATGTCGCCTAAGGCAAATAGAAAAAATAAAAAGCGAGAGACTGTACTCACCAACCGCGAATACCTCCAGGATGCCATTTTCGGCGTTATCCTTGCTGGTGAAGAAACGGATCTGTTAGATTCTCTTGCCGAAGCAGTTCAAAACCCGGTCTGGGGTGTCTGGCTTGGACGAAAATCCTGCATTCCGACAGAACCGCTTTTCGCAGGACTTTTCAACAGCGATGCCGAAGCCGAAGAAGCACTCATCGCACGCGCAAATGCCAGGCGAACTGATTCACCAGAAAAACGAATCCAAAAAATTGTTCTGGAAGTCCCGGTCGAAGAGGGGGAGGAAGTCTGGCATGACATCCCACTCAGCTTCGCCACAAGGACTTATGCGGCTCGTTCCATCCGACAGGATACACCCGATGCCAGTTTTTGAAAAACCACCACTGGAAACGTTGCCGCCGGTTCGCGAACGGTGGACGCCGCTCTATCTCGAGCACGGCAGGATTGAGGTTGACGACTCATCTGTAAAATGGATCGGAGCCGACCGCCTGGTCATGAGGTTGCCTGTCGCTTCACTGTCCGTGCTGATGCTCGGTCCTGGCACGACCATCACCCATGCCGCGATACGCGCCTGCGCTGTCTGTAATACGCCCATCTGCTGGATCGGGGCAGAGGGCATGCATTTTTATGCTTCAGGAATCACGCCCACGCACGACAATGAACGGGCGCGGATCCAGGCGGCTCTGGCCTCCGATCCTGCAAGCCGTACCAAAGTAGCTCGAAAAATGTTTTCAATGCGCTTCACGGATGTCGATGTTGACAAGTACAGCGTCAATGAACTACGAGGTTTCGAGGGACGACGCGTCAAGCGTCTCTACCAGGAAATGGGCTTGCGCTTCGCAGTATCCTGGAAAGGCCGCTCATATGATGCTGGAAACTGGGATATCGCCGACACCATTAACCGTGCCGTCTCCGCTGCAAACGCTGCCCTCTATGCCTTGACCGCATCCGTGGTCATCTCCATGGGGTACCTGCCACATCTCGGTTTTATCCATACGGCAGGTACACTCCCGCTGGTTTTTGATATCGCCGATATCTACAAGCCGGAAACAACCTTGCCAGCCGCTTTCGAATCAGTTAGCCTGAATGAAAATGCCAGCGAGGAAGAAGTCATCACTCGATTGAAATTCTATATCGAAAACACAAAGCTGTTGAAACGAATGCCGGTCGATATCACCACGTTGATCGCACAATCATGACCATCATTTTGACTGAATCCATCCCACCGGCCGTACGCGGACTGCTGAAAAGGTGGTTCATCGAACCACGAGCCAATGTCTTTGTCGGAAGCGTCAATGCCAGAACACGGGAAAAAACGCTTGATTATATCCGACGCAATGCCCCGACGTTGAAAATGCTGGTCATTTATGACGACGCCAATTGCCAGGGCTACACAATCCAGGCATTCGGCATTCCATCGCGCACATTGACTCGCCAATGCGGTCTTGAACTGATTCTTGAAAACCCTGAAGAACTGGATGCAGATGACAACGCT
>JAGVUR010000048.1 GCA_019136135.1 Verrucomicrobiota bacterium
CACCGGAAAGTATTGCATCAAGGTCGAAACCGATGAGGGTTCAAGCAGATCATGGTTCAAGCTCTTGCCCAATAACATCCCAGTTACAGGTGGCACGAGATGTACGATCCGAGTCAAGGTCAGGGGCGAAAACACCGGTGGACAGGCAGGCTGGTTCGCACATGTCAGCACAAAATCCCAAAACATGGCGATCAACAAAAGCGTCTCCGCACCTGAAAATACGTTCGACTGGACGGAAATCTCAATGACGATCGACCTCCCGGAAGACGCAACCAGCATCAGGACAGGAACAATGCTGACCAAGGCGGGAGCAACTGCATGGTATGACGATTTCGCCTTCGAAATGGAGGGAGTCCCGGAACTTGACATGGTTGCACATTTCGGAAACCCCGAATACCAAGTCGTCAAGGAACAAGGACGAACGCCATTGAACCAATGGAACGGAAACTATGACTACAGAATCCCAATCCGATTGACCAACAGCTTGGATAGCGATCTAAACAACGTCCTGGCAAGCATCAGCCAGTCCGAACTTAGAAACAAAAGCGCCAAGCGTGCCTCGCTCCAATACAATGGCGTTGAAATCCCAACGTTCGTAATCGGTAACAATATCTTCTTCAGGGCGTCGATTCCAGCCAAGACGGTCGCTGTATTCTACCTCTACACCAACGACAGGCAACAGGACGAAATCGACCAGGTCAAGGTCAGCCACAAGCTGGGAAGCGACATACCCTCGGACCAGATCCTCGTCGAAAGCGGCAATGCCGCCGATGGCATCAGGCGATTTGCCGAACTCCTTGGCAGTCCGGCGAACATGGTGGCCAATCCCTCCTTCGAAGAAGCCCATGACAATGGACTCCCTCGCGCCTGGAGCTGGGGCGGAGAAAAATCCGATGCCGGCAATGTGACAAGCGGGTTGGCGTCACCGGGTGGATTCGGCAAGAAGCACGCCTTCATGTCCGTACCCAAGGGTGCCAAAAAAGATTGGATTGGCTGGAGACAGCAGATTCCCGTCACGCCAGGAAAATCATACGTTTACGGAGCCTGGTTCAAGGCAGAAGACCTCGACACCCGGGCAACGGTGCATGTCCACATGCACAATGAGGACAAGACAGTCCCGAAGGACGGATACGGCTCGGCGCCATCACCCGCATTGGATGATATCCATGCCGGATGGACGCCCGTCTTCGGAAACATCACCCTAGGAGCCGATACCAGATTCATCTCATTGCATCTGACCATGAATGGCACAGGCACGCTGAGGCACGATGGAGCATTCCTGGCCGAGACCGTGAACGCACATGCCGAACTAATGGAGTCAAAACCAATCCCGAAAAACCAGGTCGCCATCTGGCAAACCGATACCGTCGTCAAAACATTCCAGGAAGATCCAGCGCCCAAACAAGCCTCAGGCTCAATCCAGGCAACGGTTGTCGCGGACACAAAAGGAAAACTAAGCTCGTTGACCGGACAGTTTGACGTCAAGCTCGCACGAAACGAAACAGAACCGCTGCAACTTGCAATCAGGGCCGGAAGCGCTGTCAAGAACGTCACCGCTTCCGTCACTGGACTTGAAAACACTGGAATCTCTTGCGAAATCGGCGTCGTCGCCTACGTCCCCGTTGACAGCAGGGGCGGTTATTTCCATACAAGGGCTGACGAATGGGTGCTCCTCTTCCCCAGAAACAGCCACGGCACAGATGGCTGGGCAGGAATGTGGCCCGACCCAATCAAGCCAGTCAATACATTCGACCTCCTCGAAAACACAACACAACCGATCTGGTTCTCGTTCAAAACGGACAAAGACACAAAATCAGCAATCTATGACGCCAAGATCAAGCTGGCAGGCGACGGACTAAACATCGAGCTTCCAATCAAAATCCAAGTCTGGAACTTCACACTCCCGGAAGAACTGAAATTCGCAGCCGTCTACGACTACAGAAGCTCAAGCCGCTACGATGCGATCGGAAAACACGCTGACATCAAAGATTTCTTCAAGATCATGCGTGAAAAGAAAATGTGCCCCAACTCGGTCGCCGCTTCGCCGGTCTTCAAGAAAGACGAAGACGGAAACGTGACCGTTGACTTCACCGGCTACGACAAGGCGGCGGAATTCTACTTCGACGAAATGGGTTTCCCAGTCAGCTATACCCCGGGATTCTTCTATGCATTCGGATGGGCCTATCCCCTGAAAAGCATCTTTGGCGAAAAGCCCTTCGAAGGGGACTATCCCTGGGACAAGGGAGAATCAAGGCGGCAGCTGAGGCCGGAATACAAGAAGCTGTACCAGCAGGCACTTCGAAAATACATGGATCACATGCGCGAAAAAGGCTGGGACAAGAAGGTCACCCTCTACATCTCGGACGAGCCGCATTTCCGCAACAAGTTCGTCGTCGAGCAAATGCAAGCGATCTGCGAGGCAATCAAGGAAGTCGAGCCCGACTTGCCGATCTATTCCTCCACATGGAGGCACTGCGAAGACTGGGACGGCTACCTGAGCCATTGGGGAGTCGCGCACTACGGCGCATTCCCCGAGGAAACCATGAGAAAGAGACTCGAGGCAGGAGACCTCTTCTGGTTTACGACGGACGGACAAATGAGCCTGGATACCCCACTCTGCGCCATCGAAAGGCTCCTCCCGCACTATTGCTGCAAGTACGGTGCAACAGCCTATGAATTCTGGGGCATGAACTGGCTTACCTACGATCCTTGGAAGTACGGATGGCACGCCTACATCAGGCAAGCAGATTCGCCGACCCAGGATCCCTACTTCGTCAGATACCCGAATGGCGATGGATATCTGTTCTACCCAGGCCAGGACTTCGATGGAAAACCCGTCACCAGCCTTAGAGCCGAAGCATCCAGGGATGGCGTTGACGACTACGAATACATGGAACTCCTTGCCAAGTCAAAAGGCGGTAACGAAGTCCTCGAAAAAGTCCAAACACTTGTCCAAATGCCCTCCGCAGGAGGAAGATACTCGACAAAATTCCTTACCGAACCTGAAAAGGTCAGGCTCTATCGCGAAATGATGGGGACATTCCTCTCAAATGCCGGGGAATGACGCAACTGTTGGATTCTCCAAGGTTTCAAGTGCATCTTTCGATGTGATAATTGTAGTCATCAGAACAAAAGGATGTGAAAGAAGATGAAGAAGAAGGTATTGTTGTTTGCGTTATTGATGTGTGCTGTATTGATGGTCGGCTGCCAAAGCATGGTGCCTCGCCAAGACACTGCTAGCACCAACTTTGCCCGCGAAGCCCTCGCCCCATTCGTCGAATCAGGCGAATTGCCTGGAGCCATCAATGTTTTCTACAACAACGGAGTCGAGGAAATCTGCTGCATCGGCTATGCTGACGTCGCGGCCAAGCGCCCGATTACGATGGACGACGTGTTCATGCAATGTTCCCAGACCAAGGGATTCTGCGGGGTCACCATCGCGATCCTTGTCGAAGAAGGCAAGCTTAGCCTGGACGATCCAGTCTCCAAATACCTGCCTGAATTCAAGACGCTGTGGGTGCTCGAATCCGAAAAGGATGACGTCCGGACGCTCAGGAAGGCGCAAAATACCTTGACGGTCAGAATGGTGATGAACCACACGGGTGGCTTCGCCTTTGAACTTCCCGCCAAGCAACCCAATATCAAGGGCGGTGGCTGGAGCGGCGGCCTCAAGCTGAGAAGCGTCGCCGCAGAAGCGGCTGCCTTGCCAATCAAATTCGAACCAGGAACAAAGGATGCCTACTCAAATACGGGAATCGATATCGGCGCCGCAATCGTCGAAGTCATAACCGAGATGCCTTGGGAGCAATTCCTTGAGGAACGAGTCTTCAAGCCGCTCGGAATGACCAGATCCTCCTTCAAGCCGACTGCCGAACAGCTCAAGACGCAAATCGAAATGTACGAGTGCGTCGAAAAAGCGCCTGCCAGATACAAGCTTCAGAGCAATTGGGAACAAAGGCCCTACAATGGCGACCACGTCCATGCCTCTGCAGGAGCGGGACTCTGGACAACGGCTTCCGACCAGCTCAAATTCTACAAGATGCTGATGAACCTGGGCGTCGGAGAAAACGGAGTCCGCATCCTCAAGGAAGAAACCGTCAAGAGCATCCTTGCTGTTACCACCCGCCCGCAGAACCTCGGAGGATACTCGCTGGGATTGACCGCACCCAAGGTGGACGACGAAAACGGATGGTTCGGCCACGGCGGAGCCTTCGGAACCAACTGCATGGTCAACTATCACAAGAAGCAGCTGAAGCTGTGGGTTGTCCAACTCGAAGGCAAGCCACGTCCTTGGGACGCAAAACGCAATGCCGCCGCAGATGCCTTCTTCAAGGCGACCTTGGACACCAAGGCAGAATCCGAATACACAGGACGAGTCAAGGAGTAATCCTTAAAAAGGCAGTTTACACCATGACAGCTTGAGTACGAGCACCCTGGAGCCAGTCACATGAATGATGAATGCTGAATGCTGAATTATGAATGATTCGTCCGACCCGTCCGACCAGGGGCGTCTTGCCGGGACGCGGCAAGGTCGCGCAAGGCGGCGAAAAACGGCAAGGACTATGGAATCGTTATCACGAGCCGGAAGCCAAGAAAGTAGCCCCGGTTCGACGGCTTGTTCGAGCCGCGAAGCGCCGAACGGCAGATGAATGCTTCGTTGCACCAGGCGCCGCCACGTAAGACGCGATAGAACCCACCAGCGTCACCTTTGGGATCCGTTACCGACTCCATCGAGGAATCACTCCCATCCCACCAGTCCAGGCACCATTCATACACGTTGCCATGCATGTCATACAGTCCCCACTGGTTCGGCAGATAGCTGCCGACCTTGGCAGTTCCACATGACATGTCGCAGTCTGGTGAAGTAGTCCATCCGCCATTGTACCTGTATCGCCCGACCTCGGCCATGTTCGGGCAATAATTTTCATCGGTCAAATTCTTCCCCGAGTTCAGGGCGGTCATGGTGCCAGCCCTGCAGGCGTATTCCCATTGCGCCTCCGTGGGCAGGTCGAATGTCAAGTTTGTCTTCGCCCGCAACCGTCCCAGGAAGGAATCCGCATCAACCGCATCATTGGCCGGCCAGCCCGAGCCGGCGCTGCTTCCCCGAATGTCATCGTAGCTGACCCATTCCACCGGGCGGGAGTCGCGGCAGGTTTCATTTTTGAAATTGCTCGGCCAGTTGCCCATCACCCGCTCCCATTGCTTCTGGGTCACCTCGAACACACCCGCATAGAAGTCCTTGGTCAGGGTCACCTGATGCTGGGTTTCGGCACGCCAGCGTCCCAGTTCATTCCCTGGCGATCCCATCATAAAGGTACCGGCGGGGATGCGGCGCAGCACCAGCTTCGTGGTCTTGTGCTCGTCCGTCCAGCCGCCGGCCGGGGCGGCGGCAAGGGCGCTCACCGGGTAGCTCGTAGCCTCCGGTCCTGCGGACAGATCGACAATGAGGTAGACGTCGCTTGGCGGGGCAACGTAGCCGTCCGGCAAATGGATCCAATAGCCGCGCCCGGCAAGCAGGTCTTCGGTCGGACGATAGTTGCGTCCGTCCCACCCCCAGGCGACGACGCCGTCCGTCAATGAAAGGCCGTACAACGGACCCACGAAATTCCAGCCCGGCTTCAGGCCGGCCTCGAAGCCGAAGTCGTCCGGGCCGGTGCCGGAAAGGGTGAATTCCTCGTCCCCATGGCAATAGATCCAGCAGGCCCGGGTTGCGGCGAGGTTCCCGTTGACTGCATAGGCCTTGCTGCCGGCGTCCAGCGCGACCGTCAAGGTCCAGGTTGACGCTGACCAGGTTCCAGCCGGCGGAAAGCCGGTATGCGAAGGAATAGATCGCCCGGACGACGGTCGGCCCGGCGACATGCTGGAACCCGCTGTCCCAGCCCACAAAGGACCAGCCCGGCTCCACGGCCAGTTGCGGCGCTTCCGCCGCCATCCCCTCCGCGACGGACTGAAGCAGCGCCCCGCCGCCGACCCGGACGCCGGGGGTGCCCAGGCGGAAGGTCACGGGGTGCAGTTGCTGCTGACCGCCCCGCCTGCCAATCTTGTCCGGGATGGCCGCGTCGCCGCC
>JAGVUR010000164.1 GCA_019136135.1 Verrucomicrobiota bacterium
CGTAGGCGACGCCGAGGACCAGGTGCCCCCTGAGCGCGAGGCTCTTGATCTTGAGGTTGTGGAGCACCTCGAAGACCAGGCGGAGGTAGTCCTCGTAGGCCTTCTTGTCCTCGGACGTCATCGTGGTGTCCAGCTTGAGCCCGCTATCGAGCTCCAGGGCGAAGACGAAGTAGTTCCCGTGTTTAGGATCGTGGAAACGGTTGGTTTTCCGGTTCAGTAGATTCATTTCTCTCCTCTTGTTGCTGGTTGAAAAATCGATTCGGCACAGGAACCCCCTGCCCCTGTGCATAATGCTATAAATTTAGAGCGTATTTCTAGAGATGCAAATTCTTTTTCAAAAAATTTAAATATTATTTTATTATTTTTCTAAAATATAAAAATATCATAAAAAATCATAATGAATTATAGAAATTATTATTATTTTCATATGATTTATTCAATAAATGCAATTCCTGGAAAATTTTAGGGTTCCGAATATCCGCAAGGCAGGCACAAAACCGGAAGTAAATTTTCATCGGTTTCGTACTCAAAATGTATGTTACATACCCCTTTTTACCAGATTTGGCGAAAAGGGTTTTTGTCGTGAAAGACGAAAGGTGCGGAGTGATGTGAAGGACTGTTGCAGGATCCCGTAAAATTCATATAAAAAGCACTCAAATTTTCATCGATATCGTACTCAAATGCCATGTGACATGCATTTTGGTAGCTGGTCTGGCGAAAAGGTTTTCTATCATGACGAGTCAGGGGCGAAGCGACATGAAGGTTTTTAGGGAAATCAACAAAAAATCGGCACGAAACCAAAGCCAATTTTCATCGGTTTCGTACTCAAAAGGGATGTGACATGCCCTTTGAGTACGGCATTGGGAATAATTCTGAATTTTTGGTTGCTTTGTGGCTGTAGCCTCTGTTCCAGAAGGGAAAGTCGTTTCTGGCGAGGCTTTACCTTTGCGACGTAAAAAGTTGTCGCCATCCTGTAGTGGGACACCCAACAATCAAACTTCATCTTTCGCAAGTCTGAATGCCAACGATTGGATTTTTGCCGACTGGCAAGGTGCGGCCAACAGCAGAATGTGCGCCGTCAATATGGCGATGCCGGAGCCGATCGTGCCTTGCGTGGGTTTGATTCGAGTGTCCGGCAAGGCACGTAGGGATATGGCAAGACGGTTCTATCAGTCCCGTCCATGAAAAGATTCTCTTGGGCGTTGGTCGCGGGATGTGATGTCCGTGACTATGCCTGGAAGATATCGAATGCCCAGGGCGGGCGGCGTCTAAATGGCTTCTTGAAATTGGTTTTGACTTTTCCCGAGTCTTCGAGGCAGGCTATGCAGGCTCGCGTGCAGGCTGCGGCGATACGATTCGGCGGAGCCGCTTCGCAAGAGGTGTCCGGATAGGCTCCGTTGGGACAGAATTTGCAGGCCTTGTCGTTGTAGATTGCGATGACTGTCGGGTGTCCTGCGATGTCGATTGTGGTTGTTTTTTCCGTTATCGCCTTTGCCGGGCATGCCTCGACGCACGCTTTGCAGTTTTTTCTATCGCATATTGTATTTGGGACGAAAGGTTGATCGGGTTCTATTTGGGCATCGCAGAGTATGACTCCGAGTGCTTGTCTTGGTCCGAATTGCGGTGTGATGAAGGTTCCGTTGTACGCGATTTCCCCGAGTCCTGCCAGTTGCGCTGCAAGCTTTGGGTCTATCGCCACGTTCGGTGCAGGTTTTCCAGGTTTGCCGATGCCGTCGGGCCATCGTTCTTGTGCGAGGAGCGTGCAGGGTACTGCGAGGAACCCGTTGTCTTCGAAGCGCCTGCAGATTTGGTAGGGTTCATCGGCTCCGATAAATCGCTTGATTCGATTGAATACGGTTCCGTCCTCGATTCCCCTGAAGTGGCTTCGCGGGATTTCCCTGGCGAAGACGATGATTGATTTGCATGTTGGCAGGAGGCTCAAGGGATTCCATTGCGGTTCGATGTTTTCATAGTACTTGGGGTCTGCGACTCCAACCATGTCGAGACCCAATTCCTTGATCCATTTGACTAGAGTATCTTTTGGGAAAGTTTTCATGGTATTTCTCACGCTTTTGTACCGCCTTTTAGGATTCCTTTTGCTTCCAGGTGCTTGTAGCATGCCTGGATGCATCCGACTGCTCCGCAGACTGATCCCGGTCTTCCGCCTTGCCCGTGCTCTGCGCTTCCGGTTGATATAAGGTTCAAGTACGAGATCCGTGGTGCGAGCGCGAATCCGAGCCTGTAGGCTTCGTACCAATTGAACGAGACCTTGTCGACGTCCAAATTCAATCCCGGAAGGTCCTTTGACACGAAGGGCGACGCTTTCGGATTGACTCCCCAGTGTGTGATCTTGCATTTGCCGTAGTTTACCTTGCCCCATTCGAACGTACGTCCTTCGTATGTGACTGATTCGCGTTCGCCTCCGAGTGCGTGCCCTGGGCAAGTCTTGACGCAGATGTTGCATTTGTCGCAGATGCTTCCTTTAAAGATTGGCGTTGGTTCGAGTTCGGCGTCTGTGAGAATGATTTCGAATCGTTGCCTTGGTCCGAATTCCGGTGTCAGGAAGACTTTGGACCATCCGATTTCACCTAGTCCGGCGAGTGCGGCCGAGACTCTCATGTGCAGCATGACTCCGGGCGGGAGTTTTCCTTTTGCGAGTGGCGGTCTGGGTGGTGGCGCTTCATCGAGGAGTGTATGTCCTCCTGGCGATGCGACGGCTTCGTGTCCGTTGTCCTCGAGCAGGTTTGCGATTGCCCCCATTGCCATTCCTAGCGACGAGTAGATTCCCGTTCCGTATCCATGGATCCAGTACGTTGACCAGTCGGTGCCTTCCTGGATGCCCTTGTAGCATCCCTTGAGGATTCTGTTCGCGCAAACAATGATTGACTTTGTTTCCGGGAAGAGTGAAAGCGGGTGTGTTTCCTTCGGGCAGTCCTTGAAACGTTCGATCGATGCGATTCCGCAGAGATCGGCTCCATTGTCGAGTGCCGTTTTTCGGACTAGTTCTGCACTGAGTGTTGTCATCGTTTAGCCCTCCTGTTCCTGGTCTGGCCTGTATCCCCAGGGTTCACGGATTCTGAAGGGGATCTTGTATCCTGTATCATGGGTTTTCTCGAAGTGCGCGATGCACGCTCGACCGCAGGCTGCCATCAATCGATTGGGGAGTCGTCCTCCCATGAATTGATTTGCCTTGTCTCCCTTGAATTGATTGTTGACCACCTCCCTATGGAGTTCTTCGGAACCCAAGACGTATCCGGCGTCGCCAGACGCTCCATTTGGGCAGGCCTGGCATGCTTTTGCGTTGATTGCCGCGACGGTCATCTCTCGCCCATTGCAGTTGAACAGGGCGGTTTGATCTGTCGCATAGGCGTTGAGCGGGCATGCCTTGGCGCATTCTCCGCACATGTCGCAAATCGGCTTTGAGTCCTTCGGCCATCCTGGTCCAGGTTCGATTTCCAGGTCTGTCGCGAGCAATCCGAGTTGTTGCCTGATCCCGAATTGTGGCGACATGAAGATTCCGTGGTATCCGAGTTCGCCGAGTCCTGCTGCGATCGCGGCGTATTCAATGGGGATCTTGAATCCATTTGGACGGACTTTGGCGTCAGCTGAAATGACGTGCCTTGGCATATTGGGTGGGTCGCCCGGGGAGTATGGGACGCATTCGTGCCCTTGCTTTTCAATCCATCGGACCAGGTTGTCCATGCTGGTTATCCAGCGATGCGTCGCTGCCCAGAGGGAGCCTTCCTCCATGCTGCGGAATATGCCGCGGCGAATGCGCCTCCCGACGACGACAATCGACTTTGCGTCGGGGTAGATATTGAGTGGATTTTCGGCAGGTGCGAGCTTGTCGAAGGCATCATTAGGCGGAACACCAACGAGGTCGTATCCTAGTTTTTTGACGGTTTCTGAGAATTCGCTGAAGGGAATCATTGCTACTCCTGTGCTTGTTTATGCATAGATGACATCCATGATTGAATCGCCTTTGACCCTGATTGTACGCGGTGCGATTCTCAATGCCTTTGGATTGCTCTTTTCGACTTGGTCAGCGATTTCGACTGTGAAGTATGTTTTGTCCAGGATATAAGGACCAGGCCATGAGATAGGCTTGACAGGCTTTTCGATGAATTGCTGCAAGGCGAGCTTGGCTTTTTCGCGGATAAGTTCCCGGGATGCTTCCTTGGAGAGGCATATGGCTGAGTTTTTTGCAAGTCCAATCTTTGTTTCTGCGGTAACGATACCTGGGATTAGTTCATCGATTTCCCGGCATGCTGCCCTGTCTCCTGAAAGGAAGATGGTCGGTACTCCTTGTGCTCCATGGTAGAGTACCCACTGTGCGATTTCGCCGATGGGTTTTCCATTTAGGATGTATGATTCGACTGTTCTTGAGTTCTGGGTATGGCAGAGGTTGCCGTCTGGCGTTCCTGCCATGGCGTGTTGTCCGATCATGACGGTGACGTCTGCATCTGAGGTGTACTTGTTTTGGATTTTCATCGGCGCTTTTGGTCTTCCACCGATATACGACGCCTTGGGGTGCAGGAGTTCGTAAATGATTCCGCCTGGTCCGTGTCCGTCATCGACCAGAATTTCATCTGCTCCTGCTTCGATGAATCCTTCGACAGCTGCATTTATCTCGAGGGTAAGCAGCTTGCAGGAGGTAGGGTAGCCTGGTCCGTCAGGTGACGTTTGGAGATAGAATGTGGTGACTCCTGCGACTCCTTCAAGGTCGGTTCCGATGAAGACTTTCATGTTTCTTGGCTCCTTTTTGTTTAGGCTCTGGTGAGATTTTTCATCCAATTGAAGGAATTGATCTTAACGAAAGCGACGAAGCATTTGAGGACTTGATCCGAGTATAGGCATGCATAGACGACCCAAGGTGGCGCATTGAGGTATTTCATCGCGATGAAAGCGGAGGGCAGCACGACGCAGAATACGAAGAAGGTATCGTTCTTGAATACGAATGCCGTATCGCCACCAGACTTGACTAGCCCCATTAGGCATGGAGCCTGGTAGCATCTGAAGGCGATGATGACAGTGAGGACTTTCATGATTGTCCGCACGACCTCAAGGGTTTCCGGTGTCAAGTTATAGAATTTCAGGAATAGCTCCGAGGTTGATGCGACAATGATGGAGAACACGATGCCGATTGCGCAAAAGATGACTTGCATTGTCTTCGCCTGGGTTTTCATCTTCTCGAATTCACCTGCTCCAATCGTCTTCCCGGTTATGATACCTGTCGCGGCGGCGAGTCCGAAGGCGCCTACGCAGAGGAGCTGATCCAAATTTCCCGCGATGGAGAATGAGGCGACGACGGTTTCGCCCATTCGGCCGACGATGGCGGTCTGGCAAAATTGATTGATTGCCCAGGTAATCTGTCCCCCCATCAAGGGTGCTCCGTACTTGACCAGATCGGAGAAGATTTCATGGGACCAGCGGGCGAAATCCTTGAGCCTGAGCTTGAGGACCTGGTCGATTCTTATCACATAAAAGAGTACGACTGCGAGTTCGACGCCGCGTGCGATGGTCGTTGCGATCGCAGCGCCCTTGACGCCGAGTGCAGGGAAGCCGCATTTGCCGAAGATCAGCAACCAGTTGAGCAGGATGTTGACTCCAAGGGCGATGATCGAGTTGTATAGGCCGATACGGACGACTTCGACGGATCGCATCGCGCAGAGAAGAGTCTGGGAAACGCCGAAAAACAAGTAGGAAACGCTGAGATATCTGATGTACAGGGCA
>JAGVUR010000114.1 GCA_019136135.1 Verrucomicrobiota bacterium
ATAGGATAGATCAGTGAGTTTTCTAGCGAAGTACATGGCTATTTGCCTTGGCCACGCGATGCTGGCGGGTCGCTTCGTGCTGGTCATATCAGCCAGGCGGATGTCATAATGTTCTGCGACCAATCGTTGGATGTGATCCACGGTGACCTGCGTGTCAGCCTCTTCCAGGAAAATATTTTTCAAGGTTTGCTCGACCATATCGAGTGTCACGCTTTGTCCGGTCAGGCAGGAGTTGGAGACCAGGCTGAAAACCGCTCCTTCCAGGCGTCTCACGCTTGACTTTAGCCTGGCTGCAAGGTAATTTATGACATCGTCACTCAGCTTGACGGTCTGTTCTTCCTGCTTCTTGCGGATGATTGCGATTCGGGTTTCCAGGTCGGGGGCCTGGATTTCCGTCGTCAATCCCCATTCGAACCTTGAGACCAGTCGTTTTTCCAATCCATTGATTTCCTGCGGAGGTCGATCGGACGCCAAGACGATCTGCCGATGATTCGAGTGCATTGCATTGAACGTATGGAAGAATTCCTCTTGGAATCCTGTTTTCGTACCGAAGAACTGAACGTCATCCACCAGCAGGACGTCAACATCCCGGAAGCGTTGACGGAACGCCGGCAACGCATTGTGCTGAATGGCCAACGTGTATTGGTTGCAGAAGGCCTCGCTGGTCAAATACTCAACCTTGGCACGTGGATTCTTCCGCAGCGTCTCATGCGCAATGGATTGCAGCAGATGGGTCTTTCCAAGGCCGATCGTGCTGTGAACCAGAAGCGGATTGTACGCGGTACCGGGCGATTTGGCAACCGCAAGGCAAGCGCTGTACGCAAAACGGCTACTGTCGCCAACCACAAACTGGTCAAAGGTGTAGCGCTTGTTCAAGGACGGGGACAACACATCGCCATCCTGGACGCGATGGCTTGAGCTGTCGGCTCGAGCCGCTGCGGCTTTCGACTTGGATGATGGCTTCGCTGCATTGGCGGTCTCAACGCGCAGCTCCGGCAACTCGTGACCGCTCTCAAACACCACCTTCAAACGCAATCCGCAACTCGTCTCCATGGACTCGCGGATCAAATCCGAATAATGGTTCGTCAGCCATTCGCTAAACAATTCGCTCGATACGCCAAGATATGCGACACCGCCTTCCAGGCGAAGGGGGACAATCCCGGATATCCAGCGATCGTACGTGTCCGCATTCAGTCGCTTCCTCAATATCTCAGTTGTTCCTAACCATATATCTTTAATATCTTCCATGTTATTTCATAGCTCTCATCGTTGGCGCTCCCTGGCTTTCCGGATAAAATCACGCCTTTTTTCAAGACAAAACGTTTCCGGGTATTCTTTTGGTCAATGCTTTCAAGGTAATAACTCTAACCAACTTCGCAAGTCTTTTCATCACGTTTTTTTCACATGGATTTTTCATAGACATCCATAAGTCTTTGATGTTACGCTTCAAAACAAGTTATCAACAGTTTGTTAACAACTCAAAACCCACTCAACAGCACGTCAATCTAAAAAAATCAACCCTTTTTGAATACAAAAAATAACGTTATTCGTAAAAGCCTGATTCCCAAAAGATAAACAACCCCTGACTTTTTTACAGGCCGATTTTGGCTTTCAAATATTCGCTAAAATTCACTTGCCACCATTCAGCAACGACTCGCATAAAGGCCCCAAAGTGACTTCAAAAGACAAACGACGAAACACTCCTCGAAAAAATCAAGACTTGCAACAAGCCTTCTCCATTTTCCTTCCTACCACGCGACGAGAAATGGAGCTAAGGCAATGGGACGAACTGGACATCCTCCTGGTGTCCGGCGACGCCTACGTCGACCATCCAGGCTTTGGACTCCCTCTCCTGGGGCGCCTGCTGGAAAGCCACGGGTACAAGGTCGGCATCATCGACCAGCCCGACTGGACATCGCCGGACGACATAACCCGCCTCGGCAAGCCCAGGCTGTTCTGCGGCATCGGCGCCGGAGCCATGGACTCCATGTTGTCGCACTACACCGCCTTTCGCAAAAAGCGCAGCGACGACGCATGCACGCCGGGCGGTCTCGCAGGCAAGCGCCCCAATCGAGCCACGATTGTCTACACCAACTTGGTCCGGGCCGCCTTCCCAGGCACGCCCATCGCCATCGGAGGCATCGAGGCATCGCTCAGGAAAGCCGCCCATTACGACTTCTGGACCGACGCGCTCAGGCGATCGATCCTCCTGGACGCCAAGGCGGACATCCTGATCTACGGAATGGGAGAAAGGCAAATCCTGCAAATCGCCGAAAACCTCAACAACGGCACGCCGCTGGACAACATCCCGGGAACCGTCGTCGCCACCTCGACACCTGAACAATTCTCACAACTGCCTAGCTACGACGACATCCTCCAAAACAAGTCCCTCCTGGTCAAGGCAACCCTGCAACTTGAAAGCCACTTCCATACTGGAACCGAACCTCTTGCCCAACGCCACGGAAATCAAGCCATCCTAATCCAACCGTCCGCCGAACCACTGACCACCGAGGAACTGGACCAACTCTACCAGTTCCCCTTCACTAGGACGCAACATCCAAAATACACGCAACCCGTACCCGCCCTGGACATGCTCAAATTCAGCGTCACTGCCGTCAGGGGATGCGCCGGAGCCTGCGCATTCTGCTCAATCGCACAGCACCAAGGACGAAAAATCAGTTCCAGGTCGCCAGAGTCCCTAAAAGCGGAAATCGAAAGACTCACCAGGCACAAGGACTGGAAAGGACACGTCAGCGACATCGGAGGACCAACAGCCAACCTTTGGGGAACGACTTGCAGTATCAATGCCGAAAAATGCAAACGCCAAAGCTGCCTCACCCCAAGCATCTGCCCCAACCTGAAGCTCAATCTAAAGGCATACGTCCAGCTACTGGAAGAACTCAACGCCATCCCAAATGTCAAGACAGTCTCGGTCGCCAGTGGAATCAGGCACGATGCCGCACAAACCGAACCGCAAGCAGCAAAAAAACTTATCGCAAAATTCATCTCGGGGCACCTGAAACTGGCGCCGGAACACTGCAATGACAAAATCCTCGAGCTGATGAGAAAGCCCAAATTCAGCTCCTTCGAAAACTTTCTGGATTTTTTCCAGAACACAAGTTACGAACACGGCAAGCAACAGTATATTATCCCCTATATTATAAGCGCCTACCCCGGATGTGGCATGGAGGAGATGAAGACCGTTGCAAACTGGTTCCGCCAACGAGGCTGGAAGCCACAGCAAGTACAATGCTTCATCCCAACGCCGGGAACGCTGGCAACAGCGATGTACTACGCGGAATGCGACCAAAACGGAAACCATATCTACGTACCCAAGACCGATCGCGAACGAGAAGACCAGCACGCGATGCTTTTCGAAAACAGACGCAAACCACAAAAGAAAAACATTCAACGAAGAGGCAAGTGAATGATGACGGACAACATCGCATCAGCACAGTCAACACGGGGATTTGACATCGCATCCCTTTGCGCGGCAATGGATGACCTCAATGCGTCAGACCTCTTCCTCTCGGCAGGACGAAAACCAACGGCTAGAATCGCGGGAATCGTCAGAAACCTAGATGCCCCAGTACTGGTCGAAAACGACTTCGAGGCCTTCTTCAAAAACCACCTCCCGGCAAAAACATGGAACGATTTCCTTGAAAAACGAGACCTGGACCTGGGAGCAAGCGTCGGAAAGGCAGGGCGTTTCAGGCTCAATTGCTCATTCCAAAGAGGAAATCCTACATTGTCGATCCGCCGAATCCCATCGGGAAATATCGACGCCAAAAAGCTGCTGATCCCAGACCAAGTCCTTAAATTTGCCGAAGAACCGCGAGGGCTGATTCTCATCACAGGCGCAACCGGCTCGGGAAAATCAACGACGCTCGCCGCCCTGCTCAACCATATCAACAAGAAATTCAACAAGCATATCGTCACGATCGAGGATCCAATCGAATTCGTGCACAACGACATCTGCGCCGTCATCGACCAACGGGAAATCGGAACCGATACGGTCGACTACCCGACCGCCCTCAAATACGTCGTCCGACAAAATCCCGATGTGATCATCCTCGGCGAAATGCGCGATGCCGAAACGACGCAAATCGCCATCAACGCAGCATTGACAGGACACCTTGTCGCGGCGACCATGCATACGGTTGACGCAAGGCAGTCGATCGAACGCATCCTCAACCTGCTCCCGGAAGACCAGCGCGACCAAGTTGCCCAAGACCTGTCGATGACCCTCAGGGCAATCGTCGCGCAACGCTTGATCCCTGCCAAGGACGGAGAGCGACGCGTCCCGGCCTTCGAAATCCTCAAGGTAACCCCGCTAGCACGAAAGGTCATCGCAAGGCAGGACATCGAAGCGATTGATGAAATCATCAAGGGAGGCTCGCAAAGCGGACTGCAATCCTTCAACCGGGATATCCTCAGGCTATACCAAAGCGATTTGATCGACCTGGACAACGCACTCGCAGCAGCCTCGAACAAGGACGAATTCATCCTGCTGGCGCAGGGAATGGAAACCGGCATCGATACCTTCAGAAGCTATTCGGCCGATCCGGAAAGCGGCATATCGATCAAGAAGCTCCTCCGGGATGCAATCCGATACGGGGCATCAGACCTGATCCTGACAAAGGGATCGCCGCCAGTAATCAGGCTCGATGGGCGAATCAGGCCCTTCGACATGCCAACGCTGACACCGGCCGACACGCAAAAACTGCTCTTCTCTGTCCTCTCCTTCACGCAAAGAGCCGTGTTCGAAGAGCAAAGGGAAATCGATTTCGCACTGAGCGTCAAGGGACTCGACGGTGAACATGACGACCGGGAATTCAGGTTCAGGGTCAACGGATTCTACCAGAAAGGAGCTGTCGCAGCAGCGCTCAGAATCATCCCGTCCCATATTCCGACAACCGAGGAAATCGGCCTGCCGCCGGCAGTCGCATCACTCTACAACAGGAGGCAGGGACTAGTGCTCTTCGTCGGACCAACAGGTTCTGGCAAATCAACCTCAATGGCCGCCTTGATTGACAAGATCAACAGCACCAGGCCATGCCACATCATCACCATCGAAGACCCAATCGAATTCGTGCACGACCACAAACAGGCGATCATCGAACAACGGGAAATCAATTCCGACACCATGTCCTTCCAAAATGCCTTGAAGTACGTCTTGAGGCAGGATCCCGACGTCATCCTCGTCGGCGAAATGCGCGATCCCGAAACGATCGCCACCGTCCTCACGGCCGCCGAAACAGGGCACCTTGTCTTCTCAACTCTTCATACCAACGACGTCATGCAAAGCGTTGACAGAATCATCGACGTCTTCCCCTCAGAGCGTCAAGGCCAGATACGTTCCCAATTGGCGGCGTGCCTGGAGGCGATCGTTTCCCAGCGACTGATCCTCAGGAAGGACCAGTCAAAGGGACGTGTCGCCGCCTTCGAAATCCTCTTGGGCACCCATGCGATCAAGGCGCTGATCAGGGACAAGAAAACCCACCAGATCGCCGCCATGATGGAAACCTCCGCAAAGGACGGAATGATCACCATGGAGCGCGCACTCAGAAACCTCTTCGAACAAGGTGAAATCACGCGGGAAGAACTCCTCAGCAACTGTCCACAGGCAGCTTTCTCGCTGCTTCAATAGTAACAACAAACAACAAAAGCGACAAAACAATGGAAAACAACTTCGCAATCAGAAACGCAGTGCTTTTTGACGGACTGGGCAATCCTTCTTACCAGGCGGATCTCGTCGTCAATGATGGCATCATCGAATCCATCGCAGTGGCTGGGTCAACGACCAAGAAAAACATCCCCTCAATAGACGCAAACGGCCTAGCTCTGGCACCGGGATTCATTGACGCGCACTCGCATTCTGACAATACTGTGGTCAACAACCCCACGGCAGACGCGAAAATCTCCCAAGGGGTCACCACTGAAATCGTTGGGAACTGCGGTTCTTCAAGCACCATTGAAAAATGCAACAACTGGTCCAACCTCAGCGAATACGCCCAATACCTGAACAGCAGAAAGCCGACCGTCAACATCGCCGCTCTCGCCGGACACAATTCCATCAGAACAATGGTGATGGGCTACGAAAACAGATTCGCCACCCGGGAAGAAATCAAAAAGATGAAGGACATCCTAGTGCAAGCGCTCGAACAGGGCGCGGCTGGATTCGCATCGGGACTCTGGTACCTCCCGGGAAGGTATTCCGACATGGACGAAGTCGTCGAAATCGCAACAGCGCTCAAGGGAACCGGCAAACCTTACGTCACGCACATGAGGTCGGAAGGCGATGGAATTCTCGATGCGCTCGACGAGGCGCTCACCATCGCGGCCGCAGGTGACAATAGACTACAAGTCTCGCATATCAAGGCGTCGCCAAAACGCAATTGGCATAAGATCGACGATGTCATCAGAATGATCGAAAACGCACAAGAGAGAGGAATGACCGTATACGCAGACAGATACCCGTACATATACTCGTGCACAACGCTCAGAATGATCCTCCCGGCACCATGGGACCTGATCGCCGATGTCCAAAAATTCCTCGCGGAAGGCGACAACATGACGATCGTCGCCGATACGCTTGATAAATACAACGACATCGAGAACGACTGGAAGAAAGTTGTCATTACCAACTCCATCGAGGCGCACAAGCAATTCTGTGGTCTGACACTCTATGAAATAGCCCAAAAACTGAACATGACGCCTGGGCAAGCGACGGTCAAGCTCCTTTCGGAAGCCTCGCCAAGCGCCGCCTATGGAAAAATGTCAGAGGACAACATGAGGCGCTTCCTCGCAACACCTTGGGTCGTCGCGGGATCCGACGCTTCCTGCGTCGCTTTCGACTATTCCGCAGGAAGAGCGCACCCAAGGGCATTCGGAACATTCCCGCGATTCTTCCAGATCGCAAGGCAATTCGCGCCAGACGAAGAAGTGATCAGAAGAATGACATCCCTCACTGCCGAAATCTTCAACATCAAAAAACGTGGCGCACTGATCCCAGGCAATTTCGCGGACATGGTTCTCTTCGAGCCTGATGCCTACACATGCGACTTTGATTTCGCAAATCCCCACTCCAGGGCAAAGGGAGTCAAATACGTCTTCGTCAACGGAAAACTCGCCTTTGACAACGACGATCCAACACGCCGTATCCAGGCAGGGACATTCCTCCCAATCCCAAACAAAAATTAATCCAAAACCCGCGATTCCGCGTCAAAAAACTAATGACATTCTCAAGTACGGGCACCCCGGGTGCTCGTACTTGAGACCAAAACAACTAAAAAAGCCCTCCGGGATCGATTCCTGGAGGGCTTTCAAGTTTTGTTTGTTCGATCGGGTCAATCCCAGCCTTTGATTTCGGCAACGTGGGGGAATGAAGGTTGGATCAGCTTCCTGATGGCAATCGCATATTCGCGGATCTCCCATTGGGCGTGTTCGCTGTCGCGGAGATCGATGAACTTAAGCAGGTTGTTGAGATCGACTGTTGCCCAGAACGTCGTCATCATGTTTTGCGGGAGGACGCCTCGCGCCTGTTCGCGGCAGACGCCTCGCGCCAGCAAGTCTTCGTAGAGCGCAAATGCCTCTTCGTGGTGTTTGCGGATCAGTTCCTTGCAGGCGGCCTGGTCCAAGTTGACGGCTTCCCGTGAGGCTTGCCGATCGCTTGCAGCCTGTTCGCGCAACATCGGAGGCACGTAGAATTCAATATCGACATCGGTGTATCTGCGCGAGATTTCGTTGTAGCTCCAGGTACGATGGCGATGCCACTGGGAGCGAATGAACATCGGGCAGTGGACAAGGAACGTAAAGACCACGTGCTCCAGCGGGCTGGTATGGTGATTGGCAATCAGGTACTTGACTAAAGCCGCGTCACGCTTGTCCATTTGCGTACGAATCTTGCCAAAGGAGACTCTGGCGGCATTGACGATGCTTGTCTCGGTACCCATTTGATCCACAAGACCGACCCACCCCTGTCCTCCCAGCACCTTGATATGATTTGTCGGCGGAACATTCACATTGTCTTCAGACATCAGATGCCTCCTTTCAGCATTGGGTTCAGGGGGTTGTAAAAACTTATTTGAAAACCTGCAGTCACTTGACGGACAATTTCGGGAACAGATAATCGACACAGCTGTTCATTGTTCCGAGTTTTCCGTAATCGGCTTCCGGGACTTCGATTCCGTAGCGCTTCCTGATTTCCATCACCACATCCAAGAAATCCATGGATTCGAGTTTTCCCCTGAGGCTTTCATCGGCCGTAAGGGTTGACCAGTCTTCATCGGGATTGATTTCGGTGACGATTTCGATCAAGGCATCGAAGATTTCTTTGCGTGTCATCGTTTGCGTTCTCCTTTTCTCTTTCTATTAACGTACAATCATTTTTTGAAACGTCCACTATGTCAACGCAAGAATTACGCTTCAAATCGCTTGACAATAAGGACGCAATTGATTCCCATCATTCCAAATGAATTGTTGAGAATCGCATTGATCTTTCCTGCTTCCCTCGGCTGATTAAGCACGAGCCCTGGCAATTCGCATCGAGGATCCAGCTCGTCGACGTTAATTGTCGGATGGACGATGCCATCATCGAAGGCAGGCAGATTTCCCACGAGTTCCAAGGCTCCTGCGGCTCCCATGCAGTGCCCTATGAAACTTTTCGTATTATTGACGAAGGTATGGTCGCAAGTCTGGTCGAAGACTGCCGCGATCGCCTGGCATTCCCTGACGTCTCCCATCGGGGTACCCGTCGCATGGGTATTGATCAGATCGATGTCACGCGGAGTCATCTCGGCTCTTTGGATTGCAATTTTCATGCATTCCGCCTGGCGTTCCGGATTTGGGAGCACCATGTCGCTGGCATCCGAATTGTAGCACCATCCCGCGATTTCGCCGTAGATTTTTGCACCTCGCGCCTTGGCTTTATCCAATCGTTCAAGCACGACGATTGCGCCGCCCTCCGAAACGACGATTCCGTTTCGCGCCATATCGAAGGGACGCGACGCCTTTGCGGGATCCTCGTGGGACGCCAACGCAGTCTGGCTGGCAAATGCCGCAAAGATCCCGAAGGTCTGCGGACTTTCGCTGACGCCTCCTGCAAAGGCAACGTCAACTTCGCCGAGAAGAACTTGCTGGACACCGGTCACTATGCCAAGGTTCCCGGCGGCGCAAGCCGCACCCAACGTGAAATGCGGCCCGGTCAAGGACAGATTCAGAGTCACTTCACCTGCGGGATTGTTGGCGACGGTCCGGGGATTGTGGTAGTGAGACCAGTACTTCGTCTGGTAGTCGTACTTGCTCAACTCGTAGATCTCGTTTTCGGTCTCGACATTACCGTGCTCGGTAATGCCAATGAAAACGCCGACACGATTCCGGGCGTAGTCTTGATCCAACTGCAAACCCGCATCGGCAATCGCCTCGTTGACGCAATAGATCGATATCGAGCCGGCATGAGTGCCTACCCGCAATTCCTTGCGCTTCTGATATCGCGTGGCTTCAAAATTGCACAAGCCAGCTATGGTTTCACCAAAGTACCGAACAGAATACGGAACAACGCCCGATACCCCATTCAGCAAATTCGACCTGAACTCACTCAACGAATTCCCGTTCGGGGCCGTCAGGCCAACTCCAGTTATGACTACGCGCTCTCGATCGCTTTTCATCTCGTGATTCTTTCCATCCTGAAATGACTTCCGGTGACAACCTCGCTACAACGAGTTGCCTACGCTAAAAAAAACGTCCGCGCGCTATATTTGCAAACCCGCGGACGTCTTACCGATGTCGTGAACGGAAGCGGAAAAATGATATTTCGTACATCCGTCTTCGTTGTCTGTAAACTTATTCGGCAACGACCTTGGCTGACGCGATCATCTTCTGCGTTTCCAGTGGACGCCTCAACAAAGCGCGCAACTGATCGCTCTGAAGCTTCTCAACGGCTTCTTCGCTCATGCCCATCTTGACCAAGCGTGCCTTCTGAACCTTGACGCGCCTGCGCTTCTCCGCGCCTTTCTTCTTGGGGCGAACTTCATTCTTGTTTCTAAATGTACTGGTTGCCATCGTCGTTCCTCTTATGATCTCGTGGATTATCTGAAATAATCGTTATTTTTCGTGAAGTGCTTAATATACTCCGACTTGTCCCGATTGCCAACTGAACGAGCAGATTTAATTACATCCTCATCGCGGGAACCCATTGTCCTCGATGCGCTTTCCAACATCGACCAACGTTGTCACGTCTTCGTAGTCCAGGGATCCGTCAGGCATCAACGCCGTGCCTACAAGCAAGTTCCCATCCGCCTTGCAGACCTTCGCCAATTGCGACCACACCCTGTCCTCGCGAAGATGCTTTCCAGCTGATTCAACATGATACCCCCATGCCTTGCCGCTCATGCTGACCCGATATTCCAAGGTCTTGCCGGTCTTTCGATGGATCCACCCACGCTCCAATTCAGGCGCATCCTCCGCAGGCGCATCCTCGCCGCAACAGAGGAAATCCTCGCTCCCTACGAGACCCTGCCCCAACGATACAAGAACCTGAGGCTGTATGTGGTGGATATAGCGAATCACATTCTCCGATTCGAAATGCTTGGACAAGGCATGAGAACCAACCTGATCGGCGCCATCAAGGCAAATCGCAGCCAACGAACCGTATTGAGTCAGCAATTCCTCCAATTGACCATACACGAACTCACGGTACCGCTCCAAGTCGGCAATTGTCAAGTCGCGACCAGGACGGGGACCCTGTGCGTGAACCATGTCCGTGCCAAGAGAATACTGAACGCACAACCCAATTCCATGGTACTCGCATGCCGACGCCAATTCGCCAAGCAAGTCGCGACGGGCCTTCGAGGCAGCGCTGTTGAATGGTGAACGACTCGTATTGAACAATGAAAACCCATCCTCGCCACGAGCCGTGAAGCGTATGTAGCGCATCCCGCTGGCAATAGCGAATTCTACCAACTCCAGCGCATCAAACCGTGCGCAGGTGAACAAATCCGTCAACGCACGATACTCGGATTCCGTCAAGCCGCCCTCGGACAAAACACGCTCGCCGCGCCCGATCAAGGAGTACAAGCCAAAATGAACCCCTAGCCCATAGCGGGCTTCGCGAAACCACGACAAACCGGCGCGACGGGCATCCTCGCGATACAAGGACGCGTAGTCGAACAGGTAGGTAGGAGTCGCATCAATCTCATTATCCTGCGGAACAAGAACGGAAATAGGTCTTTTCATCTGTAGTCCCCCTCAAGCCTCCCCTTGTTGCCTCAAGCCTTGAACCGAGGCATCGGGAAGCGCTTTGTCAATTCGTTCACTTCAGCCTTGACCTGGGCGATCACGCCCGCATTGTCGATGTGCTCCACCACCCTGGTGATAAAATCGGCGATCGTGACCATTTCGGTTTCCTTAAGTCCTCTTGTGGTGACTGCCGGAGTACCGACCCGGAGGCCGCTTGTGACGGTCGGCTTGGCTGGATCAAACGGAATCAAGTTCATGTTTACTGTAATGTCCGCCTGGTCAAGCGCCGTTGCGGCATCCTTTCCGCTGACGCCTTTTGGCCTGAGGTCAACCAGCATCAGGTGGTTGTCAGTCCCGCCGGACACGATTCTGAAGCCGCGTTCTGCCAATGCATTTGCCAGGTGCGCCGCATTCAGCTTGATCTGCTTTTGATAGGTCTTGAAGTCGTCGCACATCGCTTCCTTGAAGCAGACTGCCTTGCCGGCGATGATGTGCATCAAGGGACCGCCTTGGATACCGGGGAAGACCTGCGAATTGATCTTCTTGATCAGGTCCGCCTTGGCAAGGATCAAACCGCCACGAGGTCCCCTGAGGGTCTTGTGCGTCGTGGTCGTCACGATATCGCAATACGGAACCGGGCTGGGATGAACGCCTGCGGCAACCAATCCCGCGATGTGGGCCATGTCAACCATGAAGTACGCGCCGACCTTGTCTGCAATCGCACGCATGCGCGGGAAATCGATGATCCTGGGATAGGCGCTGGCGCCGGCAAGCAATAGCTTCGGCTTGCATTCCATCGCCATCCTCTCGATTTCGTCGTAATCCAGGAATTCGGTTTTCGGATCAACTCCATAGCCGACGAAATTGTAGGTTCGTCCCGAGAAGTTGACCTTGTGTCCATGGGTCAGGTGTCCGCCATGGTCCAGGCTCATGCCCAGGACGGTATCGCCGGGTTCCAGGATTGCGTAGTAGGCGCCCATGTTTGCCTGGCTGCCGGAATGGGGCTGGACGTTGGCGGCTTCTGCACCGAACAGCTCGCAGGCACGGTCGATCGCCAACTGCTCGACCTCGTCAACGTGAACGCATCCGCTGTAGTAGCGTCTTCCGGGATATCCTTCGGCGTACTTATTCGTCAAAATCGATCCGCAGGCGGCACGGACTGCGGGAGAGGCGAAGTTTTCGGAAGCGATCAACTCGAGGCCGCGCTCTTCTCGAGCGCATTCGCGATGGATGATATCGTAGATTTCCCGGTCGGCATTGCGGAGCGCCGCAGTATCGTCATAGGTCAGCACATCGGCCTTGACAAGGCGACGAGTATGCCTTTCCGCCTGGCTGTACGGTGTCGAAAGCCATGCTTCGACAACGGCGAGGAAGTCCTTGTTTGACATGCCGTCGCCACCGGAGACCAGCACATTCGAGTTGTTGTGGTCGCGGGATTTCCTTGCCCGTTCGGGAGTCAGCGCCAAGGCGGCCCTGATGCCATGGAAACGGTTCGCGGCGATCGACATCCCGATGCCGCTACGGCAAATCAAAACGCCGCACTCGATTTCATCGCGCAGGAACGCCTTGGACAGGGCGACTGCAAAGTCCGTGTAGTCGTCCTCCGGAGCCAACTTGTACGGTCCCAGGTCAACGACCTTGTGACCGCGTTCCTCAAGCCATGCGACCAGCGCCGCCTTCAATTCCAATCCACCGTGGTCGCTGGCGACGCCCACAACATAGCGGTCGCGCTCTACCTGGAAGTCATGCATCGTACTAGACATCGATTCTGTTCCTTACGTTGTTTATATCAAATTAACTAAAAAAACTTGTCACTGGATATCCCGATGATACTCCTGGAGGGATTTGACGCCGCCGTCCCCCTTCTGGTATTCGGCGATCCCGCTTGCCGCCGCCTTCGCCGCCGCAATCGTCGTGATGTACGGGATCCCTTGGCGAATCGCATTCTTGCGGATGTACGAATCGTCAACTACGCTCGCCTTGCCAATCGGAGTATTGACCACAAGCTGAATCTCGCCATTCTTGATGACGTCGACGATGTTCGGACGTCCTTCGCCCAACTTCGCAATCTCCTTCGCCTCGACCCCGTGGGATTGAAGGAATGCACATGTCCCGCTGGTGGCAAGAATCGAAAATCCAAGGGACACAAAATTACGAGCCGCCTCAAGCGCACCCTGGCGATCCTGGGGATTAACCGTAATCAACACAGTCCCCTTGCTCGGCAACGGAGTCACCGCTTCCTGAGACTTGTAGAACGCAAGACCGAACGATGGAGCCAAACCAAGGACCTCACCGGTCGAACGCATCTCGGGTCCCAAGACGGGATCGACTTCAGGCAACATCGGGAACGGAAACACGGATTCCTTGACGCCGTAGTGCGAGATATGCTTCGTCGATAACGACATATCCTTCAAGTGCTTGCCCATCATCAGCTGAGTGGCAACACGCGCCATCGAAATCCCGCATACCTTGGACACCAACGGAACCGTTCGGGAAGCCCGCGGATTCGCTTCCAATACATAGACGACATCGTCGCAAATAGCATATTGAATGTTCATCAATCCGACAACGTGCATCTCCCGTGCGATCCTGGCGGTGTAGTCGCGAATCGTCTCGATATGCTTGGCAGGAATGGAGATTGGCGGGATGACGCAGGCGGAATCGCCCGAGTGGATGCCCGCCAGCTCGATCTGCTCCATGACGGAGGGAACGAAGGCGTCCAAGCCGTCTGCCATGGCGTCAGCCTCGGCCTCGATGGCGTTTTCAAGGAATTTGTCAATGAGGATCGGTCTTTCGGGGGTCACGTCAACAGCTGCTTCCATGTATTGCGTCAGCATGTCGTCATCTCTGACGACTTCCATTCCGCGTCCACCCAAGACGAAGGATGGCCTGACCATCAGCGGATATCCGAGCCTGTCTGCAATCGCATGCGCTTCCTTCAGGTTGCTTGCCATGCCCGCCTGCGGCATCGGAATCCCAAGTTTTTCCATCATTTGACGGAACAGGTCACGGTCTTCGGCCATGTTGATCGTCGCAGGCGTCGTGCCCAAGATCTTGACGCCGTTTCGTTCCAGGTTGTCCGCCAGGTTCAGCGGGGTTTGACCGCCGAACTGGACGATGACGCCCATCGGCTTTTCCTTTTCGTAGATGCTGAGCACGTCTTCCAGCGTCAACGGCTCGAAATAGAGCCTGTCGGAAGTATCGTAGTCTGTTGAGACGGTTTCAGGATTGCAGTTGACCATGATGGTCTCATAGCCCATGTCCCTCAGCGCCAGTGCGGCATGGACACAGCAGTAGTCGAACTCGATTCCCTGGCCGATCCGATTGGGGCCGCCGCCCAGGACCATCACCTTCTTCGGATTGTCCGAAACCTCGATCTTGTCTTCACCATTATAAGTGGAATAATAGTAGCACGCATCCTCCACTCCGCTGACAGGAATCGAATCCCAATGCTGGACGATGCCCAAGGACAAGCGCTGATGGCGAATGACAGCCTCGGGTGTCTTCAGCAAACGCGCCAGATACATGTCGCTGAATCCATCGCGCTTCGCCTCGATCATCAACTCGTCAGGCAACACGTGCTCCCGATACTCCAAAATGCGATTCTCGAGATCGACCAATTCCTTCATCTGCTCCAGGAACCAACGCTTGATGCTCGTCTTCTTGTGAAGCTCGTCAATCGTGGCGCCCTTGCGCAAGGCCTCGTACATGATGAATTGCCGCTGGCTTGTCGCATTGTTCAGCAAATCCATCAACTCAGACAAGGGCAAACTGTTGAAATTCTTGGCAAACCCCAACCCGGGCTGACCATTTTCCAACGAGCGCATCGCCTTCAAAAACGCTTCCTTGTAGGTTTTGCCGATGCTCATCACTTCGCCGACGGCGCGCATCTGAGTACCGAGGATATCTTCGACGCCCTTGAACTTCTCGAAAGCCCAACGAGCGAACTTGACCACTACATAGTCGCCACAGGGCGTGTACTTGTCAAGGCTGCCGTCACGCCAGTAGGGCAATTCATCGAGCGTAATGCCAGTCGCCAACAGCGCGGACACGTAGGCAATCGGGAAGCCCGTCGCCTTGGATGCCAGCGCCGAGGAACGGCTCGTCCGAGGATTGATCTCGATGACGCAAATCCTGCCATCGACCGGATTGTGTGCAAATTGGACGTTGGTGCCTCCGATGACCCCGATGCTTTCCACTATCCTGTGAGCCTGATCCTGAAGTCGCCTCTGAACTTCCTTGCTGATCGTCAGCATCGGCGCCGTGCAGAACGAGTCCCCGGTGTGGACACCGACGGGATCAACGTTCTCGATGAAGCACACGGTGATCATCTGCCCCTTGCTGTCGCGAACCACTTCCAGCTCCAATTCTTCCCAGCCCTTCAGGGATTCCTCGATCAGGACCTGATGCACCAGGCTCGCCTGCAAGCCACGGCTTGCAACCGTGCGCAACTCCTCGATATTGTAGCAGAATCCGCCTCCCGTGCCACCCATCGTGTATGCGGGCCGTACGACCACAGGGAAGCCGATTGACTTCGCGACAGCCTCGGCATCCTCAACCGTGTTCACGGTCTCGCTGCGAGCCATCTCAATCCCAAGGCGGTTCATCGTATTCTTGAAGGCAGTCCTGTCCTCGCCACGCTCGATCGCATCGATCTGAACGCCGATCAGCTGGACATTGTACTTCTGAAGAATGCCCTTGAAGGACAATTGACTGGCGAGATTCAAGGCGGATTGACCACCCAGGTTGGGAAGCAACGCGTCCGGGCGCTCCTTGTCGATGATCTCCTCCATCCGTTCCACATTGAGCGGCTCGAGATAGGTCACGTCTGCCGTGCCGGGATCCGTCATGATCGTGGCAGGGTTGGAATTGACAAGGACAATTTCATACCCCAGGCTGCGAAGCGCCTTGCACGCCTGAGTCCCACTATAGTCGAACTCACAGGCCTGGCCGATAATGATCGGACCAGAACCGATTATCATTATCTTCTTGATGTCGTCGCGCTTAGGCATGAATGCTCCTTGATATGATCGCTGCCACAGTTCGCTTCCAACCATATTCCCTAACCGAAAACGGGAATTTTCCGTTGAAAAGCCAAGTTTTTAATGTAATCCAACTTGAGCGAAAATCAAGGTTATCCAAGGAAACGAAACGCCTAAAGAAATCAGCCAACCCGTATCCGAAGCGCTATCTCGTCGCAACAATCGATTTTGGGACAAAGACGGCAGTCGCTCCAAATCTTCTCGTGATACTTGTCGTCACGATGAAAACTCTCCATCGGAACTTCTTCAAATCCCAGCCGCGTAAACAAACGCGGGCGAATCGTCAACGTGAAGACCTCAATCCCGCCACGCTCTACCGCCAATGACAAAACATTCTTCACCAACGCACTCCCCAAGCCACAGCCGGAATAGTCATCCTCGACGACCAATGAACGAACTTCAAACAGACCTCCCCCAAAATCACGCAAGGCAACGCAGCCAGCCAAGCGATCGCCAACACGGGCAACCCGGAAATTGCCTATATGCTCAAGTATGTCAGATGAGCTTCGAGGCAATACCGATTGCTTGATGACATTGGGCGCCAGCAATGCCGCTATAGACTCCACGTCATCCGGGGTCGCGGGTTCAATCACAAATGAATTCATTTGGTTCACGTCACATGCCAAAGTTTTGTCTGGATTTATTCGACGAATGACCCCAGTTTTCTGAAGCGCTCGTACCTGTCCGCCTTCAATTCTTCTCCGGACATCGTTTTCAATTCCGCCAAGTGCTTGGCAATCGCCCTCTTCAGCAACTGTGCCGCTTCCTTTGGCGCTTGGTGCGCGCCGCCGGTAGGTTCCTTCACGATCTCGTCGGCGACGCCCAGGGTCATCAAGTCCTTCGGTGTCAAGTGCAGCGCTTCCGCCGCCTGTGCCACAGCCTCGCTGGTACGCCACAGGATCGCCGCGCATCCCTCCGGGGTAATCACGGAATAGTAGGAGTATTCCTGCATCAAGACACGATTCCCGCAGGCGATTCCCAATGCGCCGCCACTGCCGCCTTCGCCTGTCACAACGCAAATCACAGGCACGGTCAAGCGGAACATCTCGCGCAAATTCACTGCAATCGCCTCGCCGATGTGACGTTCCTCGGCGCCAATCCCGGGAAATGCGCCAGGCGTGTCGATAAACGTAATGATTGGACGACCCGCCTTGTCCGCCAATTTCATCAATCTCAAAGCCTTCCGGTACCCTTCCGGCAGGGCGCTCCCGAAATTCCGTTCTATGTTTTCCTCGATATTGCGTCCCTTTCTGGTTCCCAGGACCAGGACGGGCTGACGATCCAACCGGGCAAATCCGCCGACCAATGTACGATCGTCAGCGAAACGACGATCCCCATGCAGTTCCATGAAATCCTCGAAGATCAACCCAAAGTAGTCTTGGGGATACGGACGCTGCGGATGACGGGCCAACTGGACATTCTCCCAAGGAGTCAACGAATCGAAAAACTTCCGCTTCAACTTCGGAAATACGCTGTTCAATTCCGACAGCCCGAATGTCAAATCCAGGTCGTGTTTCTTGCCGAATTGACGCAAGGTGGCTATCCTCTCTTTCAAATCGTCCAGGGGCTGCTCAAATTCAAACATGGATGGCATAGTATGATCTTCCTTATTTTAGTACTCTTTGGCTTCATTCAACTATAGTTACTCGTACCTTGGCCTGCGATGGCTCAGGTATGAAATCAAACAACTCCTCAACTTCCTCGTTGCGCAGGCGTATGCACCCCGCAGACGAAGGCGTCCCGACGCTCTCGGGTTCAATGGTCCCGTGTATCCCGTACCCCTTGATGCTCGTGTCAGTCCCCTCAATCGCCCTTAAGCCAAGCCAGCGAGTCCCGATGATGTTCTCAGGATGGCCGTAGGGCAAGGGTTCTCGACCAGGTGGAGACCATGAAGGACGTATGCTCTTCGTCGAAATCTCAAAAGTCCCTGCCGGGGTGCGATCCTGACGGCCTACGCCGACCTCGTACACGCGAAACAGCTTGTCGTTGAAGTACAAGCTTAAGCAAAATTGGGATTTCGAGACCTTGATCGACCAGGTTCCTTCGAAGTACAGCAGGCTGTCTCCGGGATGTATGGTCGAACTGGTCTTGGACAATTCGTTCACCCGTTGCAAAGCCATCATGGTCGTCCCCTTTTTCCTGGCGATTCTGTTCAAGCTGTCTCCTGGCTGGATGACATAACGAACTTTTCCCGCACAGGGAGCTGCGGTATTCATCAGCACGCGATTGATCTTGTTCAGCAGCTCCACCCCTCGACGCCACGCCTTGCCATACTCAACCACATCGTCCAGCTGCAATGCACGCCAAACCAATTCACGGGACGCAACCAGCGACCCCGAATCAAATTGCTTTTGCGCCAAGGCAAGCAATTCCGCAAAAGGCGCGCTCTCGCCCAAGTCAACAGGAGCAGCCTCGGGAGGGATCACGACAGGCGCAGGTTCCCCAGTCTCAGATTCCGCATCGCCTGCAGAAGGCGCCAGGGGCGGCACTGGTGCAACCGGTGTCTCCTCGGAAACAATCTTCCCAGTCTTTGCCTCGGCGATCACAGGCGCTTCAGTCCCGGAAACAGGCGCAATCGGATCGCCTGAGACTTCTACAACCTCAGTGCCGGAATCATTATCCGAAGGCGGAAACCAAGAACGGAATCCCAAATAGCCCAAGCCAAACAATACCAAGAACAGTATCAATAGCAACGGGTATTTATAGTACCAATACATAGTCGCAACCCTTCTGCTTCATTGACCATACATGACTTTGAAACAAAAAAACGATAAACAATAATGTATAGGAATTTCAGCCTATTTCAAACAAGACGAAAAATCTGACAGGATGCCGAGCTTGCATTCAACCTAAAAAAATGCTGACGACATGACAACAATGATTCCCATGGAGATTTTTGGCGACATCGCCTGAGTACGAGCACCCCGGGTGCCCGTACCTGAACCCGTCATGATCTGCAACAGTGCAAATCTGGGCGACCGGTCTGGCTGGGCTTTGTTTTGTTTAGCCGCTTTAGCGGCGACTCCGCTTGAGTACGAGCACCCCGGGTGCCCGTCCTGAACCCGTCTTGGTCTGCACCAGGGCAAATTTGCCTGATTAATTTGATTAATGGAAGCGAGGTTTTCTGGTTGTCTTTCGGTCAACTCAATTCCTTCCGGAACGGGATTGAATCCATGGCGCCCGCACGGGTCACCGCGATGGATGCCGCCCGGCTCGCCACGTCAAGCGCGGTCTTCATCTCCGAGCCGCGAGTCAATTCAGCCAGGAAGTACCCCGTAAACGTATCGCCCGCAGCCGTCGTGTCAACGGCAGTCACAGAATACGCAAATTGGCGCAACACGCCGGATTCGGCAGACCACAGCAACGAGCCATCAGCGCCAAGCGTCAGGCAAATCATCGCCTCAGGATAAGTTTCCGCCAGTTCGTCCAGAAGGATTTCCGGCGCCGTATCGATGGGGCGCTTCGCCAGCCCAGCCGCCTCGTGTTCATTGAGGATGAACAGGTCGACGCAATCCAGTGGATAGTCGAACACCTCGGGGGCAAATGGCGCTGGATTGAAGCACACCTTCATTCCCACCGCCTTGCCGGCCTTCAGCAATTCCGACGTCAAGTTGATTTCGTTCTGCAGCACCAGCCAATCGCCGGCCTTGGCATCCGCAAGCACCTCGTGGATCCGCTCCGGCTCGATAGTGATATTGGCACCGCCGTACAACACGATGCTGTTCTGGCCCGTTTCGTCAACCTGAATGATCGCATGACCGCCGCGAACGCTTCCGGAAACCTTGATGTGACGCACGTCAATGCCTTCCTTTTGCAAGCGGTCGCGCATCCATTCCGTATCGGTGCCCAACTGCCCCGCATGCCATACCGTCGCACCGGCTCGGATCATCGCCACAGACTGGTTCGCACCCTTCCCGCCAGGATTGACCTGCATCGAACTGCTTGCCAACGTCTCGCCGGGCAATACTATGTGCGACAAGTGATAAACGTAGTCGACATTCAATGAACCAAAGTTGATGATCTTCATCGTACACCCCATGAATTGTTCTGCTGCTACTCAAAACAACGTCAATTGATTCGGATCGTCCTCCGCCTTCTTCCGACGCCTCGGCAATGCCAACTTCGGCATGCCCTCTACATCCAATTCATTGCTCTCAAGGTTCGCCAAGACCTCGCTGGCGCGACGGATGATGCTCCGTGGCAATCCCGCCAAACGAGCAACGTGGATCCCATAGCTCTTGTCCGCGCAGCCAGGCACAATCTTCCGTACAAACGTAATCTTCTCGCCCTGCTCCTTGACCAACACGTTGTAGTTCCTGACGCCCGACTTCGTCACCGCCAAGTCAGTCAGCTCGTGATAGTGGGTCGCAAACAGCGTCCTCGCCTTGACCGATGGCGTGTCATGCAAATGCTCCGCCACGGCCCATGCCAAGGACAATCCGTCAAACGTACTCGTCCCGCGACCAATCTCGTCCAGGATGATCAGGCTTGACGGCGTCGCATTGTTCAGGATATTTGCCGTCTCGACCATCTCAACCATAAAGGTACTCTGCCCTCGTGAAATGTCATCTGCCGCCCCGACTCGCGTGAAGACCCTGTCCGTCAGCCCTATCTTGGCATAGCTTGCGGGGATGAAGCTGCCCATTTGCGCCATGATCGCCAACAAGGCGACTTGCCGTATGTACGTGGATTTTCCCGCCATGTTCGGGCCTGTAATCAGCGCCAATTGAGCTTGGCGAGCGTCCAGGTTGACGTCGTTCGGCACAAATGGCTCGTCAACCATCCGCGCATCGAGCACCGGATGGCGACCATCGCGGATCGTCAGCACCGGCTCCTCCACAATCTCTGGACGCACATACTGCCTAGCGCAGGACACTTCCGCCAGCGACGCCAGGCAATCGACCGCCGCCAAGGCACGGGCGCTTCCCTGGATCGACACGGTCCGCTGGCACACCGTTCCGCGCAACTCCTGGAACAATTCGTACTCCAACGCCTTCGCCTTCTCGTCGGAACCCAGCACCTTGTCCTCGATTTCCTTCAATTCGGGGGTAATGAACCGTTCCCCGTTGACGATCGTCTGTTTCCGCAGGTATTCCGGCGGCACCATGTCAAGATTTGCCTTCGTCACTTCGATGAAGTATCCGAACACCTTGTTGAAACGAACCTTCAGGCTCTTGATTCCCGTGCGTTCGATTTCGCTCGCCTGGTAGTTGGCAATCCAGTCCTTCCCTTCCGTCGCCGCCTTCCGGTACGCATCCAACTGGTCATTGTAGCCATCGCGGAAGATCCCGCCGTCCTTGATCGCAATCGGCGGCTCCTCGACAATCGCGCCAGAAATCAACTCCGTCAAATCAGGCAACTCCTCGATCCGTTCACGCAACTCGCTCAACAAACGCGATTGGGAACCACTCAAAACAGATCGTATCCCGGGAAACTCCGACAATCCACGAGACAAGACCAACATGTCACGGGCATTCCCGCTCCCCAAATTCATCCTCGTCACCACACGCTCCAAATCACGGACCGCCCGAAGCAATTCGCGCAACTCCGCAAGCATCATCGGATTCGATATCAAATCCTCTACCGCATCCAAACGGGCGTCGATCTCAGCCTTTGAACGCAAAGGACGCAAGATCCACTCCCTAAGCATCCTAGTGCCCATGGGGGTCTCCGTCTTGTCTAGAACAGAGACAAGCGTATTGCCCTTCCCGTCGGCAAAAATCGGCTCGACCAGCTCCAGGTTCCTCTGGCTGATCCTGTCGATCACCAGGCAATCGTCAGTCTGATAGAAACTCAGCGACGTGATGTGCGACGCATCGCGACGGAGGTTGTTGCACGCATAATGCAAGATCGCGCCGCCAGCGGATATCGCCAAGTCCATCCCGCGACAACCAAAGCCGTCCAAGGACGCAACATCGAAATGGCGACACAACACGTCCCGAGCTACTTGATAGTCGAAAGTCCAATCCTCGCCCTCCGTCCATGTAATCGAACGGGGCAGCTCCGCCAAACTCCCGTCGCGAATACTGGACATGAAACTCGATGGAACCAGGCACTCCGAAGGCTGAATCCGATTCAACTCGGTCTCCAATGCATTTTCCCCGCGTACCTCCGTAACACGAAAATCACCCGTGCTCAAATCCAACAGCGACAAGCCGAAGCGGTCCTTCTGGGGATACAACGAAACAAGGAAATTGCTCTTGTTCGATTGGAGCAGGTCGTCCTCCAAGACCGTCCCTGGCGTGATCACCTGGATGATGTCTCGCTTCACCAAGCCCTTCGCAGTCTTCGGATCCTCCATCTGCTCCGCAATCGCAACCTTCTTCCCGCCTTCAAGAACACGCGATACGTACGTCTTTATGGCATGATAAGGCACGCCGCACATCGGAACCCCGCCGCGAGACGTCAACACGACATCCATCAACGGAGACGCGATCTTCGCATCCTCGAAAAACAACTCGTAGAAATCGCCCATCCTGAACATCAAAATCGTGTCAGCTGGCAACCCCTGCTTGGTTTGCATGTACTGACGCATCGCCGGCGTCAACTCACTCGTCGAACCCATTTCTTATCACCTGCCAATTCACTTAGGAGTCGTTAAAAAATTAAGGCAACAGTTCCGGAATTGTTTTGAGCTGTTTTTCCCCTGCCCTGGAAAAAGCGTATGCGCATACGCGACTGGCAGGACAGGGGAAAGGCGGCCAAAAGAAACCGGAAATGGTAACTTAATTATTTAACGACTCCTTATCCAAAGCCTGGTTCCTGCCACTCGTCGCCATTTGGCGAAACGACGGCAAGCGCCCAAACAACTCGTCATAACTCCCGATATCCACAACACGACCGTCCTCCAAGTAGGCAATCTTGTCACAGCCGCGAATGCTCGCAAAACGATGCGCAACGATGATCATCGTATGTTCGCCACGCAAACGCTCGATCGCCTCGACAACCTCGCGCTCGGTCGTCATGTCCAAAGCCGAAGTAGCCTCGTCAAAGACCAATACCTGAGGACGTACATATAACGCACGGGCAATCGCAACACGCTGCCGCTGCCCCCCGGACAACTTTATGCCGCGTTCACCAAGTACCGTGTCCAAACCCTCAGGCAACGACGACACAAGCTCGTCAAGGCAAGACGCGGTCAAGGCCTCCCGCAAAGCCGACTCGTCAACAGAATCCGCATCGACCCCAAACGCGATGTTCGCACGCAACGTGTCGTCCAAAAGATACACGTCCTGGGGCACGTACCCGATTTGACGCTGCCATGAACTTTCATTGCCTCGGATGTCAACCCCATCGACCAGAATCCGCCCACTGGTAGGCTCAAGCAACCCCAACAGCATGTTCAGCAACGTCGTCTTCCCGGATCCCGTCGGTCCAACCAATCCCAGCGAACTGCCACGTGGTATCCTCAAACTGACGTCGGTCAAGTTCATCGACTCGCTGGATGCGTAGCGGAACGACACTGCCTCCAGGTCAATCCCGTGCTCAAACGCCATTGGTTTCGCCGTATGGTCGGACCACCGATTCAGCCACGGCTCCAGGATCCTCAAATCCTCGCAAATCGTTTCCATGACTCCTGCATTGTTGCGAACCGTACCCCAATGGATCATCAACTCCGTCAACGTGCCCTTCATGCGAGCCAGGCTGACCCCGAGCAGAGCCATCGCCGGAGCGACTCCCGCCAAGTCGTACCCGCGAAAAACAAGCATCGCGACCATCGAAACCAACAACACAACGACCGTAATCAGCTCCATCAACGGCCATAAGCTCCGCTGAAACAAACTGAAGTACATCAGGTTCCTGTTCAAGTCCTCGAAATGGCGATGCAAACGACCGCAAAAATAATTCCCCCGACCCAAGATCCGGGCGTCCTTGAAAGAACCTAGCCCCTCGCTCAAGTCCTTGACGACCGCCTCGCGACATAGATGCGCATGCCAACCCCAAACACCAATCCGGCGACGCATCAAGATCATGAAGCAACCGCCAAATACCGCCAATCCCAAAAACGAACCAAAGCAAATCACCGTATCATACCAAACCAATAAAACGACAATCGACAGTATGATCACAGAACAACGGACCGCATTCAAAAAAGCATCCAAAAATATGTATACCGCACGATCGACCTCGATGTTGACGTTCGTTATCGCAACGCTCACATTCCGGCCGATGTGAAACTCGTACGGAGCATTCATGTACGAACGAAACAAGCGGGACGCAATCGCCAAGTGACGATTGCGCATCACACGCTCCTGAAGCCAGTAGCAGGCAACCAAGTACAACGTCCGGATTAAAAACAAGCCCCCCAACAACACCCCGGACCATATCGCCCCCAAGGACGATACGTCAATCCCAAACCGATTGGCCAGCAAGCTCAACTGACCCGCACCACCGCCAGACAAGATCGACACAAACAGCGGAACGGCACCCAAACTCGCAAGCTCAAGTACCGTCCCGCCAAGCATCGTCGCAACAAGAAACCCGAACCGAAACAAGTCGCTCCGGCTGAACAAGGTCTTGATGTTCTCGCGAATGCCAGCCATCAGTACGATAATCCCGTCAAATCAGCAAGGGCTCGATGTGTTCCGCGACATCCTCAACCGTGGAAATCTCAGGCAAGCCGCTCAAGCCCTGCCAGTATTCGACGTGCTCGCAATCCTCGTCCGGCGCCAATTCGTACAACGGGGCAACCGTCTCGATCTCGCAGAACTCCGCGCAGGTATACGATTCCACGTTGCATCCACGATCGGGATACTGGAACTCGTAGCCGTCAAACACATCGAAGTACTTGATCAGCGCAACGCCCTTGTTGGCATACCCGATCCACCCCTCGTCGGCATTGAATCCGATCTTGCACGCCGTCTTGGCGCTTGGATCCTGTTTCAGCAGGATGTAGTCGTCACCGATGCACAGCCTCGGATCCGTGAAAGAGGAGTACGCCCACATCACAAGGGTACGATCAGGAGCATACGGATATCCGTCGGGCTCGCGATACTGGGGAATGATTGCGGTTCCGCCCGGCGCCATCATCGACAAGCCCCAGGGCGCCAACGTCACAGGCCAGACTCCGCAATTCACCAGGCGATGAGTCAGCTTGAACCCATTGCCGTCAATCGGCTCGATGATGATGCTCTTCTGAATCCCGGTCAGCTCCTCCGGTGGATTGCTGAACGCGATCGCTCCCCTATCCAACTCGATTACTTCCACAGGATCATTGTCCGGAGCATAGCTGCGAGGCGCCGCCTCGGGAGAATGCCACAAGCGATGGCCGCCGTACAACTTGAATCCCGTCCCGATCTTGGGCATTGCGCGATTCGGCAACGTCACGAAGATGTTTTCGCTGCCATCGATGAACCCGCCTATGACACGAGGACCAACCTCGGTCGTAACCAAAATCCGAAATATCCCGCTCTCAAGCTCAATGCAGTTCCGATGCTTCCCAAATGTAACCGTCTTCATGAAAACTCCTCTTCGATTCTTTGGCAATTCCTTAATTGAATAGGCAAAATGACCGACTTTATCCTAAAAAAAGCAGTTGACGCCTTATGATTGTAGTGCCTTTACAAGGCACGGTCTTCGGGTGGTTTTCCCGCCCCAGGCTAAAAGCCTGGGGTTAAGCATCGTTAAGCGCTTGCAGCGCAATGCATTATGCAAATCCTTCTGGCAAGTCCGAACTATCGTCCGTGTCCCGCCCGGGTGGATTGCGGACGACCGGTTCGCGACAAAGACTTTGCGCCGTAGGCGCCCGACCATGCTTAACCCCGGGGTTTAGCCTGGGGATAGGATGCCCCCATGCCGGGTGCCTTGTAAAGGCGCAACAGAAGACTGATGCACTTCAATTCACCAGCATGGCGAACGGAACAAATTTTATAACCATTTGACAATCAATAAACTAGATACAAAACCCAGTTTCAACTCCTTTTTTTAGGCTTATACATAGTTTATTCCCAATTCCCCATTTCCGCAATAAAATAACGAGATTTTTTGTCCCGGCAAAGCTCATGCCTTTTGCCTGTCAAAGAAAAAAAAGCGACTCAACTTGTTTTATTTAAATATATATTGTATAATTTTTATTGAAGTTATAGTAAATACACTTGCATGCACATATGCCCAGTCAAAAGCGGGGGATTGCATGGGCGTATGAATAGGACAAGAAGATGCAAGGCTTTGCGCCGTAGGCGCCCAACCATGCTTAACCCCATGCTTTAGCTTGGGGTAGGATGCCCCCCCAAATCAATGCGCCTTGTAAAGGCGCTATAGAAGACTGACCCATTTCAATAATGGATTCCATGCATTTTGTGCCCCCCAAAAAATCGGTTGCATCAAGTTGATACCTCAAAAGTGTTTTTCCCACCAGTAGCGTCAAAACATAAAACCAGAGGAAGAGAACAATGAAAAAGACGATTTGTTTTACCCTGATTGAGTTGTTGGTTGTCATCGCTATTATCGCCATCCTGGCGGCAATGCTCTTGCCGGCATTGTCCAAGGCCCGTGACAAGGCGCGAGCCACAAGTTGCGTCTCAAACCTCAAGCAATGCACCCTCGCCTTCGAAATGTACCTCGCCGACAGCGATGACGTTTTCCCGAGCCTCTGGCATGGGTGGATCGCGCAACGCTACTATGATGACGACTCTCTCGTACTCTCGGACGGCGGTGACATCTGGGGCAACCACCAACCCTATATCGCACCCTACGTCGGTGACAAGAAAGCCCAAATGTGCCCATCTTCGGGCAGAACAGCACCTCGTGACAAATTCGCATTCGACTACTCTGTCTCAACCTCAACCCATGGGCAAAGCCGCAGCTCAATCATCAACGCCCAGACCAATTGGCATGATTCGCCTTCAGAAAACGCAATGGTCATGGACTCGCACTACGAATGGCTCCAGAGCAATTGCCTCGACCGCATCCGCGTCACCCACAACAAGATGGCCAATGTCGGATACATGGACGGACACGTGGCAACGATGAACCCGCCGGCAATCCGCAACAACTCCAAGTTCCTCGGGCATACTGCGTGGACTGAAACCCACAAAAAAATGTACGGCGAATAAGACCTTGCCTGCCTGATCACCCCTCTTGACAACGCCGCCGATTCCCCACCCGGAAATCGGCGGTGTCCTTTTGCGCGATTCCACAGGGCTGCCATCGGCTATTATTGCAATCCGAGCAAATGAAACAAGAAAATTTCAATTTCCGATTTTCGGGGAATGACCTGAAAAAAAAGAAAAAAAGCAACTTGAGCTTGTTTTTTCGTGCTGGAATTCGTATACTTGCTATATTAATTCAGAGTCATCCCATAGGCTTCAAGAAACAGGCATATTCAGCCTGATTTCGTACTTACGCAAGCCGTTTTTCTCAAAAACCCATTTTTGATTTCTTGGCCTTTGCTACTTA
>JAGVUR010000072.1 GCA_019136135.1 Verrucomicrobiota bacterium
TTCAGGACGAGACGGGTTTAGGTACGGACACCCGGGGTGCTCGTACTCAAGGGATGTCGCCGCTAAAGCGGCGAAACAAGGCGCATTCCTAGCCAGGTGGGTCGGGCAAAATGGCCCTGCTGTGGAACAAGACGGTTTTAGGTACGGGCACCCCGGGTGCTTGTACTCAAGTGATGTCGCCGCTCAAGGGGCTAAACATGGCGCATTCCTAGCCAGGTGGGCGGGCAAAATGGCCCTGCTTCGGAGCAAGACGGTTTTAGGTACGGGCACCCGGGGTGCTTGTACTCAAGCGGTGTCGTAAACATGGCGCCAGGCGGGTCTGACGGGTCTGACGGGGTTTGACGGGTCATTCATCATTCAGCATTTAGCATTCAGCATTCATCATTCAGCATTTAGCATTAAAGAAACCATAGGGTAAGCTGAGATTTCTTGAAAAAGGCGAGAAACAGGCGAAATTCTTCTTTTTAGGCAAAAATATTGAAAACGATAGGAAAGCATGGAGGCAATCGATGAATCGAATCGGCGTATTGTCCTTGGTACTAGGCGCGATGGCGGCATTGGGTCAGGTGAACGAGTTGGTCAATCCGAGCTTGGAGCCGGATGCCGACGGTAATTTGCCAGGGTGGATATTTCATGTAGATCGGGATCGTTTCGGTTTTGATACGACGGATGCCCTGGATGGCAAGACGTCGGTATATGCTGAATATGCCAAGGGTTCCCGTCCTTTTGCATTGCTTCAGAATATCGTGTACGAAAAGCCTGACAAGACTCCGATTTTGTACAGCGGCTGGAGCAAGGCCGAAAATGTTATTAGCGGAACCGACTATTGCATCTACCTCGATATCGACTATGAGGACGGTACCCACAAGTGGGCCGTACGTGAGAATTGGGAGGAGGGGACGCATGGCTGGCAGCAAATTCAAGGCGCATTTTGGCCTGACAAGCCTGTCAAGCGAATCCAATTTTTCATCTTGATGCGACATTCGGCGTATGGCAAGGCGTGGTTTGACAAGTTCGAACTCTATCGCAAGAATCCTGATGTTCATATTGGGCGTGTCACGATGCAGTCGCTGCGCCCCGTTTCCGAGAATGGATTGCTTGTCGAATGGAATTTCCTGCATCGCGGAGTGTCAAGCCATACAACGTTGCTGGATCAGGACGGCGGCGAATTGGCGAGCATCGACACGACTAGTCCGAACGTCTATTGGCCCGTGTACCTTGACAAGCCGGCGAAGACCTTGCGGATTGTTGCGACGAAGGGCGAGCTGACCCGAACCATGGATTTCCCGGTATTCTCGAAGCCTAGCAAGACCGTCAACACCGTGAAGTCAGGGTATCGGATTTGGACCGAGGACTCGATGGTCAATGTGGGACCGATGACGTATCCTGGCGAGGATGCGGCAAGCAGCGTCGAGTTGGAGCTGGCGAAGGCTGAAGCGGAGAGCGGGCAGATTTTGCTGACCACGTCGGCAAGCACATCGTTGCGCAAGGTTTCGGTTCGACTTCCTGATTTGCGCGATGCTAACGGGGATGCATTCAAGGGAACCTTGAAGTGGGAGCGAGTCGGATATGTGTTGCGCAGGCGTCCACATGCCTATCATCCTTTGAGCATTCCGGATGATCAGATGTGGCTCCCCGACCCCCTTCTTCCTGCCCGTGATTTCGAGGTCGTGCCGAATTCGACCCAGGGGATTTGGTTGACTGCCCGTGCGGACAGGGATGCCAAGGCGGGGATCTATAAGGGCGATGTTCAGCTGGAGGTCGATGGCAAGCTGGTTTCGGTTCCATTGTCGGTCAAGGTTTTTGATTTTTCGTTGCCTGAGACGTTCAGCTATCGCACAGCGTTCTGCATTATGGACGGCTGGTTGTTTGACGCGTATCCGGACGGTGATTTGAACGCACGTCGTCGCCAGGCTTGGGACATCATGCTGGATCATCGTTTGAATCCGGACGACATATCCCGGACCGAGATGCCTCAGATTGAGGATTTGCTTTATGCTCGCGATCGCGGCATGAATACGTTCAATGTATTGAACATCGTTCCAAAGCCGAAGCACAAGCGTCTGTGGACGGCGTATGCGCAGTTAAGCGCCTATACTCCCGAGCTGTACAAGGAGCTTGAGGAGCGCTTGGATCCGTACGTCGAGGAGCTTCGCAAACACGATTTGACCAAGTACGCCTACTTCTATGGTTTCGACGAGCGGCCTGACACGTACAACAAGGTCATTTCTGATGTGCACCAGTTTCTCAAGAAACGGTATCCCGAAATCCCGTTCATGACCACAAGCGGCATGTATTGGGACTTGAAGAACGATCGCAGTCGCGAGGATTGCTATGCCAACGACTGGTTCTGCCCGCATACCTTCCGCTATGACGACGAGCTTTCGGCGGAACTTCGGAAGAAAGGCCATCAAGTCTGGTGGTACACTGCCTGTACGCCCGTCTATCCCTATGCGAATTTCGCCCCGTTGGACTTCCCGTTCCTGGATGGCCGCGTGCTGGGGTGGATGTCGTTCCAGCATCGTGCCGACGGTTTCCTGTTCTGGCATGTGAATCTGTGGTCTGGCAGTTTCAGGTTTGACGAATCGACCACGTACCAGCCTGGATTCCAGATTTCCAAGTCCTGCGCCGGAACCAATGGCGACGGGCAGTACATGTATCCTGGCGTTGACGGTCCGCTTCCCTCGATCCGCCTCGCCAATATCCGCGATGGCAGCGAGGACTACGATTATCTGCATATGCTGGGAGATGAGGCGCGTCCGTATTGCGACAAGCTGGCGCCCAAGCTGGATGACTTCGAGCGAAAGCCCGGTCCGTGGCGGCAGGCAAGACGGGAAATTGCCGAAAAACTCGAGCAGAGGTAACTAGGCTCATGGAATCCCAACATTGATTTTCATAGGTCAACGATTATAATATAAGCTTTTTATAGAATCACATTTTGTGATTCGTGCCAATTGGCATCGAAGTCGAAGTGAACGGAACATGGGAGTTTAGAATCAGCATGGAAATTAGTGCCGGAACGATCGTATCATTTGTCTTGTATATGGTAGGAATGCTCGGGATTGGTTTTTACTTTTATGATCGCAAGTCAGACGTTGAGAAATACTTGCTAGGCGGTCGCGGCTTGGGCAGTTGGGTCACCGCGATGTCTGCGCAGGCGAGTGACATGTCGGGCTGGTTGATGATGGGTTTGCCTGGATCGATTTATGCTGCTGGTTCCGGTGACATTTGGTGTGCGATTGGCTTGGCGATCGGTACGTTCTTCAACTGGTGGCTGGTTGCTCCTCGTCTTCGTGTCTATACGGAAATTACGGACAGCATGACGGTGTCCACGTTCTTCGGCATGCGCTTCAAGGATCCAACGAATTTGCTTCGCGTGATCTCCGCGCTTGTAATCTTGATATTTTTCTCGATTTACGTTGGCTCCGGCTTGGTTGCCGCCGGGAAGTTGTTCGAGTCCATGTTCAACATCAATTATGTTTTGGCTGTAGCGATTGGCGCATTGGTTGTATTGGTTTACACGTTGTGCGGCGGATTCTTGGCTGTTTGCTACACTGATTTGGTTCAAGGGATTTTGATGTTCTTCGCGATTGTGATCGTCCCTACGTTGGCAGTGATGAAGCTTGCCGATGGCTCGATCGCGGCGAATTTGGCAGCTCGCAACTTGTCGTTGTCGTTGTTCCCCGAGACGATGAATTTCAAGGCTTTTCTCGCAATCATCTCAGCTGCCGTTTGGGGCTTGGGTTACTTTGGCCAGCCTCACATCATCGTTCGTTTCATGGGCATTGACAATCACAAGTCCTTGCGCAAGGCGATGATCATTGCGATGGTTTGGGTTGTTATTTCCCTTGCCTGCGCAGTTTGGGTTGGTGTTGTTGCCATTGGCATGTATCCCGATTTGCCTGCGAGCGAGCATGAGCGCGTGTATATCAAGATGATCATCGATACCTGCAATCCTTGGATTGGCGGCATCTTCCTGTCGGCAATCATGGCTGCGATCATGTCAACGATTGACTCGCAGTTGCTTTCGGCGTCCTCGGCGCTTGCCCAGGACTGCTACAAGTTGATCTTCCGCAAGAATGCCGGCGAGCGCGAGATGATGAATGCGAACCGTGGATTTGTGGTTTTGATCATGGTCTTTGCCACGGTGCTTGCTTTGGCAGACTTGCAGACCATTTTCAAGATTGTTCAGTTTGCCTGGGGCGGCTTTGGTTCTGCCTTTGGTCCTGTCGTCTTGATGGCCCTGTATTCCCGCAAGACGAGCTGGCAATCTGCCTTGGCCGGCATGATTACAGGTACAATTGTTATGTTGGCTTGGAAATTCTCACCTTGGGGTAAATATATGTATGAGATCCTTCCAGGGTTCTTGGCGAACCTGGTTGTGATTTTGGCGTTGAACAATGTTTTCCCGCAGCAGGACGAAGAGGTTTTGGCTCAGTTTGACAAGATGACCGCAATCATCCAGGGACAGGAATAAGTCAGGATAGTGCGAGGTCGTCATGTCAAGGGATGTGGCGACTGATCATGTTGCCGTGTCTCCCGAGGCTTGCTTTGCGGTCAAGCGGGGGCACGGCATTTTGTTTTTAACCGAGGGCTAGTCCGATGATGATTGTCAATTCAAAAAGATTTGCATTGCTTGCGTGCTTGTTGCTTTTGCCATTTTTGGTCAGTGCCGGTGGCGGGATTGCCGTCGGCGTCTGTCGCCCTGTCAACAGTGCGAAATTGCAATCGGCGGAAGTCAGCCGCATTTGGTCTGAGTTGGAGACTCAGTGCGCCTGCACTGTGATGGCGACGATGGAGCGGGGACGATTTCGTTCCACGATGCGCGAGCTTGGCTTGGACGAGACTGGCAATGGTCTTCGATATGACGAAGAGAAGCGGGCGGCCTTGAAGTCTCATGCCCAATTGGGTTATCTTCTGTTCAGCAAGGTTCGGAAGTGGGGCGGGGTCTATTCGATGAGCGTCGAGCTGGTGAAAATGTCGGACTTTTCTATTCGTCGTGCCACGATGGAGCTTGACAAGGATGTGACGAGCATTGACGAGCTGATATCTCGCGTCCCCGATTTGCTAGACGAGCTGGGCCTGGACGTGAAGCCTGACAGTACTGGTGAGAAACTTGGCTTTCGCGAGCTGATTTTATTGGGGAACAAGGCTACTGGCAACAAGTTTTCGGCCGAGTTTTTGACCTGTCTCCGGGATGCATTTTTGCGTGGCGGGTACCGCTGCGAGTTTTCAGGCGGGGGAAAAACTGGTGCTTACGAGTTGACGTTGCGTTCTTTTTCGGTGGAGCTGACTCGCGAGGAATTGAGTTTGCCAGTACAGATGCGCTCGGTCATGTTGAATGACGGTCGGCTTGCATTGACTGCCACATTGAAGAATTTGGCGAGTTCAGATTCTCGTTCGATATCCATGACCAGGGACTTTGATTTCAGCTTAGATAGCGAGCGTGTATCAGCTGGCGGTCATAGTGATGGGGAGTATCGTCGTCACATGATGGTTCGCGTATCGTTGGAGTTGGTGAAGCAGGTATTGAAATCGTTGCCATGAGCAGTCGTTTAGGTTTATCGTGAAGGGATTGTTATTCATCCTGATTTTCGCCAGTTCGTTTTTGTATGGGAACGAATCTGGCCTTGTCTTGGGCGAGGCTTTGTCCGGGTTGAGCGGCAGTCTATCGCGTGCGTTGCTTGATCGGATGTCACGT
>JAGVUR010000163.1 GCA_019136135.1 Verrucomicrobiota bacterium
GCTGAAAACCGGATCCTGGGCATTTTTGTTTTCTCCTCTTTCTTGGTAGCTTGATGATAGACTACCACAAAAAAACAAAAATGCAAAATTAAGATTCAAAGGTAGGCAGAACACATTCTTTCTTGTACGATATCGTCTTCATCTCTTTACAACTCCAAGATTTATGGTTGACCTCATGTTATCATATAACGTGTTAACATCGCCCAAACATAGGCCTTTTGCAAGGAATCGCAATAAAAGTGTTCCGATTTTCAGCCCCAGGGTTCGCAGTTTTTTCCCAAAGCCGAACCCAAGGGGCATGTCACATGGCATTTAAGTACGAAATCGTCAATTTTTTTTTGCTCTGATCTTGCATTGTTTTTTCTGTGTTTTCGGAAGAAAACAACGCAAAAAACCTTGTGCTTTCAGTTGAGGACCCGTTCTTCTTATGTAATGAAATACCTTGAATTTATCCAAACGTGAATCAAGTTAGAGTGTTTGTATTTATACACTTTTCACCCCATAGGACACTCCAATGAAAAAACTTACTATTCTCTTGCTTGCTATGACCACCAGTATGATTTTCGCCAATTCCTGGCAAGACGCCATCGTCCATGCCCATAATCTCGCAAACGGGGTCCAAGTCGCCTTCACGGACGGCTCCCGAGACGCCGTCCAAATCAAAAACCGCATGGGACAAATCACAGCAGGACTCAGGGGGGAAAACCCAAAGCTGATCAATATCGCAATCGGCGACAAGGACTTCGGCGGCAAATGGTCCTTTGATACCTTCGTCACCGGCAAGGACGGACGAATCTACTACACCTCGAAATCCGGCACCGATGCGCGATTCAACGCCTTCAGGCTCGGCTACTACTACTATGACGTCCATATCATGGACCAAATCCCAAGCTTCCCTTTCACACAAGAGGAAATCAACGAAACACCACCTGTTGACGCAAGATTCTTCACGGAGGATGCCTGGGCGCCAAACGAAGTCTCAAAACCAACGTTCGAAGACGGAATCATGAAATTCAAAGTCCTCGACACCCACGACCCCTGGATCGCCTCGCTCAAGCTGAAGGCGCCAACCGCAAAGTACAGGCACCTGGAAGTTACCATGAGAACCGAAGTCGCCCACGGCATGCATGTGTACCTGGCAGTCGGACCTCACAAAACCTTCAATCCAAAACAAATCATACCCTTCGGCGGACTTCGCCCCAACACAGGATGGAAAACACACCGCATCGCCATCGACCAAGTCCCGGATTTCACCGGCGATATACACGGAATCCGATTTGACGTCGGAAGCCAAGTCGGAGAAACCATCGAAATCAAGGACATCAAGCTCGTGGGGGAACATAACCACGTCGTCCCGCTCAAGCTCGACCGAATCTTCCACGCATACCCAGACAAAATCCACCAAACCATCCGATTCGTCGCAGGTAAAAAAGAAGCAGATGTCGCAAATTGCGGCGTCGAACTCGTCGTGCCAAAAAACAAAATCAAAAAGGTCATCGTCAAAGACAAGAATGGAATACGCGACTCGTTCCAAAATGCAGACCGGAACTCGATCGAATTCGTCGGATTCGACGATGCACAGGCAGGAGTGCTGGGATTGATCTTCCCGCCAACACAAGAAGCAGGGCAAATCATCCTATCCCAAGACGACAACAACTACATCCTCAGGCAAATCGACAATATTGACAAGACCATCGAACCAATGGCAGAGCGCAATCTTGGACACAGGATCCACCTCGACCCAAAACACGATTTCAACTCGCTGATACAAACCGCAGCTATCGTGCGAAAGCCACTGACGAACATCAAGGTCGTTGACGAGGACGGATCCAAGTTCGCCAAGTACGATTTCCTCAATGGCGCCTATGAATTCAGCCTGGCGGGAACCGGATTCAACGAGGCATTCTACCAAATCCCGCAAAGGCACTTCAAGGTCATGGCGACAATCACTGGCGACGACACCGACAGGAGCCTCTACATCAGGACAAGAACCTCATCGGGAGGACTCGAAGCGGCGGCATTGCTGGATGAAAATGACAAGCTCTTACCGATCCCACTCGAGGTTTCCAAGAACTTCCGAGGCGAAAAGGAAGAGCCCTACTTCTATCCAGAGGACCACAGCTACGGCGAAACTGTGTTCCCAATTACCCTTGCCAAAAACCAAACCCGCTCCTTCACCGTACTCAACCTCTACCAAAACTGGGGCAAATTCCCTCTCAAGCAACTCTCGTCCATCCAGTTCTTCATCTCATACTACCACCTTTCCACCGGCGTCACCGAAACGAACTGCATCGCACCGTACTACGTCCACAAAAAAGACGGCTGGACCCTGCCGGATTTCAGGGCGATGTCAGCCAAGCTCTGGCCTGGACAGCCGCAACACTACTCCATCGGACCGCTTCACTACCCATTCTACATGATCGGGGAAAACAAGAAAATCATGTTTGAAACCGTCATGCAACATGTCAATTCGGAAGGTCCGGTCTATGCCGACGTGGATTTCGAATACAAATCCGACGACAACAAGCTCTCGCTTTTCACAAGGCACCTCGAAATGCCGCAAACTGACGAAAACAGGACCTACTACCAATTCGATATCCTCGCAAATGAACCAATCGAGTTCGATGACTTCAAAAATCAATTCAATCTCTTCGGATTCAGTACGTCATGGACGAAATTCAACTACCTCGGATACCTCGATCAAAATAACAAACCTGCATTGATCGATACCAGCGACGAGAAGTTCGAAAAGAAACTCCACCATATCAAGCTGGGAAACAAAGCCCCATACTTCACGATCTTCCATTCTTTGCAAGCAAAAGGAGTCTGCAACTTCGCACTCCTGGTCAAAGACATAACACTGACACAAAACGGAAAGACAACCAACCTTCAACCATTGCTCTGGTACGACAACAGGGAATCGAAACCTTACGCCAGACTAACACTGGATTTGGACAAACTTGCACTCAACAAGGGTGACATCCTCTCCTATAACATTATCCTGCTCCCCTTCGGAGACTACGATGTGGCCACCGACCAAAGCGCACGAAACGTCAGGGAAGACACGCTCCTCAATCCCGTCGTGCTATCAGAACTCGTTGACGCGCAAATCGTCCCAGATACGTTCCTGCCAAGGCTCGAAACGACGAACAACAGAGCACAATTCACGATCGCTGGAGGCGAAAACAACATCGCAATCCGAATCGATGGATTCAAAAACCGAAACAAGCCTACGCTCGAAGTCAAGGACGCCAATGGAAACTTCGTCGAATACATCACCAATCATCATCCTTACGACGGTTACCAGGTCATATACAACCCAATGGACAAGACCTTTGGATTCGCATTCATCGTCAAGCAGGACAACGGGAAAAAACAAACCTTCAGAGTCAAGCAAGACTAGGATTTTGCTCGGACTATGCACTTGATTTCCATTAATCAAACATTATCTTATTGACATTATGTTCAATCCATACTTTCAGGCCATCTCCATTAGAAGCCTTGCTCTTGGAAACAGGAGCAAGGTTCCTTATGCTGTCGCCTTGAAATTACGGTGACCTGACAATCCCATCACGGAACAGTTCACTCGTTTCATTCAATCATTAATCAACGGCAGCGTGAAAACAATCCTTCACCTGCCGTTGTTTTTTCAACCTAATCCCCAACCATTGGAGAGGTAAGAATGCAAGAAAAAGTCAAGGAAATTGCCGTACGCATCAAGGAGTTGCGCGAGCTGTCGGACATGAGCGTTGCCGAATTGGCAAAGCGTCTCAACGTCAGCGAAGACTATATTCGTTCCTACGAAGCGGGAAACGAAGACATTTCAGCAAGCAAATTGTTTGAAATTTCGCAGATATTTGACGTCGACCTTTCCCTGTTGTTGACAGGTAACGCTCCTCGAATGGATGTGTTCACGGTGACTCGTGCGGGTCAAGGAGTCGCAGTTGACAGGCGCAAACAATACAAGTATCAGGCGCTCGCCTCGAATTTCGCCAGCAAGAAAGCAGAGCCTTTCATCGTCACCGTCCCGCCAAAGGGAGAAGACGCACAGGTATCGCTCAACTCACACCCAGGACAGGAAATGGATTACATCCTGGAAGGAACACTCAAGGTCGTCATCAGGGGAAATGAAATCATCCTCAATCCCGGCGATATGATCTACTATGATTCCGCAAACCCACACGGCATGGCAGCAATCGGCGACAAGCCAGCTAAATTCTTGGCGATCATCCTGTAAATCACACACACCATAAAAACGGAATGCAAATATGTCCATCCTGAATAAATATTGTTCCAAAACAGAATTCAGCTCCTACGAAGATTTCTACGAAAATCTCGTTATCAATGTGCCTAAGCACTTCAATTTCGCCTACGATGTCCTGGATTACTATGCCGACAATGAACCGGACAAGCTCGCGCTCGTCTGGTGTGACGACCGCGGCGGAGAAGACTTCATCTCCTTTAAAACACTCCAGTCGCGAGTCAACAAAACAGCAAACTTCCTGAAACAACTTGGCATCCAAAAGGGAGATCACGTCCTTCTCATACTAAGGTCAAGACACGAATTCTGGAACTGCATCCTCGCGCTACATAAAATCGGCGCAGTAGCTGTTCCGGCAACGAACATGCTGATGGCCAAGGACATCGTCTACAGAATCAAACTCGCTTCAATCAAAGCATGCATCTGCGTCGATCACAGCGACCTGCTGCATCAATGCGATCTCGCACAATCGGAAGCCGGCGACATCCTTAAACTCAAAATCGTGGTCAATGGCACAAAGGAAGGATGGATCGATTACCAAAAGGGAATCGATGCGCAATCCGATGTTTTCGCGACCCCGCCAAAGGACCAATGGCCCAAAAACGACGACATCATGCTCCTCTACTTCACATCGGGCACCAGCGGCTTCCCTAAAATGGTCCAGCACAACTTCACCTACCCGCTGGCTCACATCATAACCGCATGCTACTGGCAAAACGTACAGGATGGAGGCTTGCACTATACCGTCGCGGAAACAGGCTGGGCAAAGGCAGTCTGGGGGAAGCTCTACGGACAATGGATCGGAGGCTCAGCCGTTTTCGTCTATGACCACGACCTTTTCAGCGCGGCAAAGATGATGGAGAAAATCGCCAAGTACAAGGTCACCACATTCTGCGCACCACCGACCATTTACAGATACCTGATCAAGGAGAATCTCGATAAGTACGACCTCTCATCCATCCAGTATTGGGTCACAGCAGGCGAAGCCATCAACCCAATCGTATATCAGACTTTCCTGGAAAAAACCGGCTTCAAGCTACACGAAGCATTCGGACAAACAGAACTCGTCGTCACCACGGCAACCTGGCCATGGCTCGAACCAAAACCAGGCTCAATGGGAAAGCCTTCGCCAGGATACAGCATCGCATTGTTTGATAATGACGGCAACAAGGTCGAAGTCGGAGAAGAAGGAGAACTCTGCATCAGAACAGACGGAGACAGGCTCCCGCCGGGAATCTTCGGCGGATACTACCTCGACGAGGAAAAAACACAGTCCGTCTGGCACGATGGATACTATCACACAGGAGACATCGTTTGGCAAGATGCGGACGGATACCTCTGGTATGTGGGACGAGCCGACGACGTCATCAAGTCCTCGGGGTACAGAATCGGACCGGGCGAAGTCGAATCG
>JAGVUR010000168.1 GCA_019136135.1 Verrucomicrobiota bacterium
CGATGCCCCGGTACGGCTTTACGGGATCGCCGCGGACTTTGTCAGGTCCGAGAAGGACGAATTGGTGAATTGGATGGCGGTCAAGGGCGCGTCAATCGTTGTGACCGAGGATTTTACGCCGGGTTCGATTGGTTTGGAGACCGGAAATCCGATCCATGTCTTGTGTCCAGGCGAGGAGGGACAGTTGGCGTTAATGGTCAAGAACGATACGTTTCGTCAGATGAAGGGGACTGTTGAATTCAAGATGGAGGATTGCTTTGGCACGACAATCGAAGAGGGGAAACGCACGGTCAACCTCGGCATTGGGGATCACCACGGCTTCAAGCTGACTGCGCCGAAGTTGTTCGGGACTTACTACGTCCATTGCGTCCTGAATGACCAGGATCCGAAGGTTGAACAGGTGAAGAAGACAGTGCGCTTCGCCTATATGGTTCCCGCTGGCCCTACACCTGGACGCGGGAAGGGATTCCTCTTCGGAGTCTGTTCCCATCCCCAGAGATATTCCCGTGCCGACCAGGAGAAGGAGGCGATGGCGGCGGCATGGTGCGGTGTCAAGATCATGCGTGAAGACATCAACTGGCAACGAATGCAACCCAAGGAGGACGTATGGGCATTCGATTCCTTCGACTTTACCCAGGCGATCTTCGAGAAGTACGGCATCGAAATCGAGGCGATCTACTCCTATTGCGCTGATTGGGCAAAGGCGAAGGACTGGAAGCCGCTGGATCCAACCAAGCGCGGAAATCCCCGTCCCGACTACGGTCATTGGGGACGCTTCTGTGCCAAGTTCGCCGAACGCTATCGTGGCAAGGTCCATTATGTCGAAGTCTGGAACGAACCGGATTTGTTCGGATTCGCCAATTTCTCCGCCGAGGAATACATCGAGATGATGAAGATCGCCTATCGGGAGACCAAGAGGATGGCACCCGAGATGACTGTTCTGACCGGCGGTTTCACTACAACCAAGCCCTTCGCTCGCTTCAACGACCCCGACCATATGGACAAGTGCCTCACCCTTGGACGAGGCTCGTACGACGTGCACGCCTTCCATGGACACGGACGGTACCTTGGATATCGCGACCGGATTGGCACCTTGCTGAAGCTGCGCAAGGACCTGAAGGTCACAGCGCCTTGGTATGCCAACGAGACCGCCAATCCCTCAACCGATGGCGGAGAGTACTTCCAGGCTATCCAGCTGTTCCAGAAATTCCTGTTCAGCTGGGCGCGTGGATCAATCGGGTACAATTGGTACGACCTGCGTAACGATGGCTTCGATTTGACAGACGGAGAACATAACTTCGGGCTGATTACATTCGACTTCTACCCCAAATGCGCCTATCCGACATACAATATGCTGGCAACCCTGTTCACGCAGGCCGAGTATCTCCAGGACCTTGAATTGGGCGAGGGCGACCAGGATGCCTTCGTGTTCCGTGCCCGCAACGGCGATCTCCTGATCCCAAATTGGAATAACGAGCGTTCCATCAATTCCAGGATGGTTTTGCTGACAGGCATCACGGGCGAGGCATTGATGGTCGATATGTTCGGCAACGAACAGCCGCTCCCAGTCGAAAATGGAGCTGTCGTGCTGAAGATTGATCGTCAGCCGGCGACCCTATGCCTGAAAAACCAGAAGGAACTGCCCGTGGCTGCAGGGGATGTCTTCGTGACGCGGAAACATAGCGAGATCCTCAAGGGCGGGAACAACGTATCCAAGTCCTTCCAACTTCGCCAGCAGGATTTCATGATCATTCCCGGGCAGGAATCCACCTTGGCGTTCCAAATGTCAAATCCGACTCCTGCGGCGATGGAGGCGACGATTGCCGTCAAGCTGCCGGAGGGGCTGAGCCTGGTGTCGGGCAAGCAGGGCAAGGTGTCGATTCCGGCGAAGTCCGACTATGCGGCGACTTTCGGCTTGGCTGCTTCACCATCCTTCAGAAGCGGGACGATTGTGGTCGATGCCTCCTTGGGCAAGCTTTGGAAAGATCAGGTCAGCATTCCCGCAGATAGCGTTGCGCTGATTGGTGATGCTCTGCCTCAGCATCCTCAGTTTGTGTTGAATCGTCGTGATCAGAACACGAAGCTGGTGGTTGAGGCAGGCGACCTGCAGCACTTGACCTGGGCAGGTCCCGCCGATTTGTCTGCCGAAATCCGCTTGGCGGCGAAGGATCAAAAGCTGATTCTGGATGTAATCGTGAAGGATGACAAGCATGTCCAGCCCTTCAAGGGATTTGACGTATGGCAAGGAGATAATATCCAATTCGCATTGAACCTGGGAACCGAACCCTACTACGAATTCGGGTTGACACGCCTGGCCGACGGCAAGCCCGAGGTCTTCGTCTTCTCAGCGCCCAAGGATGCCAAGCCCGTCATCAACTTGGAGACCTCCCGTGACGAGACCGCGAAGACGACGCATTATGTCGCCACGATTCCGTTCGATCAAATCGGAATGACAGCGCAGATATTGCGGGACGGATTCCTCTTCAATATCCTGGTCAACGACAATGACGGCGACATTCGCGAGGGCTATCTGGCGTTGGCGCCTGGCATCGGTTCCCACAAATCTACCCGAAACGCGGCGGTCGTCAAGCAGAAGTAATCGCTTGATTTCAACCGCAAAATCAACACAAAGCCAGAGCGAAATACTGTGTGTCAGTTTAGGTATGAGCACCCCGGGTGCTCGTACTCAGGCGGTGTCGCCGCTAAAGCGGCGAAACTGGGGCGTTCCCAGTCGGACGGGTCGGTCAAATTTGCCCTGCTGCAGAAGACGGGTTTAGGTACGGGCACCCGGGGTGCTCGTACTAGAGCGATGGCGGAGTTCAAGTGGCTGAAAATGGCGCATCCCTAGTCTGACGGGTCTGACGGGTCTGACGGGTCTGACGGGTCTGACGGGTCTGACGGGTCTGACGGGTCTGACGGGTCTGACGGGTCTGACGGGTCTGACGGGTCTGACGGGTCTGAGGTCTGACGGGTCTGACGGGTCTGACGGATCCTCCTTCGCGCTATGTGCTACGGCGGACAGGCAGGTTGTGTAACTTGAGTGGATTCAACAAGATATTGGCATTGTTGATAAACGCGGAGTTGCGTATCGTGTGACTTGAAAAAAGGTCGTTTTTGAGTATAGTACGCAACTCGTCGAAAAATCTTTCGGCTTATGCGTTCGTAGGATCAAGAGTTTTGTATTGATAGGGTGAGTTTCGAGAATCCACTGGAGGAAAATGGGCTTTTTCACGTCATTATGGCAAGGTTTCCACAGTGCCATTGTCCGTACGTTTGTGACTGACGATCGGTATTTGATTTTTGCGAAGGGTTTGCAGAACACGCTGGTCATCACGCTTGGCGCCTTGATTGTTGGTATTTTCATTGGCGTTGCGGTTGCCGTTCTTAAGGTTTACTACTATCAGGTCGGTCCATTCAAGCTTTGGCCCTCTTTGGGGAGTTTTCTTCGTACCGGTCGTCTTCGGTACTTGAACCAGGTTTTATTGCGTTTGATGGATGGATTTTTGAATTGCTATCTCACGGTTTTCCGCGGGACTCCAGTTGTCGTTCAATTGATGGTATGGGCGTTTGTTGTCTTTTCATCGACGAACGAGGTATTGGTAGCGATCATCGGTTTTGGGATTAATTCCGGTGCGTATGTTGCGGAGATTGTCCGTGCCGGCATCATGGCCGTTGACAAGGGGCAGACGGAGGCTGGTCGTTCGCTGGGTTTGAGTGCCTGGGCGACCATGCGTCTCATCGTGTTGCCGCAGGCTTTCAAGAATGTGCTGCCGGCGCTGAGCAACGAGTTCATCGCGTTGCTGAAGGAAACATCGATCGTCGGCTATATCGCCGTGACCGATATTACAAAGGCCGCGGCTCTGGTTCGTGCTCGGACCTTTGACGCATTCATTCCGCTGTTTTTTGTCGCATCGGTTTATCTTATCATGGTAACTATACTTACGTATTTCCAGAAGAAGTTGGAAACAGTCTTGCAGGCGAGCGACAGGAAGTGAGGATGGCAAGATGAAAAATACGACTGTGACAAATGATGTTGCCATCCAGGTGACGGGACTGAAGAAGAATTTCGGAGACAATCAGGTTTTGCGTGGCATTGACGAGACCATCCGGAAAGGCGAGAAGGTTGTGGTGATCGGACCGTCCGGCTCGGGGAAAAGCACGTTCCTGAGATGCCTGAATTTGCTTGAACGGCCTACTGAAGGGCGCATTTTCGTGCATGGGGATGAAATCACGGCCCGAGGATGCAATGTTGACAAGCTTCGCCAGAAAATGGGCATGGTTTTCCAGCATTTCAATCTGTTTCCACACAAGACAATCTTGGAGAATATCACGCTGGTGCCCATTCACACTGGCTTGATGAAGCGCAAGGAAGCGGAGGAACGTGCCTATTCGTTGCTTGAGCGAATCGGTCTCAAGGAGAAGGCGCTGACGTATCCGAACATGCTGTCCGGTGGTCAAAAGCAACGAGTTGCTATCGTACGCGCCTTGGCGATGTCGCCTGAAGTGATGCTTTTCGACGAACCCACGTCGGCCCTGGATCCTGAAATGGTCGGTGAAGTCCTTAGCGTGATGGCTGAATTGGCCGAGGATGGGATGACCATGGTCGTTGTGACCCACGAAATGGGCTTTGCTCGGGAAGTCGGGACACGAGTCCTCTTCATGGATGAAGGACTCATTCTGGAACAGGACGAACCCAAGGCGTTTTTCGCAAATCCCAAGCATCCCAGGCTGGTCGATTTCCTGTCGAAAGTGCTCTGACGCGAATTGGCATTCGCCCGTCTCTTGTATTCTGAACCGAGAAAGATATTGTAATTCATTCGGTTTTCCGCGTTTTGGGGATAGTCAAGCCAATCGTGGAAACGTGTGCTTGTTGGGCTTTCGTTGAATATAAGAGGAGCGATCGGATGTTTGGACGTTTGATGCCTTTGTGCTTGTCGGCACTGTTGTTGGCGTGCGGGATTGCGATTGGCGATACCGTTCGTGTGGAATCTCGCGATTATTTCACGGGGCGTGCCGGCCAGGTCGTGAAGCTGTTCAGCCTTCGTAGCGACAATGGTTTCCAGGTTGACGTGACCGAAATGGGGGCAACGATTGTTTCCATCCTGACTCCTGATCGCAACGGGAAGCTGGTCGATGTGAACCTGGGGTACGAAAAGGCGGAGTCCTACGACCCCAACGGAGCTGGATTTGGCGCCGTGGTCGGACGATATGCCAACAGGATTACCGGGGGGAAATTCTCGTTGGACGGTCGGGAATACACGTTGATTTTGAACGAGAAGGCGCGGAACAACACGTTGCATGGCGGCAAATCCTACGGCAATCGGATGTGGAAGGGGGAAATCGTCGATGGCAAGCAGGTCAAGCTTTCTCTTTTCAGTCCTGATGGCGATTCAGGTTTTCCCGGGAATCTGAATGTCGAGGTATTCTATTCCATCACGGACAACTATGAATTGGTCATCAAGTATCGGGCGACGACTGATGCGCCGACGGTGGTCAACCTGACCAATCACGCCTACTTCAATCTCAACGGCGCCACGTTGGACGAGCCTTGCAACGATCATGTGGTTTGGTCGACGGCTAAATCCTATACTGAAGTCGATCGGAACTTGTCTGCGACGGGGCGGATTTTGCCTGTTGCCGGGACCGAGTTTGATTTGAGCAAGGGGCGTCGTTTCGAGGATATCTTTTCGGATTGGCGTTTGCCGATGGGCTTCGACCACAACTTCGTGGTTTCCGAGCGTCAAGGCGAGTTCAAGCGTGGTGTTTTCCGGGTTGTTTCGAATCGTACTGGGATAACGATGGAGGTTGATACGGACCAGCCTGGGGTTCAGTTCTACATGGGCTACTGGCTTGGGAACATTGCGGGGAAGGGCGGTGTCAAGCATCCGCGCTTTGGGGGATTTTGCCTGGAGACTCAGCTTTGGCCGGATTCGCCGAACAAGGCGACGTTCCCCAGTGCCAGGCTTGATCCCGGGCAGGTTTATACGCAGCACACGGTATATCGGTTTGGTCGTCAGTAATTCACAAGGAATGATATGTCATTTGAACAGGAACGACTTAAGTACCTAGACTCGGCGCTTGGACGTCACGAGGTCAAGCTGGCGCTGATCGGCATGGGCTACGTGGGGCTTCCACTGGCCGTGGAGTTCGGCAAGCGGTATGCGACGATTGGATTTGACATCAAGGAATCACGACTGGAGGAATTGCGCGAAGGCGTTGATTCGACCTTGGAGACCTCCAGCGAGGATTTGCGCGCTGCAAAGCGTCTTTCGTTCACGTCAGATCCCGCTGATTTGTCGTCTTGCGATGTTTTCATTGTCACGGTTCCGACTCCTATTGACAAGTACAATCGTCCTGACCTGGGACCGTTGCTGGCGGCTTCGAAGTCGGTTGGCAGCGTGATGAAGCCGGGTTCGATCGTTGTTTATGAAAGCACAGTTTTTCCCGGATGTACGGAAGAGGAATGCGTTCCGGTTCTGGAAGCGTGCTCGGGGCTAGTCTTCAATAAGGATTTCTTCTGCGGCTATTCGCCTGAACGCATCAATCCCGGCGACAAGGAGCATAGCTTGACCAAGATCATAAAAGTCACCTCCGGTTCCACGGACGGCGTGGCTGATTTCGTGGATCGCCTGTATGATTCGATTCTTGAAAAAGGAACGCATCGAGCCAGCAGCATCAAGGTGGCCGAGGCAGCAAAAGTCATCGAGAATGCGCAGCGCGACCTGAATATCGCCTTTGTCAATGAGTTGGCGAAAATCTTCCATTTGATTGGCATTGATACGAACGAAGTGCTTGCCGCAGCAAGAACCAAGTGGAATTTCCTTCCGTTTCGGCCTGGCTTGGTAGGCGGCCACTGCATCGGCGTCGATCCTTATTATTTGACCCACAAGGCCCAGGAGCTGGGATATCTTCCCGAGGTGATTTTGGCTGGTCGAAGGATCAACGATGGGATGGGGAAGTTTATCGTTGCCGAAATCGTGAAGCTGATGATCAGGAAGGGATGCAAGATTCTGGATGCCAAGGTCTTGCAGTTGGGGATCACGTTCAAGGAGAATTGCCCTGACATTCGGAACTCCCGTGCGGTTGATGTCGTTCGTTCCCTGGAGGAGTACGGATGCCAGGTAACGGTATATGATCCTTGGGCGGAACCAGAAGAAGTTCATGACGAGTACGGGATCGACTCGGTCAAGTCGGAAGACGACTTGCTTGTCAATGGCTACGACGCGATTGTCCTGGCTGTCGCTCATCGCGAGTTTTTAGGGATTGACGTTGCCCGCCTAGCCAAGTCCGTGTGCGTGATTTACGATGTCAAGGGGCAGCTGCCTCGCGATGTTGTCGATGGTCGATTGTAAAGGAATTCCACGATGTCCAAAAAATCCATTGCCTTCCGTCTTTTGTTGATTGTGATCCTGCCCATTTGTATGTGTTGCACGGCAGAAAACAAGCCTGGCCAGCGTCCCAAATACTGGCCGCTGGACATCAACGGATACGTCTTTTCCAAGATTGAATTGGCGCTTTCGGACAAGGAAATCACCCTTGGCCTGATGGATCGCGACGAGCTTGCCGACGATGGCGGAATGCTATTTGTGTTCAATTCCGAGGCATCGCGTTTCTTCTGGATGAAAAATGTCCGTTTCCCTTTGGACATCGCCTTCCTTGATGGCACTGGCACCGTGGTGTCCATGCATCGAATGGCTCAGGAACGCCCGAAGGGCGAGACGGAAAGTGAAGAGGCTTACTATGTGCGACTGCCTTCCTACGACAGCGGAAAGCCGGCGCAATTCGCCCTGGAACTGAAAAGCGGGCAACTTGACTTCCTGGACCTGCAAGTCGGCACGAAAATCGATATTGGCAAAACCGAATTGATGAAATTGAAGGCGCAATTCGGGGAGTGATGATTTTAAAGAAGGCAGTTGATGGAGTATCATTGCTGTTGAAGGCGTACTCCATCATAGTAGAAAATCAAGACATCTCACTCCAGCAAACGGTTGTTTAGCATGGCGCAATCTAGGCGTATTATTCCCTCGTTGCCCATTAAAAAGCCTTTAGGGAAGGAAGCTGCCCACACTGTCAGTGAAGCGACCATCTGTCGCGTCATCTTTTCATCGTAGATTTGTTGTCCATCGGTATATTCTGTAAGCAACCTTCCTAAGAACTTCATGGTTTGGATTCCTGCTTCATAATCACCAGCCGTGCAGGCTGTCGCGTTATCTCTTGAAAAATCCTCCTTCTTGAAAAAGCCTTTTTCATAAAGATCCAGCAGGATGCCTCGTCGCTCGTTCACATACATGTCATTACGATATTGATTCGTGAGATAGCCGAATCGATCCATGTAGTTGTTCTTTAGCAGATATTCATGAATATCCCGTAGTCTTGCGATTGAAGCCGCATTGCCACCCGGTCCAACATCCGAGTCGTCATAGGTGATGACACGGTGTTTGTGATGGTAAACCCCAATGCCACTGGCAATCAATACGACAAATAATAATGCAAATAGTAAAATAAATTTCTTTTTCATTTAATCACCTCGT
>JAGVUR010000087.1 GCA_019136135.1 Verrucomicrobiota bacterium
TCCGGCGGGGAGGGAAAAACGACAAAAAGCGAAAAGCCAAGCCTTCATGCAAACTGAAGGTTGTTTCTTGCGCCCCAATTCATGCCCAAAACTCAACTGCTTTTTTTAGGTTTAATGTTTATTCTTACAAAATAAACGGAAATGATTTTGAAAAATTGTATCGAATATTTTTTCTTGAGGCGAGACGTTTTATTGCATCTGAATTTCGCCGAGTTCCTTGAAGTAGTCTTCTACTAAGCGCTGGTACTTTCTCGGAGGAACGTAAAATTTATTCTGATGCCTATCCTTGTTTTCTTTTTGAACTTTTGCCAAGTGTTCTACCAATACCCTAGCGGCGGCATTGATTGTATTCAATATGGCTTGGCTGGATTCGGAAGGATTTTGGCCATTGAGCATCTGCAATCCTTCGGAAAGCTGGTTTAATCGATCGTCCTTCAGCGTACGTGCCAATTTGTCGTATTGCTTTTCCAGTTGCTTTATTATCTCATCGATTTTTTCCTGGTTATTTCCAGCTTGCTTTGTTTCATTATATTTCTGTTGCAATTTTTCCAGTTCATTTCTTAGTTCTTGTTCATTCATCGGCGGCATTTTTTCTGCTGCTTTATCGAGTGATTGCGCCAATTCATAAAGTGCATTTGAAGCATTGATCTGTGCTTGGTTTGCGCGATCGAATCTTTTGTACAGCAGTGCATTTTGCGCTCGTTTCAGTTCGCTTTCCAGCCTTGATTTCTGTAGTTTCTGCAAGGCATTGTTGAGTTCCCTGGCTGCTTCGGGGTATTGTTCCTGGATATTTTTCGAAGTATTTACGATGTCTTGCTTCAGCTTGTCGGCATCCTGTTGAAGGTTCAACTGTTTTTCCCTAAGTTGCTTTGCCGTTTCTTTTGGGACATTTTCTTGGTTATCGAGCGACTTGGATTCCTGGGCCAGGTTGTACTGTTGTTGTGCCAATTGCCTGGTTTGTTCACTCAGTTTGGTGACTTGGTTTTGCGTGACTGCCTTCAACGATTCCTCCAGTGCCTGAAGCGCATTTTGCAGGTCGATTTGCGCTCGGATTCCATGGATTTGTCCGAGTTTCAGGTCATTGTTGCTGAATTGCGTTTCTGCCTTCCTTATTTCGGCTTGCGCATTTGTGATGAATTCTCGTCCTGTTGCGGCGGATGGCACAGGCCTGATCAGGTTATTGATTTGATCGAGCAATTGATAGATCTGGCTTTCCTTTTGCGCAAGCGCCGATGAGATTGCGCCTGGTTGGCTCGCTCGTTCATTGACTTGGCTTTGCTTGCCCATGGCATCTTTCAGGTGTTCGATTGCCTTTTGCAGCATTTCAGCCTGTTGCTGGTCGGATTGCTGTTGTTCCTGGCTGTCCTGGGAGTTGGATTCCTGATCTTTTTTCTTGTCCTCTTGATTCTCGGCTTTCCCCTGCCCTTCTGATTCTCCCTTCTTGCTCTTCATCGCATTTTTCAACAATTCATTTTCGATTTTCACCAGGGCCGTAAGCCCTTGTTCTTGCGGGAGCGAGCTTTCGTCCAAAAGGGTTTTTTCCACAATTGCTATCGCTTGGTTTTCGGCTTGAATGCTGAATTTGAAGAGGGTATCAAAGGGTTCAGGTAACTTGGCCGTATTGGTTTCCTCGCGTTTTCTCTGTTCATCAGGATTTATGTCAACGACTTGTGGCGTACCGAGGAGTTGCTGCTCGCGACGACGGATTTCCAATTCCAAGTCCTTGAGTCCCCTGAGGAGTTCCGGCGTTGCCTTGATTTGGTCATCGAGTTCGAGTCGTGTAGTATCCCATGTCAATCTCAGCAATCGTTTTGCTTCGGCGATGAGGTCGGAGACCGATGCTTTTTTTTCTTGCCCTTGCCCATCTGAATCGGCTTCTATGTCTGCCTGATCGGGTTGTATCGTAATGAAAAACACATCTGCCCGGGTGGTTTGTGGTTTTGGCTGGCAGTTGTCGGTTGCAAAGAAGAAGCAAGCGATAATATCTCCATCTTGCAGATTCAGCTCATTGATGTGCCAGAGTTGATTGTGTTCTGCTTCCAGTGTTTTTTCTTCGGCGTCATTGAACAGCTTTGTTTGTCTTTGGTTTCCATTGATTGCGTATTTGATTCCGAATTCTCTGATTCCGAAGTCATCAAGTGCGGTTGCATCGAGCCTGAGGCTATCTTTTGTCTTGAGTTTGATGTCGCCTTTCGGGAGTCTTTGTTCTATGATTGGCGGCAGATCCGGCTTGATCTGGATATCAAACCAGGGTGATTGATTGAGGTGATTTTGGCTATCTTCGAGCACGACTCTGTACGAATCATCTTTTTTCGGCATCCATTCGAGGGTATGGATTCCATTGTTTTCGGTAAATATCGCCTGTTCTTCCTGTTGGTTTTCCAGCGTGGCCCGGCGTGCTTTTTTTGCGGTGATTTCTATAGTTAGTTTTGATCCAGCGATGCATTCCATGTTTTGGAAATCGCTGTATTGTGCAGTTTTCAATCCCGTGTATTCAGGTGGGACGCATGTGATGTTGACGTTGGTGAATTCCGGCGGGTCGAAGACTTTGATTGTTTTTACCGATGACCTCAGGGAATCCGAGAAGATTTTGAATTGCGTATGTTTTTGGAGATTGTAGAAGACGAAGGCCGATGTTTGTCCGTCATTGAGCTTTGTCATCGGATAGATTTGTCCATTGACATGTATTTTCAGGTCATTTTCCCAGCGCATTGCCTTTGCGGCGATTCGGAAGTCGCTTCCCCTTGGTGCTTCGAGTGGGTATGTATCGATGACGATGCCGTCTCCCAATCTTGCGCTGAGCCACTTTTTGCATGGTATTGAGTTCCACGCGAGCATCGCTACGAGGACTGCGACGGTGAACCAAATCGCGGGTACCTTGTTGGAAAGCTGCTTGCGAAACGTATTGTCGATCAGCTGATCATTGGTTTCGCGATGTTCAATCGTCTCCAGGAGTTCACGTTCAACGGCATTGGGAGGCGTCGAGCGCAAGGAGATTTCAACTGCGCAGACAAACGAATCCATCAAGTCGGGAAAACGTTGCTCGACCTGAAGCGCCAAAGACTTGAGGTTGCGGCGCTGGCAATTGCGAAAAACGTAGACAACAAGGGAAATCACCGCCAAAACAAGGGCTGAATTGAGCGAAACTTGACAGAAATCCTCCGTCAATGGGCGTGCCGTCGACTCGAACAAAGCCAAAATCAGGCAGAAAGCCGAAACGGCAGACAGATGAAGACAAGTCGCTGTCACCAATTGACGGGCGCGAAGACCAGAGGAAAGTTTTGTTAGACTAAAAACAAGCATAAAACAAGACAAAAAATCAACTTTTATGGTAAAAAAATTTTTTATTAATATAGCATTGAGCTTTTGAATTGAATAGCTATATTAGGTTACTTTAGGAACCGTTCAAAAATCACGTTACCATTTCCGGTTTCTTTTGGCCGCCTTTCCCTTGTCCTGCCGGGGCATATGCGCATACGCTCTTTCCAGGACAAGGGAAAAACAGCTCAAAACAATTCCGGAACTGTTGCCTTGATTTTTGGACGACTGCTTAGGGAATTGAGTCACTTGTTGTATTTACCCCATCATTTGAAGGTATTGCAATGCAAATATGCGACATATTGAACACGTCGTTGATTAAAGTAGGCTTGAGTTCATCCAATAAGTACGATGTGTTTGACGAGTTGATATCATTGTTTGTTGACAATGGCTTGTTGGATGACAAGGCATCTGCGATGGAAGCTGTAGTCACTCGCGAGGAGAAGATGTCCACAGGTATTGCTCCGTATGTTGGGATACCTCACGGAAAAGTGCCTGAAGTGAAGGATGTATTGATTGCATTGGGCATATCCCGCGATGGCATTGAGTACGATTCACTGGATGGTTTGCCTGTAAAGGTCGTGTTCTTGGTCTTGTCGGAAACCGGCAATCCAGGTCCTCATTTGCGGGTATTGTCCAGGATTTCCAATTTGATCAAGTCTTCGTCATTTGTTGAGTCGATGATTGGTGCGGCTGATTCATCCCAGGTATTGTCGCTGATATCGGAGCAGGAATAATGGATGATCTTTTAAAAAGGTTGCTTGCTGTTGAGAAATCGGCTCGCGATGTGATTGGAGCGGCCGAAAAATCAGCATTGGAGATACGTACGAAAGCGCGTCGTGAAGCGAATGACGAAGATGAGCGGCTTCAAAACGAGACGGCTATCGAATACGATGCGATTGTAAAAGAAAGAATTTCCCAGGCCGAGGTATCGCGTGATGAAAAACTTCAGATGGCGGACACGGAACTGGATTTGAAAGCAAAGGAATTTACCTCGAAAATCAAGCCTCAATTGCCCGCCATCGTACGCGCTTTGGCAGCACTTGAATCCTAAGTCACTATGTTGAAGTCCACTATCAATGTCAGCCACGATTTTATCTTTGCCAAGCTGCATGGCATGTGGGCCAATGCAGCCAAGGACGATCGGCTGGACAAGCTCATCCACGCAGAAAACGTGGAAAGCCTGATCAGAATGCTGATGGAATTCAACCTCGACGCCTCAAAGCGCAACTCGTTCCACAAGAACCTGATCATGCGCGAGGTCGAGACCTTGTCATACATAGCCGGGTTATTGGACGACGGTACGGCTGGATTCTACCGTTCATTTATCGAACGGACCTATTTTGAAAACGTCAAGACGCTGTTGAACTATCATTTTTTTCCCAGGCACGAAACCAACATTGCCTATTTGCTGGTTGACCTTCCGGGCATGCCGCCTGTATCCCTCGCACAGATAACCTCCGCCAAGAATACGGATGATTTTTTGCGCGAGTTGCCCAAATTGTATTACAGCCAGGAGATTGACGAGATTGTTCGTCGCCTGGATGTTGATCGTGACATTATTGTTGCGGAATGCGAATTGGACAAGCTCGCCTACAAGAACAAGCTTACTGCAGCGGACAAGGTTCCCTCGGGGGTCCGCAACCAATGCAAGGAATTGATCAAGATGGCGATAGATATCGTCAACTTGAGCACGCTTTTGCGCAATGTCCATACGTATCATTTGGATCGTGACAGGATCAGCGTGATGTGGATTGGCAATGGCAAGGCATTGAGTCCGGAGGAGTTGACGGCCCTGTCGGATAGCGAAAGTGTCTTGGAGGCGGTGAGCCGTCTTCCTTCAGCGTTTCAGAATGTGCTGTTGCCGTTTTGCGATGCGGAGTTGTATGTCAGCGAGAATGCGTTGTGGACGATGCTGTACAAGCGCGCGAAGCAACACTTTTCGAATTACAATCACAGCGACTTGTCAATAATTGCCTTTCCGTTTTTGAAGAGATTCGAGACATTGAACCTGAGGCGTGTGTACGAAGGGATGCATTTCGGAATTAAATCTTCTGACATGCATGATATGATGATACGTTCGTAAGGGCGTTTTCAGCAAGATGGAGCCAGACTATGTTTAAGCCTGTAGAGATGTGCAAAGTCAACGTTCTCGTGCTTAACAAGCACTTGATGAACACGACACGCAAGCTGGGTAGCAAGGGAAGTGTCCATTTGGTGGACGCGGTCAAGCAGTCGCAGTCCCATCTTCTGAACTCGTTGGACGACCAAAAAGACCAGAGCGTCCTGGGACAATTGCTTGACAAGGCAGACCTCCTTATCAGAAAACTCGGCGTTGACGAGGATGCTGAAGTCCCGAAAGTCGAAGATATGAACCAGGAAGACATTGCCGCGCTTCTGGACAAGATTTACTTCCGCTACAAGGAACAGGACAATGCGATCAACAAGCTCGTCAATGACGCCAACAACATGACACGCGACAGTGCCAGGTTGGCGGGATTCCCGATCCAAAAGGTTTCCTTGGACGTGCTTCACAGCCTCAGCCACTTTTACATGGTGACGGGACGCCTGTCTCCCTCGGTCATTCCTTCTGCGATCTCGATTTTGGGTGACCGTGGACTGTTGGTTCAGGCTGATGGCAAGGAAGGAAACGTGCTTGTCATGGCGAGTCGCAAGAATCGTTGGGTGGTTGAAGAGGAATTGAACAAGCTGGGCTTCAAGGCCGTAGAGGAACCCGAGGGCGTCAGCCGTAGCGTTTCCGAGGAACGCCAAGCCTTGGAGGACGCTTTGATGAATTTGAAGCAGGAGCTGGAGGAATGTCGCCTGAGCGTTCTGAAGCTTGGCGAGGCCTATGGTGGCGTCTTGCTTGCAATGCGTACTCAACTGCGTGGCTTGGTCGCCGTCCACAAAGCCCGGAAGCACTTCGGTCAATTGTCCCAGCTGGCTTGCATTTCAGGTTGGACGCCGAAAGACCAGGTCGATGAGATCAAGAAGATCGTTGACGAAGCGACCGATGGGACAGGAATCGTGGAAGTGATCGATGCGGAGGACGATGCGCTGGTCAAGGCAGGATTGGAAAGTGTGCCTGTCAAGTTCACGGACGGTCCTTTGCGTCGCCCATTCCACATGTTGATTACGAATTTCGGGATGCCCCAATACAACGAGCTTGACCCTACCCTCTTCGTGGGGCTTACGTTTGTAATCTTGTTTGGGTTTATGTTTGGCGACGTTGGTCAGGGGGCTGTATTGTTTGCCCTTGGCATGTACATGAAGTTTACGAAGCGCAAGTTAAACGAGAGCATACGTGACGCCGGGATGCTGTTGGCGGCTTGCGGCTTGTCCTCGGTTCTGTTTGGTTTTGGGTACGGTTCGATCTTTGGCTATGAGAACGAGGATTTCCTGCCCCATTTGTGGGTCAGTCCCTTGCATGGCGGGATTGAGAGGCTTTTGATTTCCGCCGTCGGCGTCGGCATTGTGTTTTCATCCATGGCGATCATCATCAACATCGTCAATCATTTTTTGGCGAAGCATTATTTCGAGGGGATATTTGACAAGTACGGATTATTGGGATTGCTGTTCTACTGGGCCGCCCTTGGGGTTGGTCTTCGGCTCATGCTTTCGGAGGATCATGCGATTAAGACTTGGCATGTCGTATTGCTGGCGACTCCATTGGTGTTGCTGTTCATCCGCGAGCCACTGCACAATTTCCTGAAGAAAAAGCGTTTGTTCCATGGCACCAGCGTGTTTTCCACGATCTTGGAAGGCGTCATCGAGACGATGGAGACGCTGACGGGCTACCTGAGCGGGACTGTGTCCTTTGTCCGAGTCGGAGCATTTGCGATTTCCCATGCCGCCTTGTCCATGGCTGTTTACTTGATTGTGGGCATGCTCGATAACTTGCCCGGCAGTATCCTGTGGAAAACAGTGGTCATCATCTTGGGCAATATCATCATCATCGCCTTCGAGGGAATGGTGGCGATGATCCAGGGCTTGCGACTGGAGTACTATGAACTATTTGGGAAGTTCTTCTCCGGTAGCGGCGTGGCGTACAAACCTTTCGATCTGAAAAATGACAAGTAATTTTCTAACAAATCAAATAGTCCTTAAGACAATCAAAGAAAACACAAACAAGGAGACAAGACAAATGATTTCGATGAGGTTCTCGAAGATGGCGAAGCTTTTCCAGGGCATGATTTTTCTGATGGCTTTGTTTATTGGCAGCTATGCGATGGCTGAAGGCGCCGCGGATGCGGCCGCTACCAAGGAAGTGGCTGCAGTGGCGGGCGAAAAGGCATATATTGCCGAGTCCACCAAGTACGTCGCGATTGCAGTTATCATGGCAGTTGGAAGCTCGGCCGCGGCTTTTGCCGTCGGCAAGATTGGCGCTGCCGCGATGGGCGCCGCCGCCGAGAAGCCCGAGTTGTTGGGCAGGGCGATCGCCTTCGTCGGACTGGGTGAAGGTATTGCGTTGTTCGGCTTTCTGATTGCCCTGTTCCTACTGAACTAGTTATGAATTGTTTATGCGGAGGTGACGTCGGATGGCGTATCATATCATAGGCGACCAGGATACGGTTCTTGGCTATCGTTTTGCCGGGGTTTCAGGGGACGTGGTTGAGGATGCCGAATCGGCGAAGACCGCGTTTTTGCATGCCACTGGAGACCGCAGCATATCGATATTGCTGATTACCGAAGCGGTCGAAGATATGATTATGGATCTGGTGATCCAGCATCGCATCTCCTCCCAGCCCCCGTATCTTACAGTGGTACAGGATATTTGGGGGCCCAAGGGCAAGCGGAAGTCCCTGCAGGAACTGATCAACGAAGCCGTCGGAATCAGGATTACGCCCGAGGAAGACGACTGAAAAGACGGATGATGCCAACGATGAATCAAGAAGAAAAACTTAAACAGGAAATCTTGGCCGATGCACAGTCAAGGGCGGAAAAGATCATTGCCCGCGCTCGCAACGAAGCGGATGCCATGATGGAACAATCGCGCAAGGACGCAGTACGCAAGCGCGAGGCCAGGTTGGCCGATGCAAATGCCAAGGCTGACAAGGCGTGCAAAACGATACAGCTTGACATCGACATTGAAATCAATCGCCGTTGGCTCAAGCGGCAGGAACAATGCATCAACGCCTTGTTGGATGAAGCGCTGTCCGAACTCAAGGGCATGGCTGGCGCACGGCGTCAGGATTCGTTGCGCGCATTGGCTGACGAGGCTCTTCGTGCGATTGGTGACGTTGATTGCGTGGTAACGATCCATCCCGATGATGCTGGATTTGTGACGGAGTCCTGGTTGCAGTCCCTGGCGTCGTCCATCTATCCCGGCGCAGCATTGCGTTACGAAATCAAGGTTGACGAGGGGATTTCCGGTGGGGTGGTCTTCGAGACCACGGACGGGAGGTGTGAATTTGACAACACGTACTCGATGCGCCTGGAGCGCATGCGTGAGGATTTGAGAATTATCGCCGTGAAGGCTTTATTGCAGTGATACGGAGCAGATTGGCAAAATGAACGAAGGTATCATCACTCGTGTTAACGGACCGATTGTTGAGGCTCGCAACATGGAGCGTGCCGGAATGCTTGAGGTGGTTGAGGTTGGCACCGAACATTTGATCGGTGAAGTCATCCGAGTCCGCCGTGGCGGTCTCGCGACCATCCAGGTCTATGAAAACACATCCGGATTGAAACCAGGTGAAACTGTGTATTGTACGGGAAGGCAGCTGTCTGTCAAGCTCGGACCAGGTTTGCTTGGCACTATCTACGATGGTATTCAAAGACCTTTGGACCGAATCGCGGAACTCTCAGGAGCGATGATTCGGCGAGGCGAAAAAACCGAACCCCTCGACATGTCCAAGAAATGGCACTTCGTTCCAACAGTCAACCCGGGCGATGAACTGAAACCAGGTGTCGTCTATGGCGAAATCCAGGAGACCGACTCGATTAAACTCAAGCTTATCGTACCGCCAAGCCAAAAACCGACGCGGGTGAAGACCATCGTGCCGGAAGGCGACTACGCCGGCGAGGAAACCCTGCTGGTTGCCGAAAATAACGACACGCTTGGATTCTATCAGTACTGGCCGGTCAGGAAGCCAAGGCCTGTTATTGCACGAAAGCAACTTACAACGCCGCTTTTGACCGGATTGCGCGTGATCGATGCGTTCTTCCCGATCGCAAAGGGCGGTGCGGCCGCGATCCCAGGAGGATTTGGCACCGGAAAAACGATGACCCAGCAAGCTTTGGCAAAGTGGTCGGACGCCGATATCATCGTCTATATCGGATGCGGTGAACGAGGCAACGAAATGACCGAGGTATTGAGGGAATTCCCCGAACTCGTCGACCCAAGGTCGGGGCGTTCATTGATGGAACGGACCATCCTCATCGCCAATACCTCGAACATGCCTGTCGCGGCGCGTGAAGTCTCGATCTATACCGGCATTACCTTGGCGGAATACTATCGCGACATGGGATACCACGTGGCGATCATGGCGGATTCCACATCTCGTTGGGCGGAAGCGCTCCGGGAATTGTCGGGTCGATTGGAGGAGATGCCTGCGGACGAAGGATTTCCAGCGTACTTGCCCACTCGTCTGGCAAGCTTTTACGAGCGCGCTGGTTTCGTCGAGACGATGTCTGGCGACTCGGGTTCTGTTTCCGTGATTGGCGCCGTATCTCCTCCAGGCGGCGACTTTTCGGAGCCGGTGACTCAGCACACGTCGCGATTTATCCGTTGTTTCTGGGCATTGGATCGTGCCTTGGCGAATGCGCGTCACTACCCTGCGATCAGCTGGCATGACAGCTATTCCGAGTATTTGATTGAAATCGCAGGCTGGTGGGGCCAGCAGGATGCCGAGTGGAAAGCCCATCGCGATCTGCTGATGGAAGTCCTCCAGGAAGAAGTCGGCCTGCAACGAATTGCGAAGTTGATTGGACCAGATGCATTGCCTGACCATCAACGGCTGACGCTGCTCGTTGCAGACATTATCAAAAATGCATTCTTGCAGCAGAATTCCTTCGATGAAATCGACATGTACTGTTCTCCTGGCAAGCAGACCTGGATGCTTCGGTTGCTGGCGACATTCACCGAAAGGTCGCAAAATCTGATCAGGAAAGGTGCGATGTTGGCGGATATCAATGCCATTACGGCGTTGCCGAGATTGTTGCGCATGAAATCAGAAATTCCGAATGACGACAAGACCGCAATGGCGAATCTGGAACAGCAGATCAGTTCGGCGCTAGACGCCATTGAATCGAACTTGCGATGAATCGAAAGACAGACAATAGGATGACAAGGTAACATGAAAGTCGCAGGATTAGAATATAGAGGAGTATCCTCCATTGACGGACCGCTGGTATTTATCGACAATATCCGCGATATCGCTTATGATGAACTGGTGGAAATCACGACGCCAACGGGTGATGTACGCCTAGGACAGGTTCTGGACGTGACCGCCTCTGCAGCAGTCGTCCAGGTCTTTGGAGGCACTGTGGGATTGTCGCAGGAAAAAACAAAGGCTAGATTCTTGGGATCGGCCTTGAAGATCCCAGTCTCAAAGGACATGCTGGGGCGTGTCTTCGATGGACTCGGAAGACCCAAGGACGGACTGCCTGAACCGTTGACCGCCGATAGGAGAGACGTCAATGGAATGCCTGTCAACCCCTACTCCCGTGAATATCCAAGGGACTTCATCCAAACGGGAATCTCCTCTATCGACCTGATGAACACACTGGTCAGAGGACAAAAGCTCCCGATTTTCTCCGGAAATGGATTGCCGCATAACAGAATGGCGGCGCAAATCGCGCGGCAAGCCAAGCTGCTGAGCGAAGAAGTGGAGTTCTCAATCGTCTTCGCAGCTATGGGTGTCAAGTACGACGTCGCCAGATTCTTCATCGATTCCTTCGAAAGGTCAGGCGTGCTCCACAATGTGGCGATGTTCTTGTCGCTGGCCGACGATCCTTCCGCAGAACGACTGGTGACCCCAAGGTCTGCTCTGACATTGGCGGAATACTTGGCGTTCGACCTGGGGATGCACGTGCTTGTCATCATCACGGACATGTCAAACTACTGCGAAGCGTTACGTGAAATCGCTACGGCACGAGGCGAAATCCCATCTCGTAAGGGCTATCCTGGCTACCTTTACAGCGACTTGGCGTCCATGTACGAGCGCGCAGGACGTTTGCGCGGGGGAGCCGGATCCATTACGCAAATGCCAATCCTGACCATGCCGTCAGACGATATCTCCCACCCGATCCCGGACTTGACCGGATACATTACCGAAGGGCAAATCGTGCTGGAGCGCGACATGCATCAGCGTGGGATCTACCCTCCTGTTGCTGGCTTGCCATCGCTATCGCGTCTAATGAAGGACGGTATTGGAAAGGGTCGTACTCGTGACGATCATCCTCGCGTTGCGTCCCAATTGTTTGCGGCGTATTCCAAGGTCAAGGACATTCGCTCGTTGGCTTCGGTCATCGGCGAAGAGGAATTGAGTCCGGTTGACAAGCTGTACTTGAAATTCGGCGCTGAATTCGAGAACAAGGTAGTTTCCCAAGGGGAATTCGAGGATCGTCCCATCCAACGGACCTTGGAAATCGGTTGGGAAGTCCTCAAGATCCTTCCGCGCTCGGAATTGCTCAGGGTCTCCGAAGAAGAATTGGCCAAGTACTACGACGAAGCAGTGACTATCAAGTCGAAGAAGTAAGATGAAACTTAATGTTCCTCCAACCAAAACCAATCAGCTTATCCTGAAGCAAGATCTCGCGATGGCGACAGAGGGATTTGACCTTCTCGAGCAAAAACGCGAAATCCTGGTGATGGAACTGATGCACCTGCTCGATCGGGTCAAGCTCGTTCACCAGGAATTGGAAGAACGACGCAAGAAGGCCTACGATACCTTGAAGCGCGCTCTTTCTTTCAATGGTTATTACCACATGCGCAATATCGCAAGTGGTATCCGCTACGACCACAAGGTAACATCGCATACACGCGTGGCAGCGGGAATTAGAATCCCAACGCTCGAAATCGAACAAGGTGAATTCAAGCTGCAATACGGGTTTGCCGGAACAGATTCCCTGGTCGATCAGACCATGAACGACTTCTTGCTTTTGCTGGAAGTGGCAGGCAAGCTGGCGGAATTAGAATCTTCTGTGTGGCTCTTGGCGAGGGAGCTTAAGAAGACGCAGCGCCAAGTCAATGCACTCGAGCATATTTTCATTCCTGATTACAAGGAAACATTAAAGTATATTGAGCAGGTTCTTGAGAGCAAGGAACTCGATTCGTTCTTTACGATGAAACTCGCCAAGAAACAGATGACGGAAGAAACCTGATAGCCTAGTAGGGCGCATTAGTCAAGTTAAATTTTGGAAATATCCAATGCCAGTTCAAATCATCAAAAAACTCTTGTTGGTTCTTGATGCCTCTTCACCTTCGAAGGCAGCTACAGATTTCGCCTTGGGACTGGCAAAGCAGATCCCCTGCAGCCTATTAGCGGCATTTGTGATCGATACAACGATGATCTCGGATCTCTTGGATATGCGTGTCCTGATCCAAGAAGAAATGGATGATTTCATCGATGACCTCGAAATCCAGGGCGATGCAATACTCGATGACATAAAACGACGCTGCGAAGAACTGGAAATCGAACTCGATGATGCCCTGCACTGCCGAGGAAAACTTAACCTCGCAACATTGCAAGCACAAAAACAGTATGGAGCCGACGCCATCGTCATCGGCGGCTGGAAAGAATCATGCCGACATAAGGACGAAGCCTCAGCTGCCCGCGCACTGGTCCTTGACCAGGCAACTTGCCCAGTCTTCGTCATCAAGGACTAAACGCAGTCTGAATTATGAATTATGAATGCTGAATGCTGAATGCAGGGAAACCCGTTTGTCCGGTTTGGTATTCAGGTGGCATGTCACATACATTTTGAGTACGAAACTGATGAATTTTTGGGGTTGATTAAGCGTTGGATTTTCGAGGAAAACAGCTCCCCATCACAGAACCTAAAACTCCACAAAAACCAGCGGCAACGTCCCATAGTCCCAGACCCATGGGTCACATTTGTCTCATAGGTCCCAGTCCCATGAATGCTGAATGCTGAAGTTGCGCCTTGAAAGTCGGACAGGTCTGATGGGTCGGACAGGGTCTGACAGGGTCGGACGGGGTCGGACGGGGTCGGACGGGGTCGGACGGGGTCGGACGGGGTCGGACGGGGTCGGACGGGGTCGGACGGGGTCGGACGGGGTCGGACGGGGTCGGACGACGGGGTCGGACGGGGTCGGACGGGGTCGGACGGGGTCGGACGGGGTCGGACGGGGTCGGACGGGGTCGGACGGGGTCGGACGGGGTCGGACGGGGTCGGACGGGGGTCGGACTCTGGGACTGGGACAAATGAGACACAATTTGCCTTTACCCCTGGGTGGTATATCACGCCCCGTTGGGGCTAATGTTTGCGCCCCTCGTGGGCTGAATTATAAATGCTGAATTAGGTTTAATCCATCGTTGCGTCTTGCGACACCAGCTCATGAAATATACTTCAATTTATCTTATCACTTTTCTGAAATATTCATTATATCTTCCATTTTACCTACGACAAACATCCTTTGATCTTCTTCAAGCGGTATATTCGGGTCTATATTTACTGTGAGTTTTCCGTTCCTTAAAATTCCTATGACATTTATAGAATATTTTCTTCTTAAATCTAATTCTATTATGCTTTTACCAATCCAACTTACCGGTATTTTAGTCTCTGCTATGTTGTAGTCTTTTTCTAATTCAATTAACTCCATAAAATCTGGTGATATCAAAGTTTTAGCTGTCTTTATCGCCATATCTTTCTCGGGAAATACTATTTTGTCGGCTCCGATTTTCTCCAGTACCTTTGCGTGTTTATTATTGCTTGCCTTGCATATTACATATTTTGCTTCCATATCTTTGGCCAACAGTGTGGTCATAATGGATGCTTCTATATTTGAGCCTATGGCTACAACCACAACATCCATATTGTTTATTCCTAAATCTCTTAGTACCATTTCATCTGTAGCATCTGCCACTACAGCTTTTGTCACAAATGGTGTTATCTCTTGTATTTTATACTTATCACTATCGATCACGAGTACTTCAGCACCATACCCTGATAAGGTTTGAGCTAACGATGAACCGTATCTGCCACAGCCTATTACCACAATATTCTTATGCTTTATTTTTTTCATATTTTATCCCACATTTACATTTTCTTCTGGGTATGAGTATCTCTTAGGTTCACTGTTTGAGAAAAGAGCAAAAAGTATAGTCAAACTACCTACTCTACTGGAAAACATTATTAATATTAATACTATCTTTGCTACAGCTGTAAGTTTTGTAGTAATACCAAGTGTTAATCCTACTGTAGCATAGGCGGATGCCACTTCAAATAGTACTTCCATAAAAGAAAGGCTATTGTCAGTTAGTGTAATAATCAAGGTGCCTGTTGTTATGAGAAAGATACACCACAAAAGAATTATTAAGGCTTTATTCAATATACTATAAGATATTGCTCTATTAAATACCTCAATTTTTTCGTTTCCTTTGATTTGGTTTATCACTGCAAGTATTATTATGGCAACTGTTACAGTTTTAAGACCTCCTGCCGTTGACGCAGGACTTCCACCAATTATCATCAGTATCACCTGTAGGAACTTACTTGCATTTTTCATGGCTGCTAAATCTATGGTATTGAATCCTGCCGTCCTCGGACTTACTACTTGAAAAAATGATGCAAGTATCTGTTTGTCAAAAGGTAGGCTACCTAAAGTTTCAGGGTTGTTACGTTCAATTAGATAGAGGACCATAGTCGGGAAGATAATAAGTGACACTGTCATTATTACAACTAACTTAGTATGTAGATTATATTTTCTGAACCTCCATTTATTCTGTTGTATATTCTTTAAAGAAGAAAAACCGAACCCGCCTATTATAACGAGCATTGCCACAGTGATATTGATAATATAGTTATTGCGATATTTTGTAAGGGAACTGAAATTACCCATTAAATCGAATCCCGCATTGCAAAAAGCTGATATTGAGTGAAATATACCATGTCCTATGCCTTTAATAATTCCGTATTCCGGTACAAAGGCAATAGATAGCAATACCGCACCTATAATCTCTACCAAGAACGCAATTACTACTATGGACTTCATAAACTTTACTATGCCTGCCAATCTGTCAGCACCCGATGCTTCCTGCATAAGCATTCTCTCTTTTAAATCTATCTTTTTGCCTGAAATTATCGCTCCCATAGTGGCTAAAGACATAAAGCCGAGACCGCCTATTTGTATCAATGCAAGGATGACACCGCGTCCGAATCCTGTCCAAAATGTACCTGTGTCCACGACTACAAGTCCCGTTACACATACAGCGGAAGCGGCTGTAAAAAATGCGTTTAAAAAACCCACTTTTTCTCCACTATTTGTTGCCACTGGTGTATTAAGCAGCAAAGCCCCTATGAAAATAATAATAAAATAACCTATTACTAATTTTTGACTTGCAGTAAGTTTGATATTAGTCATTATATCTCCTCAATGCTAAATCTTTTTATAGCATATCATTAATAACCTTCCGGAGTTGTCCCGTGGTTCTCAAAAGATAAGCTTTTTTTGCCTGATTTTCTATTCCAGCAAACCGTTTTTTTCAAAAAAATCTATTTTGGAGGGGGCATTGCGAAGTGTGGGGAGGATGCCGCTCCCCACTTTGGAGTTTGAATTGAAACATCTTGAAACAATCTTCAATTTCGCTTTCTACTTATGTCGCACCCTTGCAGGGTGCAATCCTGATTTGCCTTTACCCCAGGGTGTCGCACGCCTTTGGCGTGCGACACCCTGGGATTGTATATCACGCCCCGTTGGGGCTAGTGTGGCTGAATTATGAATGCTGAATGCTGAATGCTGAAGTTGCGCCTTGAAAGTCGGACAGGTCTGATGGGTCTGACAGGGTCTGACAGGGTCGGACAGGGTCGGACGGGGTCGGACAGGGTCGGACGGGGTCGGACGGGGTCGGACGCCTGGCCCCTCGTGGGCGGAATTATGAATGCTCAATGCCCTGTCTGTGGTTAGCCATGGCGTCGTGCGTGGGCTGCGATAAGGCCATCGACGAGATGGTCGGGGATATTAAGATTTCCAGTGCCGATGCCGAGTTTGGTGTTGGGATGGGCTTCGCCGTGGAAATCGGTTCCTCCGCTGATGGCCAGGTCGAGTTTCTTGGCAATTTCTATTAGATGGGTTTGATGGGTTATTTTATGGTCTGTGTGATAGGCTTCGAGTCCATCGAGTCCCATTGTTTTGAGTTCGGTGGCGATGGCCAATGTCTTTGATCCTGTTCTGCATCCATTGCTCATGGGATGTGCCCAAATTGCAATTCCGCCGCTATCGTGCATAAGATTGATCACCTGTTGCAGTGAAAGGACTTGCCTGGTCACGTAGGCTGGTTTGGATCTTCCAACGAATTTATCGTATGCAACTTTATGATTTTTGACATATCCATGCTTGACGAGAGCCGCTACGATGTGTGGTCTTCCAATCGCCGCTCCTTGATTGTTCTGGATGATTTCATCGTAATCCAAGTGCATTCCTAATTCGGCCAGTTTAACCAGGATTGCCTTGTTTCTTTTGTGCCTGTATCGGAGCAGCTGATTGGTGGCTTCTAGTAGCTGTGCCTTGTTGGGATCGAGGAAAAGACCAACAATGTGAAGGTGATTGGCATATTTCCCGTTGCCTGCCAGTTCGATTCCAGGGATGCAGGTCAGGTTTGGGATTTTCTTGCCTGCTTCCAGGAATCGTTGCAATCCATTGGCTGTATCGTGGTCGGTCAGCGCGATTGCCGTCAGATTGTTCTGAGCTGCGAGGTTTGGCAGGTCTTCTGGGGCGACGGTTCCGTCTGAAGCTGAACTATGGCAATGAAGGTCAATCATATTGTATTTCTTGGTATCAGGTATTGAAAGTTAATGAAAACCGAGGTAATTTATATTTTTTGACATTCTTTTCAACAGAATGTTCGTTATGAATATGAAGCTTGAGAGTCGAGGGCATTAGTTAATCATACGCTGTCACTTATAAACATCTGACAAGGCTGAGGATTTATGAAACTACGAGTCATCAAGGGATCCAATCCAGGCGAATTAATTGCGATGGATGGGGATACGTTTACGATTGGACGCGAGGAAGATAATCAGTTTGTTATACCTGAGGCCGGTGTGTCGCGCCATCATTGTCGGTTTTCACGTATTGATGGCGATTGGCTTGTCGAGGATTTGCATAGTGTCAATGGTGTCTTGGTCAACGGCGTCAAGGTCGATGGCGGGATGATGGTGAAGGTCGGCGACGAGATCACCGTGTTTTCGCATCAATTTCGTCTTGAGGACGATGCTGCGACACCTGAGGCAAAGCCAGTGCTCGCGGCGGTTCCGAAGGATGTCGTCAACAGCGCTTTTCCCGAGGCTGAATCGCCGGTCGAGGAAGCCGAGCCTGGGTTAGGCAGCAAGATTGGAACCGGGCTTATATTGAAATTGATTGCCTTGTTGGTCTTGTTGTGCGCGATTGGCGTCGTTGTCGTTTTCTTTTTGCGGAAGGCTGACGGCGGCAAGGCATCTGAGGTTGATAGTTCAGTTGGAGTGACTGCGGAGAATTTGATTGACGAGAAGGAATTGAGTTCCTTGAAGCCATCGGAATCTGTTGCTCCACCGGTTGAGGAAGTTAAAGCTGTCGAGAAGGAGAAAGCCGAGGCTGATGAGAAATCGACGGAGGAGCCTGCGAAGGTTGATGAGGTCAAGGCGGATGCAGGTGTTGAACCAGAATCAGAAGCTGAGCCTGCTGCAGCCGTGCAACCGGCTTTGGTTTCGGCTCCGAATTTGCTGGTTGTACGGAGTGTTCCATCGGATGCCGAGGTTTGCTTGGATGGCGAAGCGGTTGGCACGACTCCCTTGGTCTTGAAGGATTTGAAGGAAGGTCGTCACACGCTGGAGTTGTCGTCTCGCGGGTATGAGAAGATGACCCGTCAGCTTCAGATTCCCGAGCGTGAGTACGACAAGACGTACAAGTTGGTCTTGAAGCCTGGAACGATCGAGATCGTCACCCGTCCTTCGGTGGCCGAGGTTTGGTTGGGGCGGAAGCTATTGGGTACGACTCCGTTGCTGCTGGAGAATTTTACCGCAGGTCGCTACGAGTTCACGTTAGCTAGCGGTGGTTGCGAGAAAGTTGTTGTACCGATAACGCTTACCGAGGCTAAAGGCGAGCATATCGAGAAGGAGTTGACGAGCATTTTGGGGTCATTGAAGCTGCAGACGACTCCTGCGGGCTGCAAGATATTCGTTGACGGCGAGTATATGGGCACATCTGTTGTGAGCAGCGACAATGTCCATATTTCGGAGCCGTTTTTGATTGAGAGCTTGAATCCTGGCTGGGCGTATTTGAAGGTCTTGCATTCGTCCGGGAAGTACGATGCCTCATTGGTTCAGATCAAGAAGGGCGAAATGCTGTCAACCCAAGTGGCCATTTGGTTGCCGACGCATCGGTTGACGAAGGTGACGGGCGAGACCCAGGAAGTGATGCTGCTGAAGGAAGGCGAAAACGGAGACGTGGTCGTCACCAGGGAATACCAGAAGCCGGAACAGGTTTTCAAGCCGCAGATTTCGAAGCTTGAGAAGCTTGAGGATAGCGATATCGCAGAGTACGTGCGTCAGCGGGCGGAGACGAAACGGCCAGGCGAAAGCGGACCGAGTACCAAATCGCAGTACTCGTTGACGGCAGCGGATTTCGCCAGTCAGGCGAAACGGCAGGAATTCGTGCCGATGTATGGTCGGAAAATGATTTCGTTGACCGGTCAGGTGACCGGGAAGATGAAGGATCGATACGGTGCGGTGATACTCAACTACACGACGGCAATCCGTTGCTATATGGTTCCAGGATTTTCGACTGCCGACCTGGAGGAAGTTGACAAGTTGATCGAGGAAAAGCGCAATGTATCGATCCGCGGTTTGTGCGAAGGAATCCGAGACAATACGATCATCATGTCCAATTGTATCTGCATTAGCGAACCTGATTAAGGAAAGTCCCATGCCCTACCCTACTTTTCAGGAAGATCGTGACTACTTGTTGTCGAAGTTCCGGAATCCGGTATTTTTGCCTGATGCCGGCATTGACAACGAGACGTTGCGCAACGGGATATTGGCATTTGCGGACAGTATCGGCGATTTGCCTCATCCGATTGTAAAGGCCCGTTGCTTCGAGCATGTTGTCCGTTCGATTCAGATTGACGTCAATCCTTGCGATTGCTATCCCGGGTTTGGGTGCTATGATCGTTATCGCCTGCCTTTGGCTCCGTTGACGAGCCGTTGGCATGGGGAGATAGCTTCGAAGGCATTTCCCGAGGTATCCCGTGTGATGGCGGAACGGAACAAGGCGGGATTTCAGAATCAGTGGATTGACTTTGACCATTCTGTGCCTGACTACGAGGCGATGTTGAGCCTTGGCTTTCCTGGTCTGCTTGAGCGTTCGCGGAAATACCGTTTGATCCATCGGGAGAATGGGACGTTGACGGTTGATGTCGACGCCTACTTCGAGGGTTTGGAGATTACGATGAGCGCCGTATTGGAGGGACTTGGTCGTTTCATCGATTTTGGTCGCAAGCACCATCCCGACCATCCCCGGGTGATTCGCGAGGTGGAATGCCTTGAGCGGTTGCGTGTTGGTCCTCCGCAAAATACGTACGATGTTCTTCAGATGATCTACCTGCACTTTATGTTTTGCGAGCACATTGACCGTATGCAGGTGCGGTCGCTGTCGAACCTCGATCGCATGTTGAATCCCTATGTCCAGTCTGATTTGTCTTCGGGTTTGTTTAGCCTTTCTGAGATACGTGAATTTTTCGCATGTTTTTTCATGCAATTTGCGTCGATCAACAACTATTGGGGTCATCCGTTGTACTTGGGCGGGACGAAGGCGGACGGGACGAGCGAGATCAACGATCTTTCGTACCTGATTGTTGATGTGTACGACAAGCTTGACATTACGACTCCCAAGATTCAGATCAAGCTCGCTCGCAATACGCCTGTTGAATTTGTGAACAAGGTTCTGGATTTGATTCGCCATGGCCACAGCAGCTTCGTGTTCGTTTGCGAGGAAGGACTGAAGCATTCACAGATGCCCCTTGGGTTCGACGAGGAGACGATCAGGACATGCGATATCACAGGTTGCTACGAGTTTGCGGCGCGCGGCCAGTGCAACAATACAGGGGTGGGACATCCCAATGCGCTCAAGCCCTTTGAATTGATCTTCAATGACGGCAAGGATCCTGTGACGGGCTACAAATCGCCGGTTGAGACGCTGAAATTATCGGAAATCAAATCCTTTGGCGAGTTTTACCGTGCGTACTTGGCGTACTTTGGCGAGATCGTTGACACTATGCGCAGCAACGCTGACGAGTTTGAGAAGTACTTGCACGTAATCAATCCATCGTCGATGTTTTCGATTACGATCGAGAACAGCCTTAAAGTCGGCAGGGATGCGTTTTCCAATGGTAGCCACTTTGGCATATCTGGCTTTGGGACTGCGGTGGATGGGTTGATGGCCGTGAAGGAATTCGTGTTCGACAAGAAAGAATTGACGTTGGAGGAATTTGGCGAAATCCTCAACAACAATTGGGAGGGTCACGAAAAGCTTCGGTTGAAGATCTTGAAATCCAAGCTGAAATACGGGAATGGAAACAAGGAAGTTGACTTGTATGCAGCGGCGCTTGGGCACTTCTACGGGGCCAAGTTGAATCTGCGTCCCAATGCTCGCGGCGGGGTACACAGTGCGTCTGGGCATAATGCGCGTCAATTCATCGTTCTTGGGGAGAAGACCGGTGCGACTCCGGACGGGCGTCGTCGTGGCGATGAGATGTCGAAGAACCTATCTCCGACCATGGGCGTTGACCGCAGCGGCGTCACTGCGCTTCTCAAGTCGCTTTCCGCTATCAATTCTGCCAGCATGCCTGGCGATTATCCTCTCGACGTCATGCTTCATCCTTCGGCTGTCCAGGGGGACGATGGGCTTGATGTGATGCGGGGCATCCTGTTAACGTACATGGACAGCAAGGGGCTTGCGATCCATTTCAATATCTTCGATGCTGATATGCTAATTGACGCCCAAAACAATCCTGAGAAGTATGCCAATCTTCAAGTACGGATCTGTGGTTGGAACGTGCTCTTCAACTCATTGGCGAAGAAAGAACAGGATGCCTACATTGAACGGGCGCGGAATATTCGTTAGGGTGCGCAGTAAGGAGCTTGACTCGCCAAAAAGCAGTTATCTCATCAGGGCTGGAAGCTCTGGAGACTAACACCCAGCAAAACGACAAGCAGGATGACTGCTCCACCTACGACTATCATTGAAAGAACCCATGCGATGATAGTTGCCCCAAGCGCCTTTCCATAGCTTGTGTCAAAAATCCCCATCGCGATGAGAGCGGAGATCAGGAAGCCAACGATAAAACCGAGTACTCTTCCTAAATCGGGTATCCACAAGTTGAGAACAAGCGAGAAAAACGATGAGGCTATGCCACCCAGTATAGTGGTACCTATTGCCCTGCCAAAAGTTGCATTCTCGATTTTGGCAAGGCTTGCTCCCCAGAGCAGGAAGGCTGCCGACACGAGCAGGTAGAGAATAATTACTGCTATGCTAATGGCAATCGTGATCATATACCCTTGTGTTGCCATGTTTTAAATCCTTTTGTCGTTGATGTTGAAATAAAATAAGTTAAAACTGTTTAGAGTCATCCTGTTCGGTTGATTCATGGGGTTAACCTAAAAAAGCAGTTGACATCTTATGATTGTAGTGCCTTTACAAGGCACGGTCTTCGGATGGGTTTCCCGCCCCCAGGCTAAAGCCCGGGGTTAAGCATGGTCAGGCGCCTACGGCGCCAATGCGTTATTTGGTTCTATCCGACACGTTCGACCTGTCGACTAGGGATTCGACAATTTTAGCCACTTGACGGCGACATTCTTCCGAGTACGAGCACCCCGGGTGCCCGTACTTAAACTGTTATCATGGGGTCAACTGCTTTTTTTAGGTTTATAGTTGAATTCCTTAATTGTCGTTATTTTAATCTCCCTCATTGTATTTTTCAATAAAAAGCAGGCCGTTGGATGTGTATTTCCAACGGCCTGCTTGGTTTTAGTCATTCGAGGTGTTAGAGTGTCCAGGGGGCTCGTTTTGGTCTGTCGATCCACTTGTTGGCTTCGGCATCGCCTTCGAAGAGCCAGGTTTGCGGGTTCCATTTGAGTGGTCTGTCAAGCCAGTAGGCGACACACCCAAGCTGGCAGACGGTTACGGATCTTGCGCCGACTTCGACGTCTGCGGCAGGTCTTCTTCGTGTCCTGATGCAATCGACCCAATTTCCGATGTGTCCTGAGCAATCCGGGAGCTGCAGGTCACCAGGCATTGAGGAAGGATTGAGCAGCAGGTCTGCGGGTTCGGTTCGGATCCAATCCCTGCAGACGTGGACTTTTCCGTCAGTTCCAACGAAGGTGATTCCATATCCCTTTCCTTCGAATCCGCCATGCTCTACCCTAACCCCGTTCCTGTACCAATATGTCAGGGTTTTGCAGCCTTCGTGTCCTGGTGGGCAGATTTTGACTGGTCCGCTTTGGTCTGCGTCCAAAGCCCATTGCACGATATCGAAGTGATGGGCGCCCCAGTCGGTGAGCACTCCTCCGGAATAGTCGATATACGATCTCCAGCGGCCTGGATGAAGTAATTTGTTGTAGGGCCTGTATGGTGCCGGACCAAGCCACATGTCCCAATCCAGCCATTCGGGGGTCGGTTCCGCAGGGAGATTGCAGATCGTTGAAGGACCACCGACGCTCACATGGGCGGAGATCAGTTTGCCGATCATTCCATTTCTGACGAGTTCGACGGCTGTGATGAACTTGCCATCGTAGCTTGTTCGCTGCTGCATGCCAGTTTGGAAGACGACTCCTGTCCGGCGGATCTTATGGATGATATCCCTGGATTCACCGATTGTCAGGGTCAGCGGTTTTTCGCAGTAGATGTCCTTACCTGCATTGGCTGCCATGACGCATTGGACTGCGTGCCAATGGTCGGGTGTGCCGATGAGTACTGCGTCAAGGTCTCTACGCTCCAGCATGTCGCGGAAGTCCTTGTATTTCGTACATCCCTTATAGACGCCGGATCTCATGTCTTTGGCATATCTTTCGTTGGTAATATTGTAGGCACGCTCCATATTTCTGGCGTCAACGTCGCAGACCGCGATGACCTTCAGTTGGTTCATGTTGAGCATGCTTCTCAGGTGTCCGGTCGCCATTCCTCCTGTTCCGATCACTCCGACATTGATCTTGTCATTGGCGGATTTGCCGTAGAGGCTTGGTGCTGAGATCAGCGGTGCCGCCGCTGCGGTTGCAGCGGATATCTTGAGGAAATCCCGTCGCGTCAAGTTTGTCATAAGTTGTTTCCTTCTGGTAAGAGCTTGAACGATTCCTTATGGAAATTGATGTTGTGTAATGATCTTGTTTGTTTCGGGGTCGATGGGTTTTCCCATTGCCTCGGGGTATTTTTCCATGACATCCTTTGCCAGGATTTGGAATGTGCCCTGCTCCAAGGATGTTCTGACCTGCCTCATCAAATCGATGAAGAAATGGAGGTTGTGTATCGTCATCAGCCTGGAGCCAAGTATTTCATCGGCATTCAACAAATGCCTAATATAGGCCTTTGTAAAATTTCTGCACGCGTAACATGTACAGTTTTCCATAATTGGCGTAAAATCGTCCTTGTATCGTCCCGCCTTTACGGGTATTGTGCCTTCTGGTGTGTATGCCGAGCCGTTTCTTCCCATTCTCGTTGGGAGCACGCAATCGAACATGTCGATGCCATTGAGTACGCCCAGGATCAATTGCCTTGGCGTTCCGACTCCCATCAGGTAGTGCGGCAGCTTGACTGGCAATCTTGGTGCGCACATTTCCATCACTTTCTTCATTTCGGCTTCGGATTCCCCAACGGAGACCCCGCCGATCGCCATGCCGTCAAAATCCAGCTTTTCCAGCTCTAAGATCGACTTTTCCCTCAGGTCCTCATAGACGCTACCCTGGACGATGCCAAAGACCAGCTGGCCTTCTGCGCGGGGCTGTTCCCGCGATATGCGCTCCCACTTAAGGGTCGTATTGAGCGAATCGTTGGCCTGCTCCCAGGTTGCCGGATACTCGGTACATTCGTCAAAAGCCATGGCGATATCCGATCCGAGAGTCTTTTGGATTGCCATGGATTTGACGGGGCCCATGAAGAGCGGCGCTCCATCGATATGGGATTGGAAGTGGATTCCATCCGGGGTTTTCTTGCCGAGCTTAGCGAGTGAAAAGACCTGAAATCCGCCGCTATCAGTGAGGATTGGGTGGTTCCATCCCATGAATTTATGGAGTCCTCCTGCGGCTCTGATAATGTCCATTCCCGGGCGCAAATTCAGGTGATAGGTGTTTCCCAGGATGATTTCGGCACCCATTTCCTCCAGCTCTTTTGGTGTCATTGCCTTGACGGTTCCAACGGTTCCGACTGGCATGAAAACAGGGGTCTGAATCGTGCCGTGATGGGTCGTAAGGATGCCTCGACGCGCAAAGCTGGATGGGTCTTTCTTTAGGATTTCAAAGCTCATTTTAGTGAATGTCGTAGGTATCTTTTTCTGCAAGTATGCCTTTCAATAATGAAAGCTAATTTGTCTTGTCAGCGGATATCGAATTCGAGTTTCCAGGAGTTATTGTCCTGCTTTGAATCACACCATATTTGCAGTGTACCGATGTCAGTCAGGTCAGCCCTCAGGGTCACTGGGACCATCGTCGGATGCTTTTGGTCTTCGTCTGCTGGCAGCGTGACTTGAAGCGGCGGCATTTCGGTAATGTCATCGCAGTTTGCGGCATCAAATCTATCGCCGATTTGATCTTGGTTCCTCGTCGTGGAAGAGAAGAATCTGAACTCGGTTGGTTCCCCTACGACGAGCGCCAAGCCCTGCTCGTCGATGGTGACCGACGAGCCTTCCTCGAGACCAAAATTGACTACGCAAAGTGCGTCGACTGGCGGTTGGAAGCCGGGTACTGCAGGCATTGGCGATTCGATACCGATGTAGTAGGAACGTGGCGAACCGGCTTTGATCCTAATCCCCCCTGCTCTCTTGACATATGCCAGCCAGGCGGCTCCCGCCGCGACCGATTGATCGGCATTGTCTGAACTCAGTACCTGTATATCTTGTTGTGTGGCTGAGTTCCAGGTTTTGAGCGTGTCGATGATCTTGTTTCTGAAGATATCCGGCTTGGTAACGCCGCCGTTGAATAGCACGACTCCTGGGAGCATCGGATTGCCGTCAGCATCTTTGAACGAATGCATGTCTAGGAATGCCGCTAGATGTCTTGTAAATGCTGGGTCTGCTGCGTACTCTAGCGCTATGGTGCGGAGTCCGGTTTTGCGTCCTTCTATCGGTTTGTCGTTGATGCTTGTTTCCGGGAAGAATCCATCGATCAGTACGTCGTTAAGTTCCTGGTAGGAAAACTTGGTTGTGATCGTACCTCCCACGATGCCTGAGCCGGTTCCGAGGATCACCAGTTCCTGGTCGTTCGTATCGCCTGATGCCAGTGCTTCCTTTGCTTTGCGGCAGGCATGGGTCAAGGCGATGAACTGGCGCTGGTTTAGCTGGATGCCCTTCTCTGCCTTAAGTTTGGCGCTCACGGCAACCGCAAGGGTCAAGTCCATGTTGTCGCCGCCCAGGAGGGTGTGTTCCCCGACGGCGAGACGTTGCAAGGTCAAGTCCCCATCGACATCTACAACGGCAATAAGCGAGAAGTCAGATGTGCCACCACCAAGGTCGCAGACAAGTACGACGTCGCCATCGGAAACATGTTTTCGCCAATCCTCATTATGTTCAGCAAGCCAAGCGTAGAAAGCAGCTTGGGGTTCTTCAAGGAGGGTAAAGTTAAGTCCGACTTGAGTGGCGGCTTCAACGGTTAGCTCCCGTGCAACGGCGTCGAAAGAAGCAGGTACGGTGAGAACGACTTCCTGGTTTTCCAATCTAAGGCTTTCATCTTTGGCAGCCATCGTATAGTTCCAGGCTTCCTTCAGATGCTCTAGGATTAGCCTCGCTGCTTCAACAGGTGAGATTTGACGTGTTGCCGAACCGTCAAATATGGCTGGAAGGCAGTTTGAATGGCGGTCGATCCGTTCGCTGCATAGCCATGATTTCGATGAACTGACCACCTTTGACGGTGAAGTCGAAGCCATGTTCCTGGCAAATTCGCCGATAGCAAGGTCTTGTCTTGATTTGATCCAGGGGAGCTTCAGGAGTAAGGGATCAAACTCATTTTTTTCAGGCAAATAGATAAAGGACGGCAGGTGGTTGAGGTTGCTGATCTCGCCTGCAGCGACCAGCTGGGGGATAGCAAAATGTTGGGGTAGGGGATTCTCCTGTTCCGTATCTACATAGGAAAGGACAGTATTAGTAGTTCCAAGGTCGATTCCAATACAATAACGTGATGACATACGAAGGCCTTTAAAGTGTGGGTTTTAACAAGTCTCCAAAAGGTGGCCTGGAAGGCTCCGGACAGAGGTTTGGTACGCTCCAGGGGGACTTTTGAGGGGATGTAATTTAATGGTTAAAGACAGCATTTTGTGCTGATTTTAGTTCATTTATACATCTTTAATATAAGGCATCTACATACTGTTTCAAGATTGTCCATGTAGTATCGGAGAAAGATGAGACATGTAGTAACTCCCTTTATACCATCTTGTTGCTTTGAGCAGATTTGCACGGAAACAACCTGTTTGACCACTAGTTTCCCGTTTCTTTCGCTCTTGTTCCACGCATTGTTTCCGTCGTTACTTTCCCCTGTCTTTTTTTCCGCCCGGTTCAAACTATACTATACTTTACTTAATTACACTCAACTAGACTACACTATACTGCACTACATAAATTAAATTTTTTATCGAAGTGATTTATTATGTTGATATTTAGGGTTGTTTTTTCATAAAAGTGTAGTATAATTATCGTTGGTTGATTTTCTTCTTTAGTTTTGTTCTTACCTGTACCTGGTATTGGGGTTTAATTGATGGCACGTATCAATGATGACAGTGTAGATTTATTCAAGGACCAGCTAGGTCGTCTTGGTGAGTCTCATTTTCTGATATTGTACTGGTGTGCTCAGGGTGAGGACAAGGGGATCAAGTACAACATCACGAATTGTTTTGACGATTTAAAGCACGTTGGCATTACCCGTACGAAGCAGACTGCTGTCAGCATGATTGAGGCTTTATGGTCGTTATGTTTCATCGACATACGCGAGGAGCGCAATCGCAAGAACATTTACATCACGAAGCATGGTGCTCGTGCCTTGCAACAGTTGGTTGTCATGGGTGGTTTCAGCGTGAAATCCTCGTCTTTTTTGGAGGGTAATCAGGCATGAAGGTAATCGGGATCGGCGGTGCTGGCGGCAAGATAGCCGCGAAGATGGACGATTCAGCCATCTTGGTTAATGTCTCGAGGATTGAGTTGGAGAAGGTCGAAGGTGGTGGTGAGCGCATCATCGCCCCTGTTCAATCGACATTGGGTCAATTTCGCGGATCCCGCAAGGATCCCGAGATTGGTCACGACGCGTATTTGACGATTCGCCGTCGTCTTCAAGACATTGTTGTCGGGGGGATGGTTTTCAGTTCCACCGGCGGTGGCACTGGCAACGGCATTACGACCGGGATATTGCAAGGGATATCCAGCATTGACGACGAGTTGGGGAATCAGGGCAGCACGATTCCTGTCCAGGATCGGACCTTCTTTTGTCTGATACTGCCTTACGACGGAATGGAGTCGGCTGAATATGTCAACAACAGCATTGACTTCATGACCGGTCCCTTGGCCGACGTGATCGACAAGGGTTGCACTGGGAACATTGTCCTTTTCAGCAACAAAATGAAATTCACTGAAAAGATTGCCGAGGAGCAATACAATGAAATGATAGTGAATTCATTAAAGGTATTCATGGCGATTCCGGACAAGAACGAAAACATGAAGTTATTGGAGAGTCACATTGACCACGAGGACTTTACTGCTTTCATTGCGAAGCCATTCTTCAACCACTTCAACTACTTTGATTACGACCCATCGAAATCCTTTGGTAATCAGTTGAAGGCGAATTCCAATCCCTTATTGCTCGATGCCGAGGAGCCGATTGAGGCGATGTTCTTGCTGGAGGTTCCATCGGGTCAGGATCACACGATATTCTACGACATTGTGAAGTACTTTGTCGACTGCAAGATTCCTCCTGTTTACAGTGTTGTCGAGAATCCTGATTTATCGAAGCCATTTGTTACGGTATCTCGTTTGTATTCACGGAAGCCTTACGAGTTATTGGACGACTTCAACAAGAAGAATTTGGAATTGGCGGACGCAAAGGTTCAGAAGTCACTGGAGCAGCACGTTGTCCTTGAAAAGCTTGAAGTTAATTTTGACAAGGAAGCCAAGCGCGCCGGGAAGCAAAAAGGAGTAGGTGACGATGTGCTTGCGACGTTGAAGCGTATTGGCAAGCTCTGAGTCTGTGGGCGCGTGGTTGTAGCCATGACTGGAAAGTGAGAGAAACCGAGAATATTAAGGATTGCGTAAGCCGATGACTGACCTGAAAGACAGTGACAAGCCGGAGCAGGGGCATATCGAGCCGGAGCAGGTTGTTCTGAGCAACAAGATCAAGACGCGTGTATTGGTTCTGGATGCTCTTGGTGTAGGCGGGGAAATATCCCTGGAGTCAGATACCGCCAGGAACGAAAGCAGTACGACTCGCAGTTCGACCACGAATTTGTCAAGGCGCCGGTATTTGGATCGTCGTGATGACATTCGTTCGATACGCGCTTCCTTTGAGGCTGCTCAGGCTGACGATTATGAAATCAAGGAAGTGATGGCACGCGGTGCGGAGGCGGTATTGTACCGTGCTGTTTGCGGTGCGTTCACGTTCTGTTCCAAGTCGATCCGCAATGGATGGAACAAGTGGCTTGGGAGTTCTGCGTCGAAGGGTGTTGAGGAGAAATTGGACAATGTCTCGTACAAGACCAAGACTCGTCACATTCAGAACGAGTATGCGATATCTCAGATTTTGAATGAAGAGAATGCGATGCCGATTGTGCGTATTTACTCATTGCGTCGCGTCCGGAGGTTTGGCATTGAGCTTGGCTACGACTTGTTGATGGAGTATCTGAGCGGTCACGATTTAGGTGACAAGATATTGGGCAAGGTCTTGCCGATAGAGGACAAGATCCGCGTCATGTATCAGGCTGTCCAGGCGTTGTCGTTCATGCACAAGAAGAGGGTCATCCACTTGGACATCAAGCCTTCGAACTTCATGTTGGTCAGTGGAAAGGTCAAGTTGATTGACTTTGGCGTATCGGTATTGGCCGGTCACCATCCTCGTGCGATTACTGGCACAGGTGGTTACTTGTCACCGGAGCAGGTGTGCAAGGAAATGGTTGATGAGCGTTCGGACTTGTTTGCATTGGGCATTGCGTTCAGCGTATTCTTAGGCGGGCGTCCATTGACTCAGCCTCAGGATGAACTGGTGACGAAGCATTGCCGCGACGAAGCCCGTTATCACTTGGAGCATACGGAAACGCCAGCTGTGGCGGATATCCCTGCGCTGTCCGAGATGCCTCTTATCACGGAAGCCATCAGGAGTTGCACGATCATGCGTCGTGACAAGCGGATGCCTTCTTGCGCTCTGTTGCTGGCCAAGTTGCGCGAGGGCGCCGAGAAGTATGGGATTGCGTTGAACTAGGTAGCCACTAAAGAAGAGCAGGGGGATCAAGTCGCGTCCGAGTCATATCGGGTGCGGCTTTTTTTGCCATGTTGTTTTTTTGAAGCGTATTAAAGCAGGAGTTTATGAGAATGGAATGGATTGAGAATGGGAGTGTAACGACTCCGTCTTGTTTTCAGGCATCTGGGATAGCGTGTGGTTTGAAGCGCAGCGGCGCTGCGGACATGGCGATGATCTACAGTCCTCGTCCGTGCGTTGTCGCAGGCGCATTCACGTCGAACCTGTTTGCTGCAGCTCCTGTGGAATACGATCGCGAGATAGTATCGTCTGGGAATCCCGTTCATTTGGTTGTTGTCAACAGCGGGAATGCCAATGCTTGCACGGGAGAGCAGGGGTTGCGCGACGCTGAACGGATGGCTGAACTGGCAGGAAGCATGCTGATGGTGCACAAATCCCAGGTGCTGGTATCGTCAACAGGGCGGATTGGGGTTCCAATGCCGATGGACATCATAGAAGCGGGGGTTGAGATGTGCGTCAAAGCCCTGTCTCCAGAGGGTGGATTGGATGCATCAAAGGCGATTATGACGACGGATACGGTGCCGAAGAGCGTCGCCACGGCGCTGGAAGTCGGCGGAGCGACGATTCGTCTCGGGGGCATGACGAAGGGCGCCGGGATGATTGCTCCGAAATTGAAGCTTCAGCCGCCTCAGGCGACGATGTTGTGCTACGTGACGACAGATGCGTGCATTGAACGCGATGCGTTGAATGCGTGCCTTGCCAAGGCTATTGGGATGTCCTTCAATCGGATCACGGTTGACGGGGATACCAGCACCAACGACACGGTCCTGGTGCTTGCGAATGGCGCTGCCGGCAACGAGTGCATTCGATTGGGGACGGTTGAATGCGATCGATTTGGGGAGGCATTGGTTGAGGTTTTGGGCGACCTTGCCCGTCGAATGGTCTTGGATGGCGAAGGCGTGACGAAGTTTGTTGAAGTCAACGTTCGTGGTGCTGCATCGGATCTTGACGCGAAGACTTGCGCGGAATCGATTGCGAATTCGGCCTTGTGCAAGACGGCTTGGTTTGGTGCGGATCCCAATTGGGGTCGGATCTTATGCGCGGCTGGTTACTGTGGGATTTCGTTTGATCCCTATCGGGTCAATTTGGATTACGACGGTGTTCCCGTTGTGCGTGGAGGGATGGAGGCTGGGACGCCCGAGGCGGATTTGGTTGAAGTCCTGAAGAAGCGATGCTGGAAGATGGATTTGGATTTGGGGGCAGGCACGGGAAGCTACACGGTATGGACTTGCGACTTGACCTATGATTATGTCAAGATCAATGCGGATTACCATACCTGATTCAAAGTTGGAGATAGAAAACAAGAGGAATAGGAGCGATGCAATTGTCGATTGAACCTAAACCTGTCTTGGCGGTGAGCCTTAATTCGGCCTGGCAAAAGACATTGAATTTTCGTAGTTTGCGCCTAGGCTCTGTTAACCGCGCTTACGAGTGTCACGAGACGGGTGGTGGCAAGGGTGTCAATGTCGCTCGCGTGATGCGCCTATTGGGTCGTCCTGTATCGGTGGCGGCATTTGTCGGCGGCGATACAGGTGAGTGTTTGAAGCGTGAGTTTGCCCAGACTGGGGTTCGCGGGTTGACGGTCGATTGCGTCGGCAAGACTCGTTGTTGCTATACGGTCATCGACCATTCGGGTGGTGTTGCGACTGAGCTGATCGAGCCTTCGGCGACGATATCCGGGGACGAGTTGTCGCAGATGCGGGAGTTGCTATCTGCGGAGATTCCCCGTCATGGGGTTGTATCGATTTGCGGGAGTCTTCCGCCTGGAGTCGGGATTGAGTTTTATGCTGAGATTGCCCGTTGTGCATCGGAGAACGGGATTCCCGTTGTATTGGACGTTGCAAAGGAGATCGGTTGCGTTCTGGACGCGGGCGTGTCCGTCCTTAAGATCAATGCGGACGAATTGTCTGGTCTGTCGCCTGAGGGAACGGATGTCCTTGGCAAGTCACGCGCCCTGTTGGCTTCTCATCCCAAGCTGTCTTGGTTGGCCGTGACGGACGGACCGCGGCCGGCGACCTTGGTCTCAGCCGACGGGCAGGCGTGGAGGTTGACGATTCCGGCTTTGGAGCGAATCGTCAGTCCCATCGGCGGTGGTGATTGCGCCACGGCGATCGTTTCCCGTCGATTGGCGGAAAATCCCAAAGTTGATCACATGGGAATGCCTGGGATTTTTGCGGAGGCTCTGGCTTGCGCGTCGGCGTCATGTTTGACTGATACGCCTTCGGTGTTTGATTTTGGCGTTGCCGAGGAGTTGTTGGCAAATACCCGAATCGAGCCTCTGTAGTGGGGAAACCATGTCGCAAACAAACAGATGGGAGAACATGATGAAGAAACAAGTCATTAAATCCTTTTTGCTTGTCTGCCTGGTTTGCGCCCTGTGTCCTGTGTTTTCTGGTTGCGTACTTACTGCAATACTTATTGAATTCAGCTCAAATTGTGACCCTCCTATTCAGACGTACCATGCTGCGTACATGCACAAAGGCGACATCGTCCTTGAGTATTCAGTCGTCGATCGAAGTCCACTTTCCAGAGGCGAGCACCGTTTTGCCGACCGTTACTGGGCAAGGCTTGATCTTGATAAAATTGATAAAGTAAAAGATCGACCCACCAAGCCTTACTCCATCCATAGGAGACCTCTGTCTAGCTGGAGAAAGAAAAGGATGACTCCTATCCCCATCGTTGACCTGCGCAAACAGATTCCTGCTGACGAAAGTGGACAGATCGCTGATCAAGACCTTCAGGCTTTTTTTAAGCAGCAACCCATAAACATGTTGCCGCAGGTATTTGTTTGCATGGATCGCAAAAGAAAATTGTTTGTTTGCTACGTGGACAAGGATTCTGACAAGGTCAAGGTTTACAACGTCGATCCGATCAAAAGCTTCTTTCATGTTTCGCGCTATCCCCTGCTTGCTGTTATCCCCCTCGCCGCAGTTGCAGACATAGTCGTGTCTCCAGTGATATTTACAATATGGCATCTGAAATATCCAAATGGGTGGTCGCTGTGAAGCAGTCAACCTAAAAAAGCAGTTGACGCCATGGCAACAATGATCTTCATGGTGTTTTTGGGGGACAAGGACATTGCAATATCGGAAACAGCGAAGATTTTGACGGGTGAAATGATAAAAACTTGAGTACGTGCATCCAGGGTGCTCGTACTTAGGCGATATCACTGGTCAAGGGGCTAAAAGTAGTGCATTTTTTGTCGGACGGGTCGGACTGGATCCGACAGATCATTCATCATTCATCCTTCATCATTCATCATTCAGGCGCGGGTCGGACGGGATAAAATTTCTCATAATCTTTTGACAAGGGATGATTATGAATTACATTAATAGTTTCGTTATTCGCGGTGTTTGACTGGATCATCACTGTAAGGCGGATTAACAATCCCGTATGGTTTGGTAGCGAAGACAGAGTAGAATTGAGGCATTATGGACAAGGAAAAGAAGCAAGAGATTATCAAGCAGTATCAGCGTTCGGCTAATGATGTTGGTTCCGTTGAGGTTCAGGTAGCGATTTTGACGCACCGTATCAGCGAGTTGACCGAGCACATGAAGGCCAACAAGAAGGATCACAGCAGCCGTCGCGGGTTGATTGCGATGGTTAACAATCGTCGCAAGCTGCTGAACTACCTCCAGCGTGAGGATCACGACCGTTACGCGGCGTTGATTTCGAGTTTGAAGCTGCGTCGGTAATTGAAGCGATGTGTGCGCCTGGCGAATGGGTTAAAACCTATTTGACCAGGCGCGGTGCTTTTGCACTGGAGGCAAAGCTGTGGAATTCGTCGGCTTGGATCGCCAAAATCACTGTATTAGACATCGAGGCGTTGGCGCTCCAATCCGCAATTCCGCAGTGTTTCAAAGGTGGCACGTTCAGGATTTTATGGCGTGTTTTTAGCGAAGAGGTAAAAAGATGAGCATTGAAACATGTAGGATTGAGTTGGGCGGCGGTCGTTTCATCGACATTGAGACCGGCAAGATGGCCTTGTTGGCGAACGGTTCTGTAACGGTTCGTCAAGGGGACACGATGGTATTGGTCGCGGTATGTTCTGCGGATCCCCGTCCCGGGATTGACTTTTTCCCGTTGCAAGTCGAATATCGCGAGCGTTTCGCGGCTGCCGGAAAGATTCCTGGCGGCTATTTGAAGCGTGAAGGTCGTCCGACTGAGAAGGAGGTTTTGACGGCTCGCATGACGGATCGTCCTATTCGTCCATTGTTCCCTGAAGGCTTCATCAATGAAGTTCAGGTTGTTTCCACGCTGTTGAGCGCGGACGGCGAGAACGAGGCGGATGTCCTGTCGATCTTCGGCGCTTCCGTCGCCTTGATGGTTTCCGACATTCCTTTCCATGGTTGCGTTGGCGCGTGCCGCGTCGGTCGCATCAATGGTGAATTCATTGCGAATCCGACGATTAGCGAGACGGAAGCCAGTGACATCGACTTGGTCTACGCCGGTGTTCCTGGGAAGGCGATCATGATTGAAGGTAGCGGCTCGGAGATTTCCGAAGAGGATTTGCGTGACGCGATGGTCTTTGCCGACGGCATCGTTCGGAAGCAGTGCGAGGCGATTGAGGCTTTCGCCGCTCGCGTCAACAGGGAAAAACAGGCTTATACGCCTTACTTGCCGGATCCTGAATTCCTGGCTGCTGCGGAAGCCGTTATCGGCGGTCGCTTGACTGCTGCGGTCACGGGCGCTTCGAAGTTGGATCGTCAGGCGACTCAGGATGCGTTGAAGCAAGAGTTGAAGGATGCATTGACCGAGAAGTTTACGAAGGAAGACGGGACGGAACCGGATTTCGGTTTGGTTTGGGAAGTCTTGATGGAGAAGGCGATTCGCGGTTTGATTTTGAACGAGGGCGTTCGCCAGGACGGTCGCAAGCTTGACGAGATTCGTCCGATTTCCTGCGAAGTCGGTCTTTTGCCCCGTGTTCATGGTTCGGCCTTGTTCAAGCGTGGTGACACGCAGGCATTGGTCTCCACCACGTTGGGTTCGTCCGGCGATGCTCAGGACTACGACGTTGTGACTGGCGGCGCCAATAAGAAGTCATTCATCTTGCACTACAACTTCCCGGCGTTTTCGACTGGCGAAGTCGGTCGCTATGGTTCTGCAGGTCGTCGCGAGATTGGTCATGGTGCTTTGGCCGAGCGTTCGGTTCTCGGTGCGATGCCCAAGGAGTTTCCCTACACGGTTCGCGTGACTTCTGAGATTTTGGGTTCGAACGGATCCTCTTCGATGGCTACTGTTTGCGGGTCTTCGTTGGCATTGATGGATGCAGGCGTACCGGTTTCCGACGCTGTCGTCGGCATTTCCGTTGGTTTGGTCACTGGTCCTGGCAAGCGTGTGTTCCTGACTGATATTTTGGGATCCGAGGATCATTACGGCGACATGGACTTCAAGGTTGCCGGCACCAGCAAGGGTATTACTGGTTTCCAGCTGGATCTGAAGATTGCTGGATTGGATCTGGACGGCATGTACGAAGCGTTGTTGATCAACAAAACCGCTCGTGAGAAGATCCGGGCGATTATGGCTGATTGCCTGCCCAAGGCCCGCCCCGAGCTGTCGCCTTACGCGCCTCAGATGCTTGTCATGAAGATCAATCCTGACAAGATTGGCGCGTTGATTGGTCCTGGCGGCAAGAACATCCGCAGCATCACGGATGAGACCGGTGCGAAGATCGACGTCGAGGACGACGGAACCGTCAAGATCTTCGCGGTTGACAAGGCGGCCTTGGAAGAGGCCAAGTATCGTGTCGAGGGATTGACTGGCGAAGTTGAGATTGGCAAGATTTACAGGGGCATTGTGAAGACGATCAAGGACTTCGGTTGCTTTGTCGAGTTCATGCCTGCGACCGAAGGAATGGTTCACATTTCCGAGCTTGCCGATTATCGTGTCAAGAACGTAGAAGAGATTTGCAAGGTCGGCGATCAGATTTCTGTCAAGGTACTTGACATTGACGATCGCGGTCGCATCCGCCTGTCTCGAAAGGCCGCCTTGGCGGAAATGTAATTTGACGCAAGGTTGCGTTGAACTAATTATAGGTGTCCCACCATTAACACAAGGTCCAGCGGTAACGCAAGCCCGCTGGACATCAAAAAAGGACAAGAGGAACAGAACAATGGCTAAAGAAAAAGAATCCAAGGCAAAAGGTGCAGAAGAAGCAGCACCAAAGAAAGGCGGCAACAAGCAAGCCGGCTACGTCAAGTGCATCGTAAGCTGCGCTTGCGGAAATACGTTTGAAGTTTATTCAACGACTGACAAGACGGCGATCGGCATTTGCGCGAAGTGCCATCCGTACTTCACTGGTAAGCAGAAGCTAGTTGACACGGAAGGTCGTGTTGACGCTTTCAACCGCAAATACGCGAAGTTTGCCCATAAATAGCATTCCATTAGGATTGATTGGAGAAAGGACTAAAGGGCTGCTTGAGCCTTTTAGTCCTTTTGTATCTTGATGGTATGTTATGAACAGGGGAGATTTCCAGTGGATTTAGAGAGCTATATCGTCAGTTCGAGTTCGCGGTTGCAGGAAGTCGAGCGTGCCATATCGGCATTTGATTTTGAGAAGGGGGACCAGAACAAATACCAGTCTTTGAACCGCGAGTACCAGAAATTGAAGACCTTGGTTCAATCCTGGGCTGATTATCGGAAAGTCCAGGATGATTTGATTGGCAATCATGAATTGCTTGAAGAAGCCGACGACGATTTGAAGGAGTTGGTCAAGGCTGACATGGAGCAGCTTGAGCACGAAGAGCAACGCTTGGATGGTGAAATCAAGGCGTTGATTTTGCCGACACATCCAAACGAGGGCAAGGACGTAATTGTTGAGATTCGTCCTGGTGCAGGCGGTGACGAAGCCGCGTTGTTTGTGGCTGATTTGTACAGGATGTACAGCAAGTACGCCGAGAATCAGGGGTGGAAGGTCGAGGTCATGGACTTGAGCGAAACGCCTTTGGGCGGAATCAAGTCGGTGTCCTTTACCGTGCGCGGTGACGGAGCTTGGTCACGGCTTCGCTTTGAGAGTGGAGTTCATCGTGTCCAGCGGATTCCTGCGACCGAGGCCCAGGGGCGGATTCATACGTCAACAGTCACAGTCGCGGTTTTGGCCGAGGCTCAGGAAGTTGACTTTGAGTTGAAACCCGAGGAATTGCGGATCGATGTTTTCCGTGCCTCCGGTCACGGTGGCCAATGCGTCAATACGACAGACTCGGCGGTACGTGTGACCCACTTGCCGACGGGTATGTTCGTGGCGTCCCAGCAGGAAAAGTCGCAGCATCGCAACAAGGAAATCGCGATGCGTATCTTGCGTTCTCGGCTGCTGCAAATCAAGCAGGAGGAGGAGGACAAGAAGAACGCGGAAGAGCGTCGATCCCAGGTCGGCACCGGCGATCGCAGCGAGCGGATACGGACGTACAACTATCCTCAGAATCGCGTTTCGGATCATCGATTTGAGTTGACCTTGTACGATTTGACTAATATTCTTGAAGGGAACATGGATGAATTGATTGGTCAGATTCGTGCGATTGATGCCAATCGAAGGCTGTCCGAAGAATTGGGTATTGATATGTAACCGGAGAAAACGGGAAAAGGAAGATGAAGTCAATTATGTCAGGGATGTTGTGCATTGGAATGACGTTGGCTTGCGGTGGCATTCAAGCCGAATTGGTTCAATCGCAGTGGAAAGGCAAGAAAGTGGCGTTCCTGGGCGATTCGATCACGGACAAGAACCACATCGGAACAACGAAAAACTACTGGAATTTCCTGCCTGAATTTTTGGGTATCGAGTCTTTGGTATATGGTATCAACGGCGAGCAGATGAGCGGGATTTTGGCTCAGGCGAAGCGATTGAAGGCGGAGCATCCCGATGATGTTGATGCGATCTTCGTATTTGCCGGGACCAACGATTTCAATGGTGGCATTCCGTTGGGTTCGTGGTGGACGCTGGGCAAGGAAGAGGTGAATTCCCATGGTAGAATCATGACGAAGGAGCGTCGCAAGCTGAACAAGGATATGGGTACGTTTTGCGGTCGCACCAATGCTGTCATGGAGTACCTCAAGCAGGAATTTCCGTTGCAGCAGATTGTGTTGATGACCCCGATCCATCGTGGATTTGCTACGTTTGGCGGCGACAACATCCAGCCGGAGGAGAGCTTTCCGAATGACATCGGGATCTACCTCGAATCCTATGTCGAGATGTTGCGTCAGGCTGCTGACATTTGGGCTGTCAACGTGATTGACTTGTATCGTGTCAGTGGCTTGCATCCATTGACGGCTTCCCATGGTGGTTTTTTCAACAATCGCGAGACGGATCTGTTGCATCCCAACGCGCAGGGTCACTACCGGATCGCCAAGGCGATGATGTACCAGATGCTTGCAATGCCCGCTGATTTCAAGTGAATTTGTCTGCCCGTGCATGGTGGCTTATATTAATTAGATTACACAAATTTCCGAAAGACTTGCAACCGTTAAATCACATTGAGGCAAACTATGTGGGATTACACTGAAAAAGTGATGGATCATTTTTTGAATCCGAGAAACGTTGGCGTGATTGCCAATCCTGACGCTGTTGGCGAGGTAGGCAACATCGTCTGCGGCGATGCGATGAAGTTGTACCTGAAGGTCGATCCCAAGACGAAGACTATCCAGGATGCGAAGTTCCAGACATTTGGTTGCGCGTCCGCGATTGCCAGCGCTTCGGCATTGACGGAAATCTTGAAGGGCAAGACATTGGAAGAAGCTTCGAAGCTGACAAATCAGGACATTGCGAGTTTTCTGGGCGAGCTTCCCGAGGAGAAGATGCACTGTTCCGTCATGGGTTCGGAGGCGTTCCAGGCTGCGATGAAGAATTTGGCCAAGTCGCATCCTGATTGGAACGTACCTGTCATCGAGGTTGTTGAGGAAGGCGAGGACAGGATAGTCTGCCACTGCTTCGACGTCACCGAGGCTGAAATCCGCAATGTTATCAAAGCCAACCATCTGACAACTGTTGAACAGGTCACCTATTACACGAAGGCGGGAGGCGGCTGCGGTGGATGCTTAAAAGATATCCAGCTGATTCTCGATGATGTCCTGGGCAAGAAATCATCCGAAAGCAGCGGTGCAGACGGAGCTACGGTTCCTTTGACCAACCTCCAGAAAATCGCGTTGATCCAGGATGTATTCGATTCCATTATCCGAGATGGCTTGAAGGCGGATGGCGGCGATGCCGAACTCGTCGATATCGCAGGCGATACCGTGATGGTGAGATTGACGGGAAAATGCGCGGGATGCGCATCGGCGCTCCAAACCCTGAAGCATTGGGTGGAAGCCAAATTGAGGGAAAAAGTCTCTGCCGCGATCAACGTGGTCGAAGTCAAGTAAGGGGGAAGGTCAAGCCATGCTAGTTTATGTTGACAACAATGCGACGACCTGTGTCGCACGCGAAGTATTCGAGGCGATGGTTCCGTTTTTGACTGATCAGTACGGGAATCCGTCCAGTGCCCATCCATTCGGGAAATCTGCCTCGAAGATCATTGTTTCATCCAGGGAAAACCTGGCGGAACTCCTGGGTTGTGACGCGGATGAACTGATCTTTACCAGCTGTGGCACGGAAAGCGATAGCACCGCAATCCTAAGCGCTTTGGCAACACAGCAGAATCGGCGCAAGATCGTCACTACTGCCGTGGAACACCACGCAGTCCTGAAAGTGTGCAAACGGCTCCAGCAACAGGGCTATAAAGTGGAATACCTGCCGGTTGACAAGCACGGAAGACTGAATCTCGCCGATGTGGACAATGCGATCGACGATGAGACGGCGCTGGTCTCGGTGATGTGGGCGAACAATGAAATCGGAAATATTTACCCCGTCGAGAGGATAGCTGAAATCGCCCATGCCCGCGGAGCGTTGTTCCATACGGATGCAGTCCAGGCAGTGGGGAAGGTGAAGATTAACCTGTCGTCGACGGCGATTGACTTTTTGTCCTTGAGCGGACACAAGTTGCATGCTCCGAAGGGTGTTGGCGCGCTGTACGTTCGTCGTTTCACTCCCTACTGGTCATTTTTGACTGGTGGTCATCAGGAGCGCGGTCAGCGTGCCGGGACGGAGAATGTCGCAAGCATCGCCGGTCTTGGCATGGCGGCTCTTTTGGCTCAGGAGAATATGGAGGTTGAGCAGACTTACGTCAAGGGGTTGCGTGACCGCATGGAAGCCGGTTTGCTGGCGACTTGTCCCGACCCTGCGGTCAATGGCGATATCGAGCATCGCTTGCCCAACACGTCGAGCATTTGCTTCAAATACATTGAAGGCGAGGCGATATTGCTTCGTTTGTATCAGGCTGGTGGGATTTGCGCGTCTTCGGGTTCTGCTTGCACGTCTGGTTCGCTGGAGCCTTCCCATGTATTGCGTGCGATGGGTCTTGACTATCGCATGTTGCATGGGTCTATCCGCTTCAGTTTCAGTCGCTACAACACGGAGCAGGACGTTGATGTGATTTTGGAAAAGACGCCGCCGATCATCAAGGCATTGCGTGAAATGTCGCCTTTTGGCCATTGATCGAAGAGTAGGTGATCAAGGAATGTCATCGACGATTTACTTAGTTGAATTGGAGAGCAATCTTGACGACGTGCCATTGGTTGAAGAGGCACTGTCGGCATTGGGCTTCGATCCGTCTTCCTATTCCAACAAGGAGACTGGCAGGGGTACGACGTATGTTTTGGGGACTGACGAGCAGGACTCGAAGCGAATCTGCGCTGAAATCCAGTCAGGTCTTGTGGATTGGGAGGAGTTTTTTTCGGATTCCGTCATTTGTCGATCCATTGAAATGGCGGAGGAGGATTGGTCTCAAAGCTGGAAGCGTCACTTCCACGTATTCAAGGCATCCGAGCGCCTGGTTGTCAAGCCAAGTTGGGAGACTTACGACGCCGAGGATGGCGAACTGGTTCTGGCGCTGGATCCTGGAATGTGCTTTGGTACGGGCTATCACGGAACGACGATGGCTTGCCTACAATTTATGGATGAATTGGCGATGGAACACGGTACCTGCTCATTCCTTGATGCAGGATGCGGTTCCGGAATCCTTTCCATCGGCGCACGATTGCTGGGCTACGATCCTTGCGATGCTTTCGATAACGATCCTCAATGCATTACGACCTCTCGAGAAAACATGGAGATTGCAGGGGTCGATGGCGTGAATCTGTCCGTTGCGGATTTGGCATCGTATGAGGGCAAGCCTCGCAAGCTCGTGGTAGCGAATATCCTTGCCGTCGTCTTGGATGCCTACGCCGAAGCGGTCGTGACCTATGTCGAGCGTCCCGGGCACCTGATTTTGTCGGGAATCTTGACGGAGCAATACGAGGGGATTTTGTCTCGATACACGGCATTGGGATGCCGTGAAATCGGTCGCAAGACCATCAAGGAATGGACGAGCGGGTGCTTCAAGCTTTGAAGATGCCACAAGATCAAGTCAAAAAAAATCTCCGCATCTCTTAACTCAGGGACGCGGAGATTTTTTTGAGTGTTTGCTAGGGCAAGGATTAGTTTGCCATCATGTAGTTGTAGGCTTCTTGCATCATCTCTCTGAGGACTTGAGGAGTTGAGTCTGATGCCTTTGTGCACCACATGTTTATGCTGCCATATGTATTTTGCGGTCTCATTGGCTGGACGTGTCCGTCGCAGAATGCGAAGTTGGTGGAGCCTCCATGATTGATCATCGACCAGTGGAGGTTGTTTGGCGCCGCGCCGCCACATGATGCCCAGAAGTAGGGGTCTTGTCGACGGCTTGTTTCTCCGAATAGGATTAGCGAAGAAGCTGCTTTGATGTCTGGGAGTGCGCACATCGTACCATTGTGGGTAATTGGGAATTTAGCTCCTGCTGCGGTTGTCATGTTTGCGACAGTTCCGCCGCCTGTATGTGCGGTATAGGATTGCGGGAATCTGTATTCTTTGGTCGTGTCTTCATATTGAACCACAAGTCCGGAGGTATTGCTTGGGCACTTGAACAATTTCTTGTCGCCGACATAGCTATGGATTGCCTGGTGCCATGTGCCTGGGTAGGCTGCTCCATCTCTTGGCCAGTTATTGATTGATCTCGGGAAGACATCGTCGCTGTCACCTAGGTACATGTTCAGTCCCAGGTTGATTTGTTTCATGTTTGAGACGCAAGAAATCGCTCGCGCTTTTTCCCGTGCCTTGGCCAATGCAGGTAAGAGCATCGCCGCCAGAATGGCGATAATGGCAATGACGACCAACAATTCGATCAACGTGAACCTTAATGCGTGCTTCATTGTTTTTCTCCTTAATTGAACTTGCATTCATGGACCAAAAAATTTGTTAATCCACTATATATAGGATAATAAATTTCGAGAAAAAAACAAGAGAGGAAAAAAGTTTTTTTAGAAAAAATGAAAGTTTCCCCATATTTTGTTTAATTTCATCAATTTTCGTTGCTGTAGAATTATGCGATTTCAATGAGTTCTTCGAAAGTCCGGCAAATTTTGGCGATTGGCGCTCCGACCATCACGGGTATGACCTCTGATTGGATTGATCTAAGCCTAGGCGCTTTGGCAAGGAGTGACATGATATGCCTCCAGTCAATATTTCCATCTCCTGGTGTAAGATGGCTATCGTATTGGCCATTGTTGTCATGGAGGTGGCAATTGACGACATGTGGAAGGAGTTTTTCGAGGATTTTGTCGTCGTACGGGATTGGTCCGACGTTTTGCCACGCTTGGATAGGATGGCTGTCCTGGAAGCCCCTGTCCTTTGCCATTAGGTTGGCGTGTCCCGAGTCGTAGCATATTCCGAGGGATTCTGAATTGAAGTAGTTGATGATATCAAGGAGTTTTTCTGGAGTATTTGTCGGAAACCAGATATTTTCAATGCAGATGACCAAATTAAGATCATGGGCGATTGGGAGGAGTTCTTCGAGCGATTGAATGATCGCTTCGTCGAGGTCCTGCAGCGAGTATTGTTCAAATTTCTTTGATGTGTTACCGGTATGGATGCATATTGTATCGACCCCGAAGTCGGCTACGACTCTCATGGCGACCTTGAGTCTATCGAGCATAAGTGGTCTGAGTTTCGGGTCTGGCACATCCAGGTCTTCAGTTACTCCGAATGGCGCGTGCGAGTCGACGAATGTGAGTCCTGCATCGCTGATATTTTTTTCGAGAACTGGTGCGAATCTAGGATTTTGAATGACTTGGCTGATCAGCGTATCTGTCAGGACGAGTGCTTCGGCTCCGTTTTCGGCGAATTCCTTCATCACGTAAGGTCTCGTCGTGTTATTGGTGTGGTCGAAGTCGAAAAGGAACGTCAGTGGTTTATCAATCATGGCGGTAATTATTTCCTTTTGTGCTTAAAAACTCCCGCAACCAATTTGGCATTGGCTGCGGGAGGGTAGAGTGTGAATCGACCAACCTTATCAGCAGTATTGCTTGATCAGCTTTTTGATATCGTCTGCCGTGTCCTTAAGCGAGGCAAGTGAGGTTGCGACTTCGGAGACGAGTGGTCCATTATAGCCGATCTTCTTCAATTCTGCGAAGATTGCCTTGAAATCGCAGGCGCCTTCGCCGAGCCTTGTCCAAACGCCGTTGAGCGGACCGCCCTTGAAGTCCTTGAGGTGGACTCTCTTGACGTGCTTGCCAATCGCGCGTACCCAGTGCTGAGGATATTGGAAAACAGCCATGTTGCCGGGATCAAAGTAGAATCCAATATGGGTGCTGCCGACTTCGTCCAGGAAACGCCTCATTTCAACTGGGCTGAACAAGAAGCCGGACCAGACGAATTCAACCGAAAGGGCAACATTGAGCTTTTCGGCGACAGGGGCGATGATCTTGAGGTTCTGGACGGCATTCTTGTAGGCGTCTTCGTAGTAGAGTTCCGGGGTGAAGCGCCCAAGGGTATGGAGGGCGGCCGTCGCACCCAATTTAGCGGCGCATTCGAGTCCCCAGACGGTTTCCTGGATGCAGGGGATGGCATCGAGCGTCGGGAGCAGGAGATTGCCCTTTGAGTTTGAGATGGTAATGGAATCGACTGGGAGGTTGTACTTTTTCGAGAGTTGGACGAACCCGTCGAGGTCTGCGTCAGTCACATTGAAATTGAACGGGGATCCTTCGTTTGGCCTAAGGCTCAGCTCGACTGATTCGTATCCTGCTTCCTTGACTTGCGCAAAGAATTCAGGCATGGGGAGATTAGGGAGCACGAGTTGGGAGATTGCGGCTTTCATGTTGGTTTCCTGTGTTTAGTTTAGCTTATTGAACGAGTAGGACGCCTTGATGGAATGAGATTGCCCTGGTTTGACGATCCGTGCGTCGTCGAGTGCATTGCATGTTTCGACGCAGACCATGGTTTTGTAGGAGTGCGGGGTATATTCGGAGAGCTTTTTAGACCTTTCCTTCCATGGGTTCCAGACGACGGCCGAGTTGGAACCTTTGTTTGTGATGGTGATTGTCCGTTTTGCGATCGGGTCGCTGATGGTGAAAGGACCTTTGGCATTGAGGAATACGGCGTCGATTTCCTGGTTGACCACAATCGGTTCGTCCTTTTGCTTCTTGATGTCGTTTGCGCCGCCGACCTTGTCGAAGTACTTAAGTTTTTGGAACCCATCGATTGAGATAGTTGCGATATTATCGACCTTGAAGTAGGTATGGATACCTTGCGAGATCGTGAAAGGCTTCGAGTCCTTGTTTGTCGTGACGAGTTCGACTTCGAGGGTATCCGAGATGGTGAAGATTGCCCTGAGCGTGAAGTCGTAGTTCCAGAGCTTGCGTGATTCCTGGTTAGGCTTTAGGATGAATATGACCATCGTGGTCTTATCGTCGATCGCCGAGATATTTTCGAGTTCCCAGATGGTATGCCTGGCGAGTCCATGCATTGGGAGGCTTGGGTCGTCCTGGTTTTTGCCGAACCAAGGCCAGCAGATTGGGATTCCGCCTCGGATTGGGTTGCCGTCAACGAATTTCGAGGCTTTGCTAAGCCAGATTGTTTCAGTGAACCCATTTGGAATGAAGGAGAGCAGTTGTGCTCCGAGGAATGAAATCGTGGCCTCGGCGGCTTGGTTTTTGACCTTTACGGTTGGGAGGCGACCTTTGCCGCACACGATTTTGGCGTGGTTTTCGACTGCGAACAGCTTGTTGAGTTCTGCGATTGTTGCCATGGTTTTTGTGCCTGTTTGATTTATCGGATTGCCCTTTCAACTAAACGGATGAAGTTATCGTTATCGACTGTAAGCGAGCTTGATTTTTTGGCGATTTCGTAGATTGACGTCAGATGTTGCGCAAGGTCTTTTTGCGCTCGATGGATAATCAGTCGTCTTGGTGCGACGATTGATAGGGTACCCTTGATTCCTCCAATCTTGAGGATCATCGGTTGGAATGAGAGTGGGGTTGACCATCCTTTTTCTGAGTCGTCGATGCCATCAAGGTTAAGCACGATCGCCTTCAATGGTTCTGCGAGCGCGACTGCGACGGCTGCTGCCCTTGCGGCTTCTCCGGAGGCGATCAGCACGACATTTTCCTTTTCCTGTTCCTTGAGCAGGGCGAGACAGGTAAGGATATCCTGGACTCTCATTGAGAAGAGCGATTGATTGAACGCGAAGAAGAGCGGATCGTTTTCGTCCCGTGGTGATTTAGCTGGTGCTCCTGCGGTTTCTCCGGATCCAAGCAAGTCGATAGCTAGGCATTCGCAACTGTTGCTGATCAGGATATCGAGCAGGATGCTTTGGTCGCCGCCCTTGAAGTAGTCGGCTTTGCCCTTATCCGAGATCAGGAGGCATGTCGCAGGTTTTTGGACTTGTTTATCAGGGACGACCCAAACTGCAGGTATGACGTCACCTTCTTCTCGTCTTGAGATCAGTCTGCCGTAAGCGGTTGCGTTATTGATTTTCCATTGCGGGCATGTGACTCTGACTGCGATATCGGCGAGTTCCAGGTCGTTGTTGATGATTTCGCCGAGCAGTGGGATGCGTTTGGCGGCATAGTCTGAGATGGTGTCCTGGTCGGTGAATTCCGGAATTGCGTCTTGAGCGAGGAATTTTTTCGCTTCTTCGATAGCCGTCTTTGTTGTATCGAGTGTAGGTTCGGTTTTTTGTTCGCTATGCAAGAGGAGGTTGACTGGCGGCATTGGGATTGGGTCTTCTGCGATGGTTTCCCGCAGTGATTGGTTGAGGAGCCAATGGGCGAACCACGGATAGACGTGTTCCCTGGTGTCGAGGTTGTAGTTATGGGGTTCGTTTTTGTGGTAGTTTAGGATCGCGTCTTCGGCGTCGAAGAGGGCATAGACTTGCTTGAGCGCCTCGATTTCGTAGGTTGGATTCAGGTTTGTCCAGTCTTGATCGACGGATGGGAGGAATACGGGTCTTGGTGCGCAAGCCGTGAGGACATCGAAGGAGGTGACTCCGTTGATTCTGAGCAGTGGTCCTTCTTCGCAGGGGCATCCGCCCTGGAAATGGGAGGAGAGCATGCAGACCGGGGCGATGACCTTGATTCGTTCGTCAAGGACTGCGACGGTCCAGGTCTGGGATGCTCCACCGGAGGTGCCTGTGCATCCTATGCGTTCCTTGTCAACTTCTTTGAGTTCGCAAAGAAAATCGAGTGCTCTTAGGGAGTTCCAGGTTTGGAGTCCAAAGAGCGAGACACCGCTGAGCGATGCGAGTTTTTGGAGTTCGATTGGCCAGCTGTGCAGGATTTGGTTATTATCGCACTTGCCGATCATATCATAGCTGAAGACGACGAATCCTAATCTGGCGAGCATGATGCAACGAAGCGGAACTGAGCCAAGTTCATGGTGGTGGATACGTCCTTCTGACCAATGACCATGTGGGCAAAGGATTCCAGGCGCCGGGTTTTTGAGTTTTCCTGGCAGGTAGAGGTTGCCTGTGCAGATCAGTCCTGGCATTGATTGGAATTTGACTTTGCGGATTTGTACTCCCCAGTAGTTTGCCTTTCCCCAGACTTCTGGTTCGAGTGGTATTTTTTCCGGCATGGGCGCCAATCCCGCCGCAAGCAGGATTTGGGATTTTGTGAAGTCTCTTCGTTCTTCCCACTCTTCGATGGTTTCTGGTGGCGTTGCTCGCCATGCGAAGTCGTTATGCCTGACATTGAGGAGTCTTTGGTCAAGCCAATGTGGCTTGTTTGGGAGGATTTTTGAGATGGAAGATTCCATAGTACACCCGTTTGTTTAGTGTTTATGGTGGCAGCATCCTGCGCAGGATGGATGGCCTGAGGTTTGGGCGATTGGGCATTGCGTTGCTTGTTGGCAGGACGAAGCCGAGTTTTTCGAACTGGCGGAGAATGTTGAGAATGCCTTTTTGATATTATCAGAGTTGCATTTTGGGCATGGTGGCGGTGGTTCGCCGAGTCGCTTATGCAAATGGCTGAACTTGTGATTGCATTCGTTGCAGGAGTATTCGTAAATTGGCATTTTTGATCCTAATGTATCATGTTGGATTGGAACGGAATCGCATTCAAGTAATGTAGTTTGGTAATTGCCTTTATCAATTCCTAGGAAAAATTCCCTCGATGATCGCCTTTCTCTTACGCTTTTTTCGTCTTTCGTCTTCTGATGCCATCGAGCAATTCGTCGAGTTCATTACATTTAAGGACTTTAGTGACAACAAGATAGATTGCGAGTCCTGAGGATCCCCCGATGGCGACTCGTGCGAGCGCCCCGAAGAATCGCCCAAGGTTTTGGCTGGTTGGGAGGAATGCGCGGTCGATCGCTATGGCAACGAGAGCGGCGACAATTGCTGCGACAGTGAGTTTGACGACTGCCTTGAGCGTGCTTTTCCAATTCCAATTGGGGAGCTTTCGCGTATCAATGGTCAGGAGTGTAATCACATTGACCCAAGAGCAGATTGCCGTAGCCAAAGCAAGTCCTCCTTGCCTGAGGAACTGCATAAGTGTTAGGTTGAGGATAAGGTTGAGCACGATGCAGTACATGGAGATTTTGACTGGGGTCTTGGTGTCTTTTCTCCCGTGATGGGTTGTGACGGCGACTTTTGCGCAGCAGTAAGCCGGTAGTCCCGGGACAAGGAACCAGAGTGCCCAGACGGTTTCGCGGACGGCTTCGGCATTGAAGGCGCCTCGTTGGAAAAGCATCACTATGACGGGTTCGGCGAGTACCGCCAGCAATGTCGCGCAGGGAAGCGTCATGAACAGGACTTGGCGCAAGGCGTAATCGAGGCAATCGGACATTTCGTCCTGATTCGCCCTTGCCATTTGAGGGAGGCAGACCATGCTCATTGCAACGCCGAAGATGCCGATGGGAAGGTAGACTAGATGCTGGCTATATCCCAATGAACCTACGGCAGCGGCGCCAAGATAGACCGCCAATGCCTTGTCCAATAGGGCATTGAGTTGAAAGACGCCCGAACCGATTAGCCCAGGAACAATTCTTGTTACCAGGGTTCTAACTTCACTGTCCCTCCAAATCGATGCATTTTCCCTTTTCCAGAAAGAAACGAACCTGACATTGAATCCGTTTCGGCGGCACATCCAAAAGAGAAAAACCATTTGGACGACGCCGGCGAAGAATACGCTGGTGCAGAAAAACAGAAGCGACTTGAATTCGTGCCTGGTTGAGCCGACGGCCCAGAGGATTGCGACCGCGCCGATTTGGATGATGTTGAAGATGACGGGATTGAGCGAGGGCGCTGCGAATCGCTCCAGGCAGGTGAGGATGGAGGCGAAGGCGCCCGCTATGCAGATGAAAATCGCATATGGGAGCAGGATCGGGAGGATTTTGAAGATCAGCGAGACGTGCTTTTCTGTTGTCGAAGGGAGGTAAGCCGCGACGATGCACGAGGCGATGATTCCCACGGCAACGATAGCCGCGAGTACGATGCATTGTAGAGTGATCGTTTTCGAGGCTAGGTCTTCGGCTTCCTTGTGGCTGCCTTCCTTGAGCTTGCTTGCGACCATTGGGACGAACGCGGCATTGAAAGCGCCTTCGGCGAACAATGCCCTAAGCATGTTGGGAATTGCAAAGGCGACATTGAAGGCGGCCTGCGCGGCTTCAGTGCTGCCCCAGTACCAGCCTAGGACAATGTCTCGTGCCAAACCAAAGACACGGCTTGCCATAATGCAGGCCGTGTTGACAAATACATTCCGCGACAGGGACTTCATAACTAAAAATGCTTTCTCGTTCGTTATAATTGGTACCATGGAAAAACGGGTCAATCCATTAATATACTGTAAAAAGAGCCGGAGCGGGGTTACATTATGGAAAAATCCTTCGAAATAGACGGAAACCGTGATGATACAATGAAAAAAATACCTTTCTACATATTGATATCGTTGATATTATCATTGATAATTCATGCCTTGATATTGTTTTTGTTTGGCAATTACGTATTCAGGAGCTTGCCTCTTGAGCAGAATGCGTCGCCCCACCGAATTGTGAAGGTTACGACGAAATTGATTCCATTGGAGGAGTTGACGAAGCGTGAAATTGAGCGCACGCAGGATGATGAGCGCAAAAAGAGCGATCAGAGCGATGCGCAAGCTGGGGTTGAGGGCGGAACTGGAACTGGAGATCAAGAAGGTTATTATAGTAATGTGACGCACATGATGCGCGAGATGTTCAAGAGCGAGGACTTGATCAAGCCTCCGCCAACTCCTGAATTGCGTTTTGAAGGCGTAAGCGTTGACAAGGCTGTGTTGCAGCCGCAGCTTCCGCAAACGGTTCCATCCAAGGTATTAGCGACGGCTCCTCGGCCGAAGGTTATTGAGATCAAGATGGAGGGGCTGCCATTGACCCGCCAGGCTTTGCCCAGGACGACGGTTCCTGCGATGGAGCGTGTTGATGTACCGTTCAAGAGTCTTCCGAGCTTGTTGCCGCATGGGGAAATGACATCGGAAACGGGGGTGTCCTACAATGTAGGCTTGAGTTTGGGTACTCGTCCAAAGTTTGGAGTGCCGAGTGAATTGGGAAAAGAAGTCCTGAAGGAATTAAGCGAAGGCGCTGATGACGATTTGCTGACGGGGTTGGCTCCGTTGCCGGGGAAGGGCGCGTTGCCGCCCTTGACAACGACGGCGGACAAGGCGTTGAAAGCAGATACGGATCCGATGTTGCCAAAGGTCATTGCGTTGGATAATTTTGTTGACGTTAATGTGACCGTGTATCGCGATCGTCGCGGAACAGGATACTTCAGGGCATCGATCAAGGCAAATAGCCGAAGTGACGCGATGGGCGACATAGCGAAAGATACGATGGTCATCATCGACCATTCGAACAGTATTTCGACGAGCAAGCTATCTCAGTTCAAGTCCGCGTCAATCGAGGCATTGACGTACTTGAATCCAAATGATCGCTTCAATGTCGTATCGTTTACGAGCCATGCGAAAAGCGCGTTTCCGAGATTTGTTGAGGCGAATGACGAGAATCGGAAGGAGGCGGCGGAATACATCAAGCGGTTGATGCGCCGGGGTTTGACGGATGTATTTGGCGGGATTGGTCCCTTTGTGCAGGCAGGCAACGGCGACTTGAATCGTCCGATGAACATATTTGTGTTGACGGATGGTCAATCCACGATAGATGTGCACATGATGGGCACGACAAAGGTCAAGAATACAGAAAACGACGAATTTTTGCGTGCGATGGTTGGGGTGAATCCCGGGAATGTGTCGATCTATCCTTTCAGCGCGGGGAAGAATGCGAATCGTACCTTGCTGGATTTCATGGGATATTTGAACCGCGGGCACAACTATCACGTCGATGACTTGAAGGATTTCCGCGAGAATCTTGTTCGATACATCAGCAACTACACCTCATTGATCGTACGTGACATGAAGTACCTGGCGGAAGGGAAGGTGAGCCGGAGCATCTATCCGAGGGATTTGCCGCACTTGTACCGGCGCGAAACCCTGGAACTGTATGGGCAATTTGACTCGGATGACAAGGATCTGGTGCTGACTTTGTCAGGATATGATTCCAAAAACCAGCATCGTGATCTGGTATTTCGTCGCAAGTACGACGAATGTCCCGAGGGTGGTCGTGAAATAGCTCAATCGTGGGCTGCTCAGAAGATTCTCCATTTGCGTGCTGAGATCATCCTGTGCACGGATGCTGCGAAAAAGGCGGCAATGGAGCGTGAGTTCAAGCGATTGGCATCGGATTTCGGCATCATTGTCGCCTATTGACGTTTGACGATGATGGTCGAAAATGTTATGTGAACTTATCTAGGAAACGGAAGAAAATGGCGAAGAGACCTGTGATTGTTGCGATGGATTTGGAAGGTGTATTGGTTCCTGAAGTCTGGATATCGGTTGCCGAAAAGACCGGGATACCCGAATTGCGTTTGACGACTCGCGACATATCGGATTACAGCGTGCTGATGAAGCGTCGTCTTGAGATTCTCAAGGAAAATGGCTTGAAGCTACGTGACATCCAGGCGGTAATCGAGACGATGGAGCCGCTTCCTGGCGCACTCGAGTACATGGATTGGCTGCGAGAACGATACCAGGCAATCATCCTTTCCGATACATTCTATGAATTCGCATCCCCGTTTATGCGAAAGCTCGGATGGCCAACACTGTTCTGCAACTCGTTGGTTACCGATGAACAAAATAATGTGATCGACTACAAGATGAGGATCCTGGACGGAAAACGCCATGCCGTCCTCTCATTGAAAAATTTGAATTTCGACGTGATCGCGATGGGCGATTCATACAATGACACCTCGATGCTCGAGGAAGCAGGCTTGGGGATTTTGTTCCGTCCATCTGAGAATGTGAAGCGCGAGTTTCCGCAATTTCCTGTTGCCGAGGAGTACGAGACAGTTAAGTCATTGATATCGGGGTTTTAATTTAAAAAACAGTTGAAGCTGGATTTAATTCTTAATTGACTGATTATCAAGTAGTTAAAAAGTTTATTCATTTCACCGTGCTGGTGAATTGAAATGCGGCAGTCTTCTGTTGCGCCTTTACAAGGCGCTCGGCGTGGGGGGGCATCCTATCCCCGGGCTGAAGCCCGGGGTTAAGCATGGTCAGGCGCCTACGGCGCAAAGTCTTTGGCGAGGACCGGCCATCCGCAATCCACGCGGGCGGGACACGAGCCAGACAAGGACGATAGTTCAGACTTGCCGTCAGGATTTTCATAATGCATTGCGCTGTAAGCGCTTAAGGATGCTTAACCCCAGGCTTTTAGCCTGGGGCGGGAAAACCACCCGAAGGCCGTGCCTTGTAAAGGCACTACAATCATAAGGTGTCAACTGTTTTTTTAGGTTTAATTTAAGCCAAGGGGCAAGAGCATGAAGCGTTCGATTCGATTGTTTGCATTTGTCGGTTTTGTCCTGTTTATCCAGGGTGTCTTGGGTCAGGAAGCGAAATCCCCATGGGATGGCAGCAAGGAATTGTTTCCTGGGATTCACCATGTGTTCCTTGAGCGGACAGAGCCGCGTTTAATGAAGATCAACGTGGTCAGGATCGATTTGCAAACGGGGCTGTATGGAGTATGCACCTCGACGAAGGACGAGTTGTGGAATCAGCCGATGCCTGACCATGATCCTGCGTGCAAACGCTGCAAGACGCCCCCGCTGGTGGTGACGAAGCGTCAGACGACCAGGAACTTCCTGAAGGAAAACCGGGCCGCCGGCAAGAAGATGGTGCTTGGCGTCAATGCATCGCCTTGGGGACCTTGGGGTTGTGGGGCAAGCAGGTACGCAGGCAGAATGGGATTGTTCATTTCGCAAGGCGAAGTCCTGGATGACAACGACCGCGGACGCCCCTCATTTATCGTACTGAAGGACGGAAGCGTCGATTTCCGCTATCCCGGAAGTGATATCCCCAATGACAAGATTTTCATTTCGGTTCCTGGCTTTGCGGTGATCTTGGACAAGGGCGAGGTGACTGCCGGTGCGGCTGGTGACAAGTCCTGCCATCCACGCACGGGCTATGGCTTGTCCAAAAACCGCCGATATATCTATTTCATAACGGTAGATGGTCGGCAAAAGGATTATTCAATGGGTGCGACAACTGGTGAATTGGCTGCGTTGCTGAAGGAATTCGGAGCGTATGACGCCCTGAATATGGATGGTGGCGGTTCGACGACGCTGGCAATTTGGCAGGAAGACAAGGGCAATGCCAAGGACAATGTGAAAATTCTGAATCACCAGGCTGGCGGAGCCGAACGTCCAAATGGAAACAATCTTGGGTTCTATTTGGTGAAGTAACAAACCTTTTTACCCGAAAAAACAAAACAAGCGGTTGGAGTCGAGATGATTCCAGCCGCTTTTGTTTTAACCTATATTGCGCAAATCGCAGGTACGGGCACCCAGGGTGCCCGTACTCAAACCGGTCATGATTTTTCTTGGCGATTTCAGAGGATGAAAGTCTTATGGGGTTGTTTTCCAAGTAGTGTTATTTGCGTAAAAACCTGCATGGGGCAAAATATAATCATTTCACAATCAACATTACAGACTTTTAATGATTAGATAACCATTTCGTGATTATCCTATGCGATAATATTGGTCAAAAACGAAATCTGTTTTGAGTTTCAAGTGATCCGCAGAAGGAAATGCACGATGAAGGAACAACGTTCAGCCTATTATGCCTATTGTCTTTTATTGTATTTGATAACCTTGCCCCTGACCGCCTGGTTTGCTTTGAGGAATGACGGAGGCACTGGACTTTTCAGGTTTCTGTATCTGGTCTCAACCTGGTTGGCTTACACGGGTATTATTCTCGTTCCAACCTTTCTTGCAGCTACGTTCTGCTGTAGTCGCAAATCAGGCAAAGCCACATCGGTGCTTGTCTGGACCAGCAGGATATTTGCGGTTCTGCTGGCCTTCCTGACTCATCTTTTTCTCTTGGTCGATGCGATCATTCTCGTCAAATTTGGTTATCATATCAATGGGTTGGTAATCAATCTGTTGACAACTCCTGGTGGCTTTGAATCCATGGGGCTGGAAGCCAACACATTGCTTTCTGCCGGAGTCGTGTTTGGACTCTTGCTGGTGTTTCATGTTTGCTTGTTGCTTTTTTGCTTAAAATCGGATTTTTGCATCAAACTGGCATCGAACCTGCCCATCAAGGTCATTCAATGGACCTTCCCTGTGATAACGGGTGTAGCACTTCTGATATCTTTGCTGAGTACTGGTCTGGCCGATTTTAGGCTTAACAAAGAAGTGCTGTGCTCGATGGATGCGTTTCCCCACGCACCAACGATGCGCATGCGCAGTTTTCTGCGCAAAATTGGGATGGAAGAACCGAAACAGACTGACTTTCATCGCTTTGCGGCTAAGGACAACGGCAAGTCTCGGGTTAGTTATCCACTTCTGCCGATAGACCGCTCGCCTAACCGAAGCCGCCCCAATGTCATCTGGCTGGTCGGCGAATCGCTGCGGGCAGACCTGCTTTCGCCTGAAATCATGCCAGTAACCTGGGAGTTTTCCCGAAAAGGCTGTCGCTTCCTGGAACACTACAGCGGCGGTCATGGCACCCGTCTGGGCATGTTCAGCATGTTCTACGGGCTATATGGCAATTGCTGGGATAAATTCCTCCGCAACCAACGTGGCCCATTGCTCATGGACTGGCTGATCGAGGACAACTACCAATTCCTCTGCATGACGTCTGCACGTTTCACTTATCCTGAGTTTGACAGGACGATTTTTGCTTCGCTGCCAGCCTCCGCTTTGCATGAAGAAAGCAATGGGAAGGGCTGGGAACGGGATATCCGCCTGGTTGACCGTGCTGTCGAGTTTTTGGATTCCCGAGACAAAAGCCGGCCTTTTTTCCTGTTCTGTTTTTTTGAATCGACCCATGCTCCCTACACCTTTCCGCCTGATCAGGCACTGACTCAGGACTACCTGGATAAAATCAACTACGCCACCGTTTCAGCTAAAGATGCCACTAGGATTTACAACCGGGCTGTCAACGCAGCCCATCATATCGATACTCAATTCGCCCGCCTTTATCAGGTGTTGGAAAGAACCCAGGGACTGCTGGACAATACGATTATTGTGATTACCGGCGACCACGGCGAAGAGTTCTACGAAAAGGGGTTCCTCGGTCACAATTCGACCTTTGTCCAAGAACAGATAAGGGTTCCCTTGGTCATCTGCGGTCCAGGCATTGCTCCGTCGGTATATACTGGCATGAGTCACCATACTGACATTGTCCCCACCCTGGCGCCGTTGCTGGGAGTCATCAATCCGCCTGAAGACTACTCGGTGGGTGGCAATCTCTTCTTGCGGGAATATCACCGTTCGCACATGGTTGTCTGCGGCTGGGAAACGGCTGCCTTTATCAACTTGACCCACAAACTGCTGTTGCCCTTGGGAACCAAAGGAAGCTATTTCAACAGGAAAATCACCACGTTACAGGATTTGCCCTGCAATGATCAGAATGATTTCTACCGCCACAATGCCAGTGAATTGCATCAGGCACAGCACGACATGTTCAGATTCGTGACAAACTGAAAATCCAAAGTCACCACAAACAACATTCGTCAAGGAGTAAACTGCCATGTCCCTTTCAAAATTCATAAAAATGCTGATTGCTGCCTACCTGTGCGAAAATGATGATTCCATCCCCATTTTCGCAGGTCAAAAAAATGCTCGCACATTGTCCAAAAAAACAAGAAAGTAGTAGCGGCAGATGCCTGCGTCGGCTTGGAAATAGCCTCACCGGACACCGTCTGGGTGGAACTGTCATCCTGGCTGCCCTCGGCTTGCTTTCTTTCACTGTGACCCGTCTGATCTTGATGGTCTTGGCTAGGGGCGAAGTTGAATTGGCAGGACTGGGCTGGGCAGGAATCCTATTTTCCGGCTTGGTCAACGACCTGGTGGTGATGGTCTATGTGACGTTGCCTCTGACTCTATGGCTGGCGGCATTGCCGCAAAGCCTATTTGCTTGTCGCTGGCATCGCAGGGCAATGACCGGAATCTTTTTCCTCTCACTTTCTGTGCAAATCTTTCTGCTTTTGACAGAATGTGTGTTCTGGGGCGAATTCGCCACCCGCTTCAATTTCATCGCCATTGACTACCTGGTCTATACCACGGAAGTCCTGACCAATATTTGGGAATCATACCCTATTCCCTGGATTTTAGCCTTTGTGATCACTGCCGCTGCTCTGCTGACATGGGGCATGAAGCGCAGCGGTATGTTGACGGCCTGGCAAAATTCCGCAACGGGTTGGCAGGCGCGCTTGCCAGCCGCATGCGTTCACGTCGCCGCCGTCGCCATTCTTGCATTTTTCTTCAACAATCAGGTCGTCATTCTCCAAAACGACAATTCCTTCAATGCGGAATTGTCTGGCAACGGTCTCCGCTCCCTGTGGGTTGCTTTCTGTCAGAACGAATTGGACTACAATCGTTTTTACCTAAAAATGCCCTTGGAAGAGATTGGATCGCGCCTTCGTCGCAACCTGTCCGAACCGAACTCTACCTTCATTAGCGACGAGGCGCTGGATATCAGGCGCAAAATCATCAACCGAGGACCGGAAAAAAAGTGGAATGTCGTCGTCATTGTCGAGGAGAGTTTCAGCGCCTGTTTTACTGGTTGCTTGGGTGGAAAGAACTTGACGCCCAATTTCGATCGACTCGCAGGCGAAGGACTGTTGCTGACCCGATGCTTCGCCACCGGCACCCGAACCGTGCGGGGACTTGAAGCCGTCACCCTCTCTCTTCCGCCCACGCCAGGACAGTCCATGCTCCGGCGACCGGGCAATGCCGACTTGTTTTCCCTCGGTAGCCTCTTCCGCAAACGGGGCTACACAACCACTTTTGTCTATGGCGGCTATGGTCGCTTTGACAATATGAACGCATTCTACTCTGCCAATGGCTATAAAATCCTAGACCGTTCCTCGCCAGATGCAACGCCGCAAAATTTCTCCACCGCCTGGGGCGTTTGCGACGGCGATATGTTTCAATGGGCGCTCCGGTCTGCGGATGCCGACCATGCCTCAGGACGTTTCTTTCATCAGCTGATTGTGACTACGTCAAATCATCGTCCCTACACCTTCCCGGATGGGACAATTGCCGCCCCTCAAAAACACCGTTCATCAGCAGTTCGCTACAGCGATTACGCCTTGGGAGCTTATATCGATGCCGCAGCGAGCAGGGATTGGTTTGCTAATACCTTGTTCGTGATTGTCGCCGACCATTGCCACAGCACCTCAGGACGTCAAAAACTGCCCTTGGACAAGTATCACATTCCGCTGCTCTTTTATGCTCCAGGGCGAATCCCCGCTCGCAGCCTAGATATCGTCTGTAGTCAGATTGATGTGGCTCCCACCATCTTTGGTTTGCTAGGATGGTCCTACGAAAGCCAGTTCTTCGGCTATGACTTGCTCAATCTACCTGCTGACTGGGGACGGGCGCCGCTGGGTACATTTCAGACTCTTGGACTTCTTGTGGCGGAAACAGGCAACCTGACTTTACTTGATCCAGTGAGAAAACTTTCTTGTGAAAAATGGGCTTTGACGGCACCATTTTCACTTTTGGAAGCCGAAACGAAAAATGATCCTGCAGATTGCATTGCCCTGTATCAGGGTGCGTCCTTGAGACATAAGCTGGGTCTTGACCGCCTATATCCAGTTAAGCTTCTCCAGGCGCTTGTGCAAGGGGGGATTGCGCCATTCCGCCAATAGGGAGAAACCAATGAGAAAATCCGAACCAAGAATGGAAGAGTACGTTACGCGGCGTTGGTCAATGCTTCGCATTGCGGGCGTGGTGCTATTGCTAACCGGAATTGGCATGTGCTTGGCTACTTATACTGCACGGATGGTGTTTTTAAGCAATCTTCCGCCATTTCTCCCGCCGGCAGGCCGTGAATTGCAACCGATGGCAACCAGTTTCCGCGTGGCTGCTTTTGGCGACTTTGGTGCCGGGGTTGACTCCATGAAGGCGGTCGTTCAAGACTTTAGTGACAAGGTTGATTTTGCCATTTGTACAGGTGACATGATGAAGTTCGCCGTGGAATCCGAATACGGACATGTGGTTACAGAATTACACGAAATAATGACATGTCCCTTTTGGGCCATTCCCGGAAACCATGATCTCAAACAGTTCAATTCCCTTGCAAGCTGGCACCGGTTTTTCGGTCAGGATTTTTATTTCTGGAGTTATGGAGACACCCTGTTCATCGCCTTGAACACGGCGACGGAGAAGCTACCAGAGGAACAGCGGATATTTCTCAAGCATACCCTTGCCAACCAAAGGGAACGATATCGGCGCTGCGTCATTTTCTGCCATATTCCGCCAGTTGACCTGCGGCAGGATGCCTCGCATTGCCTACCGGCAAAGGAAGCAGAAGCTTTTCGGGAAATCATCGCCGGGCACAAGATTGATTTGATTGTCTCGGGGCATATCCATCAATATATGGATGATTCTTTCGCAGGTGTTAGGCTGGTCCATCTGCCTTCCAGCGGTCAAGTCATCCGAGACCCAGACAACCGCATGTTCGGTTATGCGATGCTTGACTTTAAAGCGGATGGCACCATCCAAGTCAAGCAAATTGATGTCACAGCTGAAACTGGACGTGAACGTCTGGAATTTTTCGCTAGTACAGTACTAGGCAACAAGTCGTTCATCTTTTTCTTTGGTCTCACCCTAATTGTCATCGGCAGTATATTGTTGAGCTGGCACAAATGCGCCGCTGACCGGCTGGCGCATGCCAGTGCCGCTTCCGTTGATTCCCTGCAGCCAGATCATTAGCGGCAAGTTGCCTTGCTTCCTTCCGGCAAAACGACGGGACTCAGCCATCTTTGGCACGCAACATGCTATACTTGCGGCGGTCTAAAAGCTGTTGTCGGCGAGACTGCATTTCGTCATGAATTGCTAGCAGGCTGCCTGGTTGTTCCCGTAGCCTGGCTGTTGCCGCTTCCCGTGTGGCAGGCATGGATTCTCTGCCTGCTCTGGGCAGGAATCTTGGTTGTTGAAATTCTGAATACCGCCTTGGAGGCGATTGTTGACATGGTATCGCCGGAATATCATCCCCTGGCCAAAAAGGCCAAAGATCTGGGCAGCGCAGCCGTCGGGTTGTGCCTTGCAGTGAATGGAATCGTCTGGTTAATGGCGACTTTGCAACTGCTCGTTTTTCGTTTACAGTTAATAAAATAGCTTGTAGCCGCCTTTGAGCTTGCTGTTAGCCAAGTGCCGAATGCAGGTTGCCAACACAGGCGAAAAAGCAGCTACTTGATAAAAGCTGATTAATTGTGATTATCCCATCAACTCTCTAACAAAAGGAAAAAATCATGAAGACACAAATGCACAACTGTTGGCGACAAATTGGGCTTACTGTCGCAATCATCCTAGCTCTAGTGGCTACGCCCGCAATCCGGGCGAAGGACGCAGCCGCCAAACTTCCCGAAGTCGCTCGGGAAGTGATTAACGCCGCTTATCCAGGATGCACCATCCGGGAAGTGGAAGTGGAAAAAGAACGGAACATCCGTATTTTCGAAGTGACAGTCTCCTTGCAGAACCGAGTCATTGAGGTAGAAATCACCAGCGATGGCAACATCGTCGAAACCGAGGAAAAAGTTGCGTTGGACACCGTTCCGGCTGCGCTCAAGGCCGAAATAAGCAAGTTGACCGCAAACGGCCGTCAGGTGACGGGCATTGAAAAACACGAAGTCCTGTCAGCCTGGAGCCTTGGAGCTTTTCGGCAGCTTGCCAAGCCTGTCGTTTTCTACGACATCAAAACACGCGATGAAAAAGGCACCAGACGTTCCTTCCTGATTGAGCAGGCGGAAGATCGATTCATCACCAAAGACCGCGCTGTAGATGACGACGACGATGACGATGACGACGATGATGACAATGATTAATTCGGTTCGCGACAAAAGTATGGGATGCGACCTGCCAACGCAGGAGAAGCTGCAGGTTGTAGCTGACCTGGGCGAAAACAAGGAGACGCCTCGACAGAGACAATGGCAAGGCACCTCCTTTTCCAGCGTCCTCCTGCCCCTCGGACTTCTGCTGCTAGTTTTGGCGGTGGGGGAATGGATTCCCTTTGATCTTTGGGTGCAGGATTGCTTCTATGACTGGGACGCAAAGAAATGGCTGATTACCTTTGACAAGCACAGTGCCTTAGGTCTGACTTTCTACGTGATTCCGAAAATCCTGCTGGGCATTTTTGCAGGAGTGCTGTTGCTGCTCATCATTCGCCAGAAGTGGGGTCGGTTTACCTGTTCCTGGAACCGACTCCGCCTCGTTTATGTTTTGCTTTGCCTGGTTCTGATTCCTTCGTTGGTGTCTGTCCTCAAAGCACAGACTGGCGTGGCCTATCCACGCAAGATTGACCGCTACGGCGGTAGCAATATTCCCTATCGGACTGTCTTGCAGTCAATCCCACACCATGCTGGGGAAAAACGCTACAAGGGCTGGCCGGCAGGACATGCTTCCGGAGGCTTTGCCTTGTTCGGTCTGGCTTATGTCCCGTTGAGTCGGTCAGGACGGCGGTTCGGTCTGATGATTGCCTTGGTGGTCGGCTCTCTGATGGGCACCTACCAAATGCTGGCTGGCAACCATTACCTGTCACATACCATAGTCTCTTTGTTACTGGCTTGGCTGGTGGCGGGGTTGCTGGCTATTTTCTTCCGCCTTGACAGCAGTCGCTGAACGTGTCGTGGCGTCTTGGTTCGCCTTGGCTGAGCGATGCTTTCTAACCGCCACCGCTCTTTTCGTCGCGAGCCGGCTTTGCTGCGTTTGTCTGCGAGGCAATGGGCAAAGTTATCAGGAAGGTAGTTCCGGTTCCTGGGGCGCTTTCTACTGAAATGGTGCCGTCGCAAGCTATGACAATGGCTTTGACCAGACTCAGGCCGAGACCGCTGCCACGGGTGGAGCGGCTACCATCGCCACGATAGAAACGTTTGAAAATATTATCCTTGTCCTGCGGTTGAATGCCGCTTCCGGTATCGGACACGACTAGGGACAGCTTACCAGCTTCTTCCGTGATGCGGATTTCCACCCGGCCTCCTGGCGGGGTGAACTTGATGGCGTTTTCCACTAGGTTGCCGAGCAACCTTTGCATGGCTGTTCGGTTGACCTGCAAAAGACTGACTTTCGGGGCGGGGACGAATTCCAGGGTAATGCCCTGCGCCTCCGCCGCAGGTAGAAAAATATCTACTGTTTGCTGTGCCACATCCTGCAGATCCAGTTCTTCCCGTTGTGCGGTGAAAAGACCCGCCTCGGTCTGGGAGATGAGCAGCGTGGTGTTGATGATATCCAGAAGATGGTCGCAGCTATCCAGCACTTGGATGGGCAGATCCGTGCCATTGCCGCTGGTCAGGGCAAGTTCGGCTCTTCCGCGCAAGACTGTCAACGGTGTCCGAAGGTCATGGGCAATATCGTCGGAAACGGTTTTGAGTTCCCGCAGCAGTTTTTCAACTTGGTCAACCATGTCATTGAAAACAGTAGCCAACTCGTTGATTTCCTGGCCTTCCCTCCCCATTGCCACTCTTTGGTCAAAGTCGCCTTCCGCAATATGAGCCGCTGCTTTTTTGACTCGGTTGAGACCTTTCAAAAACATGCCGGACAGCAACCAGCTTCCAGCAAGGCTGACCACGATCATGAAAACCATGACAATACCTAAAATACTCGCCAGATGGGCTAGGTTGCGTTCAGCTTTTGTAAGGTTTCCGGCAATGACTAGCAGGTTGCCGTCATAAAGACGTTTGTAGAGAGCCATGACCGAATGGTTGCCCTGACGATGACGTGTCAGCCAGGTCTTGTCAGATTGGACATGAACCGGCTCGGTCAAAAAACGCAGTTCATCGGGACTTTGCCTGGAATGGGCGAGCATCTCTCCGTCGGCAGACATCAACAGGAAAAACACCTGCTGGTCATCTTCTCCATAGGACTCCTCATTGAATTCTTCATGCATGCTTGCAATCCGCTCTGACAAACTCGCAGTAAGCTCACGTTCCTCGATTCGACTAGGAGTGATCGTGAACTCGAAAAGCAGGTCGTCAGCCTCGGCAATGACCGTGATGGTGTTTTCACCCATTTGATTCAGGCTCTGGCAGGCGAACACAACATTCGCTTCTGGGCGGTGCCGTTGGATGGCGATGGACGCAAAATCAGGGATGTCAACCGTCTGGGTATGAATGACCTCCGCTCCAGGTATCTCCTCGTCGCCAGTCAAATATTCATATTCGAACTCATTGCTGAAAATCGTGATTTTTTCTTCCATTTCATTCAGAAGATAATTTCGCTGGAAGAAATAAATCCCGTTGAAGCTAAGCAGGAACGCCATCAGGATCAGGGCGACGTTGATGCCGCACATTTTCGCCCGAACGGTATTGAACAAGGTCTTCAACTTATTCCAGGACATACCCGAATCCCCGAACTGTCTTGAGTAGTTTGCGTTCAAAATTCTTGTCTAGTTTTTCCCGAAGACGGCAGACTTGTGCCTCAACGACGTTGGTCTTGGGATCGAAGCCATATTCCCAGACATGTTCCAGGATGGTGGTTTTGGTCACAACCCGACCCTTGTTGCGCAGTAGATATTCCAGTAATTTAAATTCCAATGCGGTCAAATCCAAATTTTTCCCGGCACGGGTGACGCGGCGCCCGAAAAGATCCATTTCCAGATCTTCTAGGCAAAGCACTGATGGTTCAGTGACATCTCCTGACCGACGCAGCAAGGCATAAATTCGCGCCAAAAGCTCAGAGAAGGAAAATGGTTTGGATAAATAATCGTCCGCGCCGATTTCCAGTCCCTTGACCTTGCTTTCCACCGAGTCCCGTGCACTGAGCACGATGATGGGTGTCTTGATTTTCGCCCTCCGGATTTCCTCAATGACCGCCAGCCCATCGAGCTTCGGCAGCATAATGTCAATAATGGCGATATCATACGTTTCCGTCCGGGATTTAAACAAGCCATCCAAGCCATCTGAACTGTGAATCACCTGAAAGCTGGATTGTTGCAGCCCTTGGATAATAAAATCAGCGCACTCGCTGTTGTCTTCAATCAAAAGAACCTTCATTTTCGTAATTCCTCCTTATGGGCTGAATCGTAAATTGGGGTAAAGTTCTTCTGCCTAAGACACGAACTTGTGACGATAGTTCGCCGAGTTTTTAGCAATTCAGCTCCGTTTTTAGCCGCTTGACCGGCGTCATCGCGTAGGTACGAGCACCCCGGGTACCCGTACTCAGACGGTGTCACTGGTCAAGTGGCTGAAAATGGCGCATCCCTAGTCGGATGGGGTCGGACGGGTCGGACTAATTTGTCCTGCTTCAGAACAAGACAGTCTTAAGTACGGGCACCCCGGGTGCTCGTACCTAAACCGGTCACATTGTTTGCGAGCATTTTTGTGGGAAAACTAGAAGGTTAGGCTTGCCTCGGTTTCGACGGCGATTGGTTTGTTGAAGAGCGTTGTTTTTTCGTCTCCGAAGCCATGGAAGACTCTAAGTTGCTTGGTTGTTTTGAGCGGTTGTCCATCCAGTGAACGGAAGGTAAAGAGAACCGGGCTTTCGTATTTGTGACCATTGAAGGAGCTGGCATGGAAAGCCAGGAAGGTTGGGGAGTAGGCTAGGAAGCCTCCTACCCGGGGAAGGATGATTGCGTCCTTGGAAAGCTGCGGGAGCTCCAGGGCAAAGGGCTTCGCAGATTGATTCACATAGATGGACATCGTTCCAAATTCGGTGAATTCAACATCCTTGTCATCATCGAGGAATCGATGGTTGGTCATCGGTGAATTGGCGGAAAGCCTGGCGATCCAAGAGGTGACTTCGTAGGTGTTTTTGATGAATCGATCGGTGAGATTGAGGTGTTTTGCCCAACCATTGTCGGCACGCGCGAAATTGGATTCCTGCGGATTTTCCTTGACAAAATCGACCTTTATCGTTTCGTCTTTGTTGACTGCGAGTTCAGCCAATTTGAAGTTTGAAGAGGCCTGGTTGTTGAAGTCTGTGAAGGTGAGTCGCCGTCCTGTCTTTGCATCGAAGAGTCCGACTTTCCATATGATGTCGTTGTCATATCCTTCCGGGACGGTGATTTCACGAGTGGATGTAATGACTTGTCCAGGTTTGACAGGTTCTCTTATGATGGGGTGGTCGTCCTGGAAGGCGATCTTATCAGGTTTGTTTGTGGCTGTCTCGTGTGTGAAATGGACGAATGAATTGACATTGAATGACACGGGTTCCAAGACCTTCCATTGGAAGGTGACGGAGAATTTCCTGTTTCCTAGGGATTTGACCGTTGGTTTGATGAGTTGGAATGCGTATTCTCCTTCAAGGCTTTGTTGATCGAAATAGATATGTGGTCCGAAGTTATAGAGTGGGGTTTCGGCGTGTGAGATGCACGCGAGGATGTAGTCGTCCCGTCCTGGCGTTGCCCGGTCGCCTTGATGCGTATAGAGATTGACGCAATCGCCGTAGACTATTTCCATGATTGGCACCAGATCGCCACCCATATTCGAGAAAAATTTGCTTTCCGGGCTTCGGATATTGGCGCGATGGGAGAAGACTCCTTCGAAGTAGTCGGCGTAGGGGACTGCCCATTCGCGTCCTTCCTCGGAGCCGAAGAGTCCGAAGTGCTTTCGCGCCAGTTCGCAGAGCTTGCTTTTCCATATCATGTCATCGTAGCGTGTTTGGGGATGGTTTGGGTCATGGCAATCATAGAGTGGCGCCGCGAAGATCGTGTCGATGAAGTAGATGGTTGGTCCGAAGAGCTTTTGGATCATCGGCAGATTGGTTTCGGGTCTGCTTGCCAGTTCGACTTGCTTTTCGGCGCAGACCAGCCAGCATTGGCCACCGGCCCAGTTGCCGCCTAGGCGCAGCGTGCCATTGGCGTTTTTAGCGATCATATCCGGGTTCCAGGAAGGTGCGTCCTTGTACATGTCCTGGTAGTTGTCGTGGAGACCGAACAGGAATCCCGTGTCCTTGATCCGCTTCGACGCCTTGATCAGCGCTTCGTTGCCGCCAAGTTCGGGGGCGACGGGGAGCGGATCCGGATGCTGATTGTCATAGCCACGATGGATCCAGCCCGCCAAAACCATCATTGCACGGTCGATCTTCAGGTCATTGTGCAGGTGTTCGGCGCATTGGGCAATCTCCGGCATTGAGTAAGCGACCCATTGTTGGAGCTTTCCGGATTTGTTGTAGACGGATTCAGGTACCGTACGGCTGAAGACGAAGGGCTTGAAATCGGCCGCCCCGTGCATCTTCTCCACATCGATGCCAAGCTTCGCCTTCTTTTCAGCCCAGGTCATCGCCAAGCCTGACTTGCGGACGATGCTTCTGTATGCCTTGGCGATATCGACATAATTTGCCTTGCCCAGAGGGCGCACGTAGCACGTGGTCTTGTCGGCTTGGAGAGAGGTGAACGAAAACGAATGAACCACGGTACCGGGCAGGATGCGGGAATCCAATTTCCAATTACGTGCGAATTCTGTTTGAGTATGCGGGTGATCCCAGGAGAGAAGCAGGCCGCAGCCTTCCTTTTCCTGGCCGATCATCGCCATCGTTGCGCCACCGTCGTACGTTGGCCAAGAACGGGTGCCGGGGGATTTTGAGCGAATCGTATCAAAGCGCTCGCCCGTACGGAAGCCGACCGTCGATGCGCCGGACTCATTGTTCGTCGTCTGAAATGCCTTGTGAAATAGCAATACACGCCTGACTTGCTTGGGATTGCCGATGCATTCCACGTCAAACGCCAATCCTTTTGGAGCCTCGTCAACCGTGCGTATCGTGACGTTGACGATCAGATCTGGTTTGATGAGCTTGGCCAGCGTGATTTGCTTCGGCGACGTTTGTGCGATTGACGTGAAGGGGAGCAGTTGCGTTAGGTTGTTCTTGTCGCCTTCGATCCAATTGATGTATCCGAACGCCTTGGTCTCTGGGTTTGAGGTCCAGAATGCGCCTCCCCGCTTGTCAAGGAGGTCGAAGGCGCTGGCGTCATCCGCCAATCTGAAGGTTAGTTCATCGGTCTCGATCTTGAGCTTTGCATTATCGAGCTTTTGTTTCAGCACATTCTGCCTTTCGGCGGCGATGTTTTTCGGGAGTGGCGGCGGTGGTTCCAGGGTGATTTTCGGCGCGTTCTTGTCAATGGTGACAGTTCCTGCATCGTAGTCCACATATCGTCCTTCTGTTCCCTGGTAGTCGAAGATCCCGAAGTGCAGCCGGTATTCGCCATCTGGGGTTTTGGGGGGAACATAGACCATAAGCGGTCCGACGACGACGGTTTCGCCAGGTTGCCAGAGCGTTGTCGGGGGTTCGCCAAGTTCATGGTCCAGATGGCCGATGATCTTTTCGCATTGAAGTTCTGTACTTTCAATGTGCATAAATCCGCGGAATTGAGCACTTGCCGCTTTGGTTCCGGCATTCTTGTACGTGATGGTTATCGTTGCCATGTCGCCGGGACGAAATCGTTTGTGGGACAGGTTCACCGATACAACTTCGGGCTTGAATTCAGCATAGATCACACCTGTGGCCAATAGCATCAGAGCCGCTAGACAATGTCTCATTGTTTTCTCCTTTATTAATCAATCGACGTGTCTCAAAAGCACGATTCTCTTATCTTGGTTTGGTGACGATAGCAGGTGTTGGATGTGGACCAACGTGATGTTTCGCACCTTGTCAACAGCCAGGAACGAACCGGCAGCGCCGCCCCAGCCGAAATCCGAGACCTTACCGTTGTTGGGTTCGGGACAGCGGACTCCAAGACCGTAGTTGTATTCGACATTGATCCAGTACGACCTCTTCAGCTCCTCGTTCAGTCTTGGTTGCGTCATCAGGTCGATCGTCTCCCGTTTCAGGATTGTGTCTCCAATCCTCAGGGCTTCCAGGAAGACCGCCAGGTCATCCATGGTGGAGATGCAACCGGCTCCGCCCGAAGCATATTGTGTGCCCAGCTTGAAATCGATGGTCTTGGACCGTTCCCGTGCCAGCTTTGCGTTTGCATCGAAGGCATATTGTGGCGCGATGGTATCCAGCTGGCTGTCATCCAGCAGGAATGTGGAGTCGTTCATGCCCAATGGCTTGAAGATGTTCTGTTCCACGTAGTCCTCGAATTTTTGGTTGGTGATGACTTCGACGAGTGCTGCGAGGACATCGTGGCAGAGGCTGTATTCCCAGCGTTGTCCTGGGTCGAAGAGCAACGGATCTTGCGCCAGGTATTTCATTGATTCTCGTGTTTGGCAGCGTCCATTTGTTTCGCTTCTTGCCGCCTTCAGGTTTGGCGTGTTCAGGTTGTAGGAGAATCCCGCCGTCATCGTAAAGAGGTTTTCGATCGTGATCTGGGTACGTGCCGGACGTACTGTTCCATCGACATTGCGGACATTCATCGAGGCGAATTCAGGCATGTAGTCTTTCAATTCGTCATCCAGCTTGTACAGCTTCTTTTCCAGCAGTTGCAACGCAGCTGCGCAGGTGATCACTTTCGAGCAGGAGTAGATATTGACTCGTTCATTTCCCTGGACGGGTTGCGTTTTTTCCGGGTCAAGAAAGCCATCCATTTTCTGGTATTCGCGGATTCCGTTTCTTGTGACGGCGCAATGGTACCAGGGGACTCCCATCGGGATGAACGTGTCGAGAAGTTGGGTCAATCTGCTATTCACTGGTAGCGTGCCTTTTTGGGTTGAAGGGTTATTTTTCTGCGGCTGCTGCCATTGCCTTGGCGGCTTCTTCCGGAGTCATCGTGCCAGCGAAGATGTTTTGCGTCGTATTGGCATGTTGAACTCCCAGCTTTGCTGGCAGAAATTGGTCGTAATATGGTTGGATCGTGTCTGCATTGTCCAGGAGTTTCAGCACCAACTGGGTCGGCTTCGGAAGTTTTGCGACTTGCTCAGGCGTCGGCTTGACGGCAGGGATGCGACCAATCTCGCACCATTCGCCGATTACTTGTTCATCCGTCAAGGCATTCAACAACTCAACCGCCAAATCCTTATGGGCACTTTGGGACGATACGGCAAAACCGCAGTTCACACCGCCCAAAACCGTGCGCAAATCACCCTTGCCTGAAGGAACTGACGGAAAGGGAACCGGCACCATCGATGCCATGAAATCAGGATTTTCGTCCTTGACGCGAGCCACAAGCCAGGTGCCGGTCAAGTACATCGCGGATTTCCCGTTCACAAACGAGACCCGGGCGACATCGTCTTCCAATCCGTTGAATCCAATCGAAAACGCATTCAAGTCAATCAAGTCACGAAGATAACGACCTGCCAAGATGAACGATTCGTCAGCAAACGAAGCGGATCCGGAAGCCGCGTCCAAAAACAATTGCGTTCCGCCGCAACGATTCGCCAAGTAGCAAAAGTAAAATGCGCCAGGCCACTTCTTCATGTTGCCCAAGGCCAAGGGAGTAATCGATTTGTCGCGAAATACAGAAACCAAACGGGTCAGATTGTCCAGCGTTGACGGATAGGACTGGCCATGAGATTCGAACAGATCCTTGTTGCACCACAATGTCACGGCTGACAGATCCAGGGGAAGGCAGTACAATTTCCCCTCCAAACGGCAGATTGACAGGGCGGAGTCAATAAACTTCCCTTCCCAATCGTTCTCTTTTGAGTAATTGTCCAAGCATTCGACCTTGCCTTGACGAATGTATTCCGAGGTCTGCCCTCCGGCGCCCCACGTGAAGAAAACATCGGGTGAATTGCCAGAAGCCATCTCGTTGGCGAGCTTGACCTTGTAGGAGTCATTCTCAAAAGTCTGTATCTGGACTTTTACACCAGGATGGTTGGATTCGAAACGCTTCACCGCACGCTCCAATACCTCCTTCGGTCCGCTGTAGTTCATAATATGCCAAAATTTCAATGTGGTCTGGGAAGACTGCGAACCTCCTTCGTCAGAGCGACGGGAACAACCAAAGATCACAAACGCAAATAAAATAATAATTCCTAAAAATAATTGACGCATACTGCTTTACCCTTAAATTACTAATTTTTACCCTAGTTCGTTGCTCAATGTCGAATTCCCCTAATGTAAACTAGTTTTCTCTCTTGGCAATAGCCCAATGGCTGCGTAGTCGCCACAGGGAAAACTCAAGATAAGCAAAAAAGTTAAGGATTATGTTGTTTCAAAACGCAAGAAACGCATTGTTTGCAATATTGATTCCGTTCTGCCTCGCTTTTGGGCAGGATTCGGTTCCCTGGCACGCGGCTGATGCCGAGGCGAGAATTCGCTTCAGCGTCGCAAACAAGCGAGCGCCCAGCTTGTTCGTGCCGATCCCTGAAAGCTTGTCCGAGGGGGTCAACCATGTCGTTGCGTTTGACGACAAGGGTGTGGTTCTTGCCGCATCCCCGGTGTTGGTCGGCGGTCGTCTGGTTGGCGCATCCGTTGACGCCACGAAGCTTAGCGTCGCCGTGAGCACCTATGCAAATCCATCTCCTGTGGCGAGCCTGTACTTGCTCGCGAAGCCTGAGCCGAAAGCCGTTTCGTACGCAGGGCAACCCGTAGTTCTGGATCGACGTGTCCAAAGTCTGACCACGCGCGGACATTCCGCCGCCGAAATGATGCGGCTGTTCGGAAACCTGAGGCAGTCAAGGCGTGAACAGCTGCCGCCAGTCGCCGTCAACTCACTGGGCGGCGTGCCTGATAAGCCAGGATGGACCCACCCGCGGGAACAGACCTTCGTCTGTGCAATTATGCATTGGGAAGCGCTGTGGAACGTCGATGTCGAAAAAATTATCCGCTTTGGAGCGGACCAGACGTATGTAGCATGGACCGTGTTGCTGGACGGATTGCCAGTTGCAAACTGGCAACCTGATTTAGGCAAGGAAAAGGAAGCGGACATTGAGCTTCGTCCGGAAGGGGCAGGGCGCTTCTGCCAACCTGTCAAGGTCGCTCCCGGGTTGCATACCCTGCAGTTCCTCGTCGTACAGGGACAAGGGCAAAACATTCCGCAGCTGCTGATCAAGACAGAGGGTGAAAAGGGACATGGGAATCCGCCTGCTGGACTGATTCCGTCTGTGCGACCCTTTACGTTGAAACCTGAACGGAAATCTGACAAGGAGCTGACCGCCTTTGTAACGCTTCTGCCATTTGGTGCCGCCGCCTTCGCCACCGTGGGAGACCCGCCATACGAAACCCTCTCAAGCTATCGCTTCATCGGAGATGCGACCAAGGTTCAAGTGCTGAAAACAACTGGCGAGCCAGCAACTCCAATCCTAGGCGAAAATGAAACAACCGGAATCTTCCTGACTGGTCACGCCTATCCGGACATCATCATCCAAGGGCATCTCTTCAAAGGTCAACAGCACTGGGTGAAAGGACGGAGTATTCCAGCTACCGCAAGAATCGAGGAACTGGAGCCGCTCGTCAACCCAGCAGAACCCATTAACGCCAAAATCCAGTTCAATTGGTCAGGACCATTCCCAAAACCAGCGGAACTCGATTTCATGTTGACCTTCGAAGACGAACAAGGGCAACAGATTAGCACAAGCGCAGTAAAGCCAAAACAAGCCAAGGACGATATTTACGAGATCGAGTTCAATTTGCCGCAAAATGTCGCCAATGTCAACATAGCGGTGAGACTCTATGAGATGGCGATTCCCTGCCAGGCAGGCGAAATCAGATTCTTCAGGCCGAAAGACGCACGATTCCCAATCACCGCACAAGGCAAGTCCCTGTTTGACGGAACTGACCTAGGCGCCGCAAGGGTCGTCTGCATCGCCGATCCATTGCCGGAAGAGCTGCCGGCCAAGAGGTCAAGCACGGGCTTCAAGAGCTCAATCGTCATGCTTGACGACTTCATCGCAGCCAGAAATGCGCCTGGCGCCACCCTTCGCCCGGAAACTGTTTTGGCGGAATTGCTGGCAGGCAAGGGATTGCATACCCTGTTCCACGTCAGCGTCTCAAATTCCCTTGGAACCGATTCTCAGCTCGCCATCCTGGCCAACTTGGGAACGGCTATCCAATTGAAGCCGAAGACAGTCGTTCTCGCCGTTGGTCAACTTGGCTTGATTGCCGGCTTGATGCCGTTGGAAATGGTTTACCAGCTTCAGTTTTCGGTCCAGGCGTGCCTCGCCAACGGCATCGAGCCGATCCTGGTCACCTTGCCTGCGCATCCAAAAATCGATAGCGAAACTGCACGACTTGCCGCCCTCTACACCAAGGAGCTTGCGGTCAGGCTCGCAATACCTGTCATTGATCTTCACGCACAAGGTCTCAAGGAAAATGTCAATACCCAGGAATGGTACAAGTCGGATGCCATCGGGTTGGCCACTCCGAATAACGCGGCACGTCTCTGGCTCACCAAGAACATCGCCGAAAATCTCGAATCCATTTACAGATAAGCCAACACATTATGCCAAAATTGTATGATCTGACAACTCACGATACGAGCCAACCCTACGCACCAAGAGGGTTCCAACAGGCTACGCTAGTGCTTTGCCCATGGCAGAAAGTCTTCCTGATACTTCTGGTGATCGGATTGATTGTCTGGGGGATATTTGACTGGAAAACAGAAATCTTCGTGATCAATGTCGTCCTCACCATCTTCTACTTGGCGTCGACGCTCTACAGGATGCTGATCATCGAGCTGGCGCTTCAGAAGCCAAGGGAGATTCAAATCGAACCGAGCGAACTTGAGCACCCGCCGAATGGCAAGCAGTGGCCAAAGTACATGGTCATCCTGCCGATGTACCATGAAGGAGATATCCTACCGCATCTCGTCGAGGGACTCTCGAATCTCGACTACCCAAAGGATAGGCTCGATATCAGGCTGCTGATCGAGGAGGATGACGACGAAACAATGGGGGTCGCCAAAAGCCTTGACCTCAAGCCGCCTTTCGTCATCATCCCAATCCCTAAATCCTACCCAAGAACCAAGCCGAAGGCGTGCAACGTGGGAATCGAAGACGGAGAGGCAGACTACCTGGTCATCTACGATGCCGAGGACAAGCCCGATCCGGATCAACTGAAAAAGGCTGCCCATGCCTTCGCAAGATGCCCTGACAACATCGCGTGCATTCAGGGGAAGCTTGGATTCTACAACCCCAACCAAAATCTTCTCACCAAATGCTTTACTGCGGACTATGCGACTTGGTTCGGGCTTTGTCTTCCCGGGCTCGACTGCCTGCAGGCGCCAATCCCGCTCGGAGGTACCTCCAATCACTTCAGGCTTGACATCCTTAGAAAAGTCGGCGGTTGGGACGAATACAACGTAACCGAGGATTGCGATTTGGGATTGAGGTTGTTCTCTGACGGATATCGTACCAGAGTCCTGGATTCCTCGACTTGGGAACAAGCCTGCCCGGATCTGGGATTTTGGATCAGGCAACGCTCCAGATGGGTCAAGGGGTACATCCAAACCTACCTCGTCCATACCAGGCAATTCTTCAAATTGCACCGTAGTCTTGGCTTTTGGAACAGCATTCAGTTCCATTTGCTGATTGGCGGTTCATTTTTTTCACAGCTGATCAATCCATTCTACTGGCTGATGACCTTGATTTGGCTGGTCTTCCGGCCGGCAGGTGTTGACCAGTTCTTCCCCGCTCCCGTCTTTGCCATGGGTGCGTTTTGCCTGTTTGTTGGAAACTTCATCTTCGCGTACACGTCATCAATTGCCTGCGTGCGTCGCGGAGCGGGGCATTTGGCGAAAATCGGTATCATCATGCCATTCTACTGGCTGATGATTTCCATCGCCGCTTGGAAAGGTTTCCTCCAACTGTTCACCAATCCCCACCACTGGGAAAAAACCAAGCATTTCGCCAACGAGTAATCATATGTCACAATCACTTGACACAACAAGGCAAGCAGTTGCCCCGCTTCGGACACCGCCATTTTTCTGGACAGTCTGCGTCATCGTCCTTGCTATCGTTAGGGCCCAGTTCGGAGGCGTCTCCAATGTCCCGCTTACGCTCCACCAAAGCATCGTTGACTCAATCCTCGCAGGAAACGACTGGGGACGCCAGGCGCTGATCGGAAACCTCGACAGCCCTCTGCTTCCAACGCTGGGACTCCTTGCCGCCAATCTGGTCTCGAAACTCCTCGGAGGCAATCCTGCCTTAATGTTGTGCTCGATATCGCAAGCGATTCTGATCATCTGCTTTGTCAAGCTCGCCTGCGATCGCCGCAAGTGGATTTTGGCGGCTTTGATTGTCCTCGTGCCTCCCGCGATTCCGCTGATCCGCAACCTTTGCCTTAACCTGGATCCCAACTGGTGCTCCGCCATCCCTGCAGCTATCGCGATCTGCCACTTGAGAGATTGGCAGGAAACAGGTAAATTGCGTGATCTGCTCGTTGTTGCGATCGCCTGTGGATTGCTTGCCTTTGCGGGACCGGGGCCCTTGGTGCTGACCATTGCATTCCTGATTGTTCTCACGTACCAGAAAAAAGAAAAGGTTGGCGGCGACTGGTCACAGCATCGCGGCTTGCGTACGTTGATTTGGATGCCGATCCTCTATTGCATCGCCCTTTGGTTCCTTTGGAATTCATTGATCTTCAACGATATGTTTTTCGGCTTGCATGAATTGTTCAATCGTTCCCAGGCCACGATCAAGCATCCGACGATGCCCTACGATTTCCACGCGATCATCGCCCTGGTCGCCACGTATTTGATCTTGGCGATGAAGACGACGCACCGTTCGACGGCGCGTTGCCTGCTGCCTGCGGTCTTCGTCATTCCATTGACGGCCTATTTTTCAGCTCGGCTGGGGCTTGGGCCTGCGGGACTGGGCCCCTTCGGGGTTATCCTCTTCATCACTGCTGGAACTTTGGTGTACTTGGCTGACTCAAGTACTAAGAGTGTGATGATTGCAGTCAGAATCGCATTTCTGATCGCCTTGGCTGTCGCTTGCGTCCATGGCAACGTCAACTCCACGTACCCAATCGATTCACATGAAATCAAGCATTTCACCACGATGCCGATTTCGGAAGGTCAGACGATGGACGCACCGAGCCAAGAAGAACTGATCGAGTTCATCGACAAGTACTGGCCAAATTCCAGGATCCTCGTCTGCGGTTCAAGGCTTCCCGCACTTTATCCCGATCCTGAAGAAAAACGATTCGTCGCAAAACTTTTCTTCTCCGAGGAGGACTTCATTCGTCAAGCCCAAGAGGAACAGCTCCATATTCTAATCCCGCCCCCGGATGGACGATTCTTCCCAACACATCGGTCAACTTTGGCGGATATCCATGAAAACGGAAGGGATTGGCTCTTCCTGGAAAAGGTCTTCCCAAATAATTGGCAGCTCTGGAGATCGACGATTCCGCCGAAGGGTGAATCTAAACTCCTGAGGCAAAACCAATAAGTTAAGGATAAGGAGAACTATGGCACTCAGCTACACCTTGCGATGCGTCGAATGCGGAAAGGTCTTCGACGATGTCGAAAAAGGATTCCTCTTGAATTGCGATGAAAATCACGGTCCGGCGATGCTTCAGGCCGATTACTCCGTGGATGGATTCGAACCAGTCGCATCTGTCAAGGGAATCTACAGATACCAAAATTGGCTACCGATCCGAAAGACATTCGAACGCTCGCCGGAAACTATCGTCTTCCAAAACGAAACGATTTCCGAAAAGCTCGGACTCGAAAACCTCTACTTCGCATTCAATGGATATTGGCCGGAACGCAATGGCGGCATGCCGACCGCCTCGTTCAAGGAACTCGAAGCCGCTTCGGTCCTTGCAAGGCTCCCGGAGACCGAACAAAGGTCAATCGTCATCTCGTCGGCGGGCAATACGGGACGCGCTTTCCTCGAATACGGATCGCAGTTCAAGATCAACACGATGGTCGTCGTGCCCGAATTCGCACTTCCGCAAATGTGGACCACAATCCCCAAAGCCGATTGCGTCAAGCTCGTCGTGCTCAAGGATGCTGATTATTTCGATGCGATCCAGCTGGCGAACCATATCTGCGAACTGGAGCCGTACTTTCCCGAAGGCGGAGCCAAGAACGTCGCCCGCCGCGACGGCATGGGTACCGTGATGCTCGCTGGAACCGAAGCGATCAATGCGATTCCAGACCACTACTTCCAAGCAGTCGGTTCGGGCACGGGCGCTATCGCCGCCTGGGAAATGGCCTGGAGATTGATTACGGATGGGCAGTTCGGACAACACCTGCCAAGATTGCATCTCTCGCAAGCAGAATCATTTACGATTTTGGCGGATGCCTGGGCGAAACAGTCGCGCACACTACCTGAAATCCCCGAGGAAGAAGCACGCGCCGCTGCCATGAAAGCCTATTCGCCAGTCCTCAGCAACAGAAAACCACCATATGGTCCCACAGGTGGCTTGTTCGACGCACTTGCTGAATCACTTGGACTCTTCTATGTCCCGACAGATGAGCAGGCCAAACGGGCCGGGGAACTCTTCCAGGATCTCGAGGGAATTGATCTGGACAAGGCTGCGGAAGTTTGCCTGGCCTCACTCTTTAATGCAGTAGCTGAAAAAACCATCAACCCGAAGGACAATATCCTCGTCAACCTGACAGGTGGCGGTGCATTGCGTGCAAAGGCTGACGGCAAGACGATTCCAGCTACACCGGATTTCTACTTCACGAAAGAGCAAGATAACATGGATGACATCAAAGCCATCCTCGGATTGTAATTCATTTCTCAGGAGTGACCACTATGCTCTCAGAATTGGCAGGAAAACCAGTCCCAAGAACGCTATTGCCCAATATCCCGAAACTGATAACCAAGTACTATTCCGAATTCCCAAATCTGGACGACCCTAACCAAAAAGTCGTGTTTGGAACCTCGGGACATCGTGGAACCTCAATAAACACAAGCTTCACCGATGCGCATATCGCAGCGACCACACAGGCTATCTGCGATTATCGAAAAAAAGAAGGCGTCGATGGTCCGCTCTTTATCGGAATGGATACGCACGCACTATCGGAACCGGCGCACAACACCGCCGTCGAAGTCCTTGCGGCAAATGGAGTCTTTGCGAGAATCGCCGCCGATGGAGGCTATACCCCGACGCCGGTCATATCACATGCAATCATCACCTATAATCGAAAGCGTGTACGAGGACAAGCCGACGGTATTGTCGTGACACCCTCGCACAACCCTCCTCAAGACGGCGGATTCAAGTACAATCCAACCCACGGAGGTCCAGCCGATACCGATGCGACAAAGTGGATTGCCGACCAGGCTAACAACTATCTCAAAGACAACAATCGGAATGTAAAGAGAATCTCAAGGGCCAAAGCTGACAAGTCGCCATATGTCGCCCAGTACGACTATGCTACCCCATACATCGAAGACCTCAAGAACATCATCGACATGGAAGCGATCGCCAACGCAAAACTCAGCATCGGAGCAGATGCGCTCGGCGGGGCGGGACTCGCATTCTGGGCCAAAATCGCACAACGATACAATCTGGACATTACTCCAAAAAATGATTTTCCGGATCCGACTTTCAGTTTCATGTCCGTTGACCATGACGGCAAAATCCGGATGGATTGCTCCTCGCAATACGCCATGGCGGGATTGATTGCCCTCAAGGATCAATTCGACATTGCCTTTGGCAACGATCCTGATTTCGATCGCCACGGAATCGTCACCCCGTCCGTCGGGTTGATGAATCCAAATCATTATCTCGCGGTCGCAATCCAGTACTTGTACACAACCCGAACTCAATGGGCTGCCGATATCAAAATCGGAAAAACCCTGGTTTCAAGTTCGATGATTGACCGGGTCGCCGAAAAGTTGGGTCGTCAGGTCTACGAGGTTCCAGTCGGATTCAAGTGGTTTGTTCCGGGTCTTTCCAGCAAGTGGCTTGGGTTTGGCGGCGAGGAAAGTGCGGGAGCTTCATTCCTCAGATTCAATGCCGATACTTGGACGACTGACAAGGATGGCATAATCCTAGCCTTGCTCGCAGCGGAAATCACCGCCAAGACTGGGGAGGATCCAGGACAACACTACAAGAAGCTCGTCGATGAATTCGGCGAATACCACTATGCCAGAATCGATACTCCAGCAACGAAGGAGCAGAAGGATCACATTTCATCCTTGAGTCCCGAAACAATTGGCATTGATTCCCTGGCTGGCGACCCCATTGAGGCAGCATTTACCCAGGCACCTGGGAATGACGCTTCAATTGGAGGACTCAAGATCGTCACCAAGAATGGATGGTGCGCATTGCGACCTTCCGGAACCGAAAACATCTGCAAACTCTACGCGGAGAGCTTTGTCGGACCAGACCATCTCAAGCAAATCCAAGCCGAAGCCGCGAAGCTGTAAATCGAAGAAAATCCTTGCGCTGCTGCATCGATATAACCCCAAAAAAAGCAGTTGATGCCATGACAACAACTGCTTTTTTTAGGTAAATTTCTTCAGGGTCGAATTTTACTTTTTGATCCAGACGCCTTGGCTGTCTTTTGTCCAGCTCGGGTCATTGTTTTCGATTGCTTTTGTTTCCCATCCGGCTTGGATTCTGGCATTGGTTTCTTCCCAGGTCTTGATTCCGCCGAGTGAATCTGGCGCTTCCACATTGCAGGCTCCGACTGCGGCGGCGAAGAGTCCCGCGTCGTGGAGGTTGTAGCCTCGGAGCAGGGCGCAGAGGAAGCCGCCGATGCTGGAGTCGCCCGCGCCGGTGGCGCCGCGGAAACACTCTTCCTTGTAGATTGGGAAAATCATCTCCAAGTCTGCCCAGCCCGAAAGATCTTTCGGGGCGCTCGCTCCCATTGCGCTGAGACGGTCTTTGGAAGCGGTTCTGATGTACATTCCTCGTGAACCCAGCTTCACGGCAACGATTGCAGACCCCAGGCTAAGCATCATGGAACCTAGTTCGGAGAGTTCGGGAGGAGTCAAGTTGTCGCCTTTCCCGACCTTTTCCGGGGCGAGCATATAGAGCAATTCCTCGGCGCTGGGCATAAAGATGTCGCAGTAGGGCAGGGTACGTGCCAGCACGCCTTTCCAATCGACTTTTCCTGCGGGGCCTGTGGCATCCGGCAGACCTGGATCCATGGAGGTGGTCACGCCGTAGGACTTGGCGGTCTTGTACATTTTGGTCAGCTCCTCTCCGCCGTTGGCATACATGGCTGCCATAAAGGCTGGGTATCCGAAATGGAAGAGGGATGCGCCTTTCAGCTTTGCCCAGTTGACATCGTCGCTGACATAGCTTCCATTGGCTCCAGGGCAGTGGAAGAACATCCTGTCAATGCCAGGGATATTGACCACGATCGAGTAGGATGTGGTGACTCCAGGAACGATGGTCATTCCGGCTTCCAACCCAGGCTGGCGAGCCTTCAGGATGTCCAGGATTTGGGAACCGAAGGAATCGTCGCCTATCTTGCCCATCAGGGTTACGGGTGTGCCAAGGATAAGCATGGTCATTCCTGTGTTCGATACGGCACCGCCAGTGGCAAATTGGGAGGCTCCGACTTCGAAGAGACGACCAGGAACCAGCTCGACAGGATTGGGGAAATAAGGTATGACGTCCAAATCGATGTGGCCTGCGATAACTGCGCGTTTCATGTTTTCAGGTCTCCTTGGGTTTATGGGTTGCGAACAAGTATGGTTACGAAATTGATTTTCTGGAGATTTGCCCTGGGCAATAGGAAAGCCATTGACCTTGCGTGGTCAATATCGGTTTTCAGTAGCCCGTTGACGGGTACGATTGTCCCCACGGGGATGCCTCCTGGCATGGTTCCCCCCAGGCCCGAGGTCATGACCAGATGGTCTGGGATGGGATCGATGTCCAATGGAAGGAAGTTGATTTCGCATCGATAATCCGACTTGCCGTTGGTTCCCCTTGCGCCTCGGATGATTCCGGTATGATCTGAACCATCAAGCACGACGCTGAATTGGCACGTTGGCGCAAGGATCGTATCGACCCTTGCGCTGTGCCTGTTAACCTCTCTGACCCGTCCTGCCACGGCACCACCGACTGTGACGATTGCGCCTGGAGCAATGCCGTCCGAGGAACCCTTGTCAACCACGAAGGAATAATCCCAAAAGGCGGGATCGCGGAGCAGTATCTCAGCGCGTACCGGCTGCCAGCCCGGGAATGGTCGCAATCGCAGTTCGGCTCTCAGTCTTGCGTTTTCCGTGTGCAATGCCTTCATCGTCCCGATTCTAAGTTCAAGATCCAGGAGTTCCTGTTGGAGTTTTTTCACTTGTTCGTCGAGTTCCGCCTGTTGTGGATTGAAGAGGTAGGCGGCATTGGTTACGGTGGCTTCCGCGTTGCGCTGACCCTTGAGAAAAGGCATGGCGATGGCAAGCGATGATTTGGAACCCGAATTCGAAAACACAAACACCAAGGCGAGAAGCAACATCGTCGCGCATAGGAAGAAAGCTAGTTTTCTTGCTTCCAATTGGATCATTACTCTTCTTCTTCGTCGTTGGCTGCTGGCTTTTCTTCTTCTTCCTTAGCAGCAGCTGGTTTTTCTGCTTCGGCTACGGGCTTTTCTGCTTCTTCAGTGGCTGCGGGTTTTTCAATCAATTGGATCGGTCCGATTGGCAAGTACGGGATTCCCGCATACACGCAGGTGAACATCACATTTTCGAGATCGGACGGAGTTTCGAAAATCAGGTAGATCGGTTCGCTGCTTTCGTGGACGCTACGCCGGAAATCATAGACGTTGTTGCTGACCAAGGCGAGGCTCAAGCAGGGGTAATCATTCCCATCGGACACTAGTTTATAGTCAAATGGGCTGATAGTACGCGCGGGTGTGGGGGTGATTTTCAGGATTACAAATTGCTTCCCTTCAGCCGGTCCCTTGTCTTCGCATAGATCTTCCTGTACTTCGCTTGTCGGGGATTTCTTGTTTTGCGCAGCGCATTTTGCCAGATTAGTGAATCGTTGCGCCTCGGTGGTGACTTGTACGGCTTCGATTTTGCCTGCATGGAACGCAAGGGGCAAATCAGCGATAGCCGAGGTTATTGTGGCTAACGTGACCAGTGTGGCTAATGTCAGTTTCATTGTACGACTCCGAATATCGTGGTTAAATTTCTAGTTTTCTAGGTAATTGCGGAGGGCTTGCCCTTGCAAGTCGAAAATCGTCTTCAGTCCATTTTTGGCGAGATTGAGCAGGGTTGCGAGGTCATCGTCAGAAAACGTGGCTTCTTCTCCGCTTCCCTGAAGCTCCACGTACCTGCCCTTGTCCGTCATAATCACATTCATGTCAACGTCTGCGGCGGAATCCTCAACATAGCACAAATCCAACAATCCTTCCTGTTGGAGCATTCCGACGGATACCGCCGCGACTCGCGCCAGCAGTGGGCTTTCCGTCAGGATGCCGTCCTTGATCAGTTTTGCCACTGCCAGTTCCAGCGCCAAGCTGGCGCCTGTGATCGAGGCGCAACGAGTCCCGCCATCGGCGTCCAGTACGTCGCAGTCAATATGCAATGTAAGCCCCGGGAGCTTTTCCAGGTCAACCGCCGCCCTCAGGCTGCGACCGATCAGGCGCTGGATCTCCGAACTCCGTCCCGAGAGCTTCCCTCGGACGGCTTCCCGCTCCGTCCGTTGTTCCGTGGAACTGGGGAGCATCTGGTATTCGGCGGTAATCCAGCCGCCGCCGGTCTTGCCTTGTTCCTTCATCCAACGGGGAACTGCTTCCTCGACGCTTACCGCGCAAATCACACGGGTATTCCCGAAAGTCGCCAGAACCGACCCCGCAGGATGACGTTGAAAGCCGCACGTAAATTCTACATTGCGCAATTGATCGTTACGCCTGCCGTCTTGACGCTCCATCTTGCCTAATTCTCCTAGTTGTGATATGTTATATATTTTCTGTTAATTCATAACAACTATTGATTCGCTACACCCTATTAAAGTGATTTGTCAATGACACTTTGCCAATTATCCAAGCAAATTTTCATCGTCTTTCTGATAAGTTTGGCGATGGTAGGGTGTCGTGACCGTGCAAAGCCCCCTGAGTTTGACCGTACGCGCGCGCAGTTGACGTCGCTGTCGGCAACATTGATACGCGAGGAACGGACCGATGATGCGATCAACTGCCTGACAAAGCTGCTGGAATCCAATCCCGAGGATCCCTACGCAACTGCGGCTTTGAGGAAGCAGGAGATCAGGCAGCTTGTTGAAACCGCCAATGAACTCCTTAGAAAAGGACACTTCAATGAGCTGGACGAGCACCTGAGCAACGTCGAGGCTGAAGGAGACATAAGTCCGGAATTGCTGGATTTCAGAAATGCACCTCCCGCACTGGAAGCCCTGGCTAGATTCTGCCGAAGAATGCCTTGGGAAACCTCAAAGGATCTGGAGACCAACTTGGAAACTCTCGTGCCGCATCTGCCAGTCCTGAACCAATCGGAGACTTTCAAGGATTTCATCAGCTTCCAAAAACAACAACTCGAAGTGCTCAGGCGTTCCGAATGGCAACAGGCAAACCTCGATATCCTGACAAAGCTTGACCAGGCTATCGTGACACAGACACAACAGGATGTCGAAAAAATCCTGCGGGAACTAAAAGCGAAATTCCCGCAAAATCCATTTTTCCGGTATGGTTCGTTTTCGACGAAGGCTGAAGCGGATCGTCTGTACAAGGACTCCGAAGGCTTGTTCGCAGGCCGATTGGCCTACGAATTGGCGTCGAGCTGCAGATGGAGTGCGATGCCAAACGAATTGAAAGGAGTGGTCGCAGGGCAATTGGCTGGCGGAGAAGGACCCGTGTCGCTGAGCGGATTGTGGAGACTGGGAGAACAACGGAAAAACAATGCCGACTACCTGAAGCTCATGGCGCGCCTAAAGGGAAAAGCTCCAAATCCAGATGTCGCCAAAACAGGAATCGCATTGGCAAAGGCGACTAATCCAAAGGTGTTTGCGCCAATCGCCAGTGCAAATGCCCTGGAAGTTACAAATGTATTGCACCAGATTCGACTGGTGTCAACAATAGGTAATAAAACAAACAAAACAAACGCAAAGGAAAAAAAATGAGTTCATTATTTAAGAGGATGTTGTCGATTGCGGCTTTGGCAATTGGGATGAGTGCGCTGTCGCAAGACGCCGCCGCTCCTGCCGTACAACCGCAGGCTCCGGCAAAGTTCGACGCGGCTGAATTGCTCAAGATGATACCTGACAAGCTTGCCAGCTACGGCGACGGGAAGTTCGTGACGGGCGAAGAAATTAGAAATCTCATCATGTTTCAGCTGGATATGGCTGCCAAGAGAGGGCACGAAGTGACCAAGGAAGAGATCGAGCAGGTCATCCCCATGATGGCTGAGGGGTATGTCCAGCAGACGATTGTTGGAATCGAAGCTGAAGCCCTGGGAATGAAGCCTGATGTTGAGAAGGTCAAGGAGCAATTGGCAGAACTAGAAAACCAACCTCAGGGAAAAGATATCCTCGCGAATATCCTCAAGCAGTTCAATTGCAAGGATACCGAGGAGTTCGCCTTGAAGCAAGCCAAGTTGATGATGGCTCAGGAACTCATTAAAAAGCAAATCGAGGCAATCGAGGTCACGGATGAGGAAGCCAAAAAGGAGTACGAAGACAACAAGGATTCCTTAGTTACTTTGAGCGCGGCGCATATCCTGATTAGCCCCACTGACAAACCTGGCGAAAAAGCAACAAAGGAACAGGAAGACGCGGCTCTCGCCAAAATCAAGGATATCCAAAAGCAATTGAAAGAAGGAGCCAAGTTCGAGGAGTTGGCGCAAGAGCACAGCACATGCCCATCGGGCAAGCAAGGAGGAAGCCTCGGTGAATTCCGCAAAGGACAAATGGTTCCAGAATTCGAAGCCGCCCTGCTTAAGCTGAAGGAAGGCGAGGTCTCAGATGTCGTCAAAACTCAATTTGGCTACCACTTGATCAAGGCGGGCGAAACCAAAATCAAATCCTTTGATGACGTGAAACCGCAAATCGTCGATAGCCTCAAGCAGGATAAACAAGGCAAAGCCGTCAGGACCTACGTAGATGGACTGATGAAAAAGTACAATGTCAAGATGCTGGTCAAGAAAGCTGGAGAATGACAAATGAAAAGCGCGGCTTGGAAATCCCGAGCCGCGCCGATTCAAATCTTTAAGATGGTGGATCCAGATTTCATTCACTCTGCAGTCCTAGTGAAAGTAAGGCCATGTAGACCCCGATATGATATTTGTTCAGAGGTGCAATCGTGGAGCCACCAAAACTTAAAATATAGACACTTTTAACCTTTGCAAGCGCAAAACTCGAATTTTTACGAAAACTCAACTTTTATTAGGGATAATTAATTTTTTGTGTCTGATTAGCTTGCAAAAACTCAATTGTGGGGTTAAGGTAAGGAATACCTTGAGAGGTAAACCAGGAAAACAGATTGTTTTCATTTATGCCGTGCGCACGCCGGCGAGAAATCAACCAAAAACATAGGGTGAGAAAAACATGAAGAAAAAGATTTTTGGAATGATTGCGGTGGCAATGTTGATTGGTCTTCAAGTCCGTGCACAGGAAGTTGAAGTCAAGGCTGAAAAGGATGCCTGGATCCCCACCATCTCCTTGCAAGTAGACTATCAGGCAAGATACATGTCGAAGGGTAAGGTTGTTAACCCGGAAAGCATGATCTTTGGTGATGCAAACTTGAGCTGGGATTTCGGTTTCTATGCCGGTATCTGGGTTGCCCATGACTGGAACGATACCAACAAGGAAATCGGAATTGCTTACGAACCGGAAGAAATCGACTGGTACATCGGATATGCATACAAGTTTGAAGAAGTCCCTGGCATCAATTCCTTGGAAATCGACCTCTGCTACACCTACTGGGACTATCCCAAGCGCGCAGGCGATGTCCTCCACAACCGCTGGGAGCAGAACCGCGAATTGTCGCTGAAATTGACCACGGGTCTCCGCTTCAAGCCCGGTATCTGGGTTGCCTGCGATCACGAAAATGACAAGTGGTATGCGAAGCTCTTCGCTTCCCACGAATATGAAATCATCGAAAAGCTGACCTTGACCAACAAGGGTGAACTCTACTGGGGCAATGGTCGCTACAATGGCGGCACCTATCCTGGCGACAGGCAGCTCGATCACTACAAGAACGCCCTCAGCACCTTCGTCTGGACAGTCAACCTCGACTATGCCATCACCGAAAACATCAAGTTCGGTCCTCTGATGCAGATGGCATGGGCACTTGACCACGATGTCCGCGAATCCTGGAAGGGACCCAACAACTTCAACAGCAAGAATGGTTGCAACATCCTCTGGGGCTTTAAGGTCGCAGCTGAGTTCTAAGACCAATAGGTCGTAAGACAATTTAAGCCGGTATTCCACGATTTGGAATGCCGGCTTTTTTTGTGCCTATAAAAACGACACAAAACCAAGGCGAAAAAATGTAACGGCTTTTGAGTAGGAGCACCCCGGGTGCCCGTACCTAACTCTGCGGTCTTCTCGAACTCTTTGTTTTGCGTTAAAAAAGCCTACCAATCACGCTGGGAGAATCCCAGGGCTTTGAAGAGTGCGTTGTCCCTGGCGGCGTTGGGATCTGCGAAAAGGTTTCTCGTCAAACCGATCGCCATATGCTTTTTACGGTCCAGCAATCCTTCGGCTCCGCTCCAGCCGCCATGGCCGAAAATCTGACCGGGATCGGACTTTGGCCCCGACAGCATGTATCCTAGCCCGAAGAGCACCCAGTTCCCAGCCTTGAATTCAAAGGGATCGTTTGCGTCACGGCAAGGTTGCGTGGCATTGGCGATCGTTTCTGGGGCAAGCAGCATTCCCTGGTCAAGCGCATGGTAGTGATTGGCGATCGAAAGGGCGTTGGACATCGCGCAACTGGCAGGATTGCAGCAGGTTCGAGCCTCAAGAGTGTTGAGGAAATCCAATCCGTCGCGATCGTAGAATCGACCATCCTGCGATGGAACCATCATGGCGGAATTCTCCAGCTCCTGAAGTGTCGCCCCATAGTGGAAATGATCCATCTTGGCAGGTTTTCCGACTAGCTTTCGGAAGATTGCCGGGTAGTCGAAGTCGTTCAACAAGTGGCATATCATTCCCGCGACCAGCCAGCCGTATGTCATGGGATGGTAGCGTTGGAATTCTCCGATCTTGTGGGCTGGAGCTGCCATCGCCATTCTTTCTGTCATCAGCTTGAAGTCTGCGAGTTCCTTTAGCGTTGATTTTGGCTGGATGTAGAGACCGCCCCTGTAGCTGAGAATGTGCCTGACCGTCATCGATTCCTTGCCGTTGCACGCAAATTCGGGCCAGAACTCGCGAACCTCGGTGTCATAGTCAACAAGTCCGTCTTCGACCAATCGGTGAAAGGAGGTCGAGCATGGCGCCTTGCCCGTCGAATACACGGGAAATAGGGTGTTTTCGTCAACGGGACGCGACTTGGACCAATCCGTCCAGCCCGCATAGGCATTGACCTCAAGCTTCCCGTCGATATAGACTGCCGCTTGGCAACCGCATTCCAAACCCTGCTCGACAACACGGTCAAGCAAATCCTGTACTTTGTCCTGAAGCTCCATTTTCATTGTTCCAAATTAAGCTTTTTGATGTGACAAGTAGCAAAATGTCATCTCTCAAGTTTGTTTGTCAATAAATGCATGGTAAAGTCGGGCAAAAAAATAGATTTGTAGTATATTATCAATTTTATGTAATGCCCTTGGCTTTTCGGGGTCAAGGTTGGATTTTTTATTCAATTCTCTGTTCGCAAGAGCAGGGTGTCTATCGGGGTTCCGCGAGGAACGAACATCAATCCTAGTCTAGGAGAAGTAGAGAATGTCGGTAAAAATCAACACTCAAGATGGCAACTATGCAGCCGCGTACATCGCTTATGCATTAAGTGAAACAGCAGCGATTTATCCTATCACTCCATCGTCCACGATGGGCGAATGGGTTGACCAGTGGGCAGCCGAGGACAAGAGGAATATTTGGGGCAAGCAGGTATCCGTCGTTGAGATGCAATCTGAAGCCGGTGCGGCCGGTGCAGTCCATGGCATGCTTGCCGCCGGTTCCTTGACCACGACCTACACGGCTTCCCAGGGCTTGCTCCTGATGATCCCCAACATGTACAAGATCGCAGGCGAGTTGCTTCCCACCGTCTTCCACGTCACCGCGCGTTCATTGGCTTGCCAGTCGCTCGCCATCTTCGGCGACCATTCTGACGTGATGGCCTGCCGCAACACCGGTTTTGCCATGCTCGCCGCAGCTTCCGTCCAGGAAGAGCACGATATGGCGCTCGTCGCGCACTTGGCAACCTATCCCTCAAAGGTTCCCTTCCTCCAGTTCTTCGACGGCTTCCGCACCTCGCACGAAGTCCACAAGTACGAGGAACTTTCGTACGACACGATCGCTACCATGATTGACAAGGCAGCGATCGAAGAATTCCGCGCACGCGCCATGAAGCCAGAAAAACCGGTCTGCAAAGTCGGAGCGCAAAATGGCGACGTTTATTTCCAAGGACGCGAAACCGTCAACAAATTCTATGATGCCTGCGGCGATATCGTCCAGGCGAAGATGGATCAGTTGGCTGCTGTCTGCGGACGTCAATACCATCTGTTCGACTACGTCGGCGCACCGGATGCGACTGACGTGATCGTCTCTATGGGTTCCAGCTGCGAAGCGATCGAAGAAACCATCAACTACTTGAACGCCAAGCGTGGAACCAAGTACGGTCTGATCAAAGTCCGCTTGTATCGTCCGTTCTATGCGGACAAGTTCCTCGCCGCCCTCCCGGTCACCTGCAAGCGCATCGCCGTCCTGGACCGCACCAAGGAACCTGGCGCGATCGGCGAACCCCTCTACATGGACGTCAAGATTGCTGTGAACAATCCCGCAATTACCGTCATCGGTGGTCGCTACGGCTTGTCCTCCAAGGACTTCACGCCTTCCATGATCCTCGCCGTCTTCAAGCACCTCGAAAAGGGCGGCTTCCACGGATTCACCGTAGGCATCAACGACGACGTCACCAATACGTCTCTGCCTATTGACGAGATCATCGCCACGGAACCCGAAGGCACCACCTCTTGCATGTTCTACGGTCTCGGCGGCGATGGTACCGTTGGTGCCAACAAGACCACGATCAAGGTCATCGGAAACCTTACCGACAAGGACGCGCAGGCATACTTCGCCTACGACTCCAAGAAGTCTTTCGGCTTGACCTGCTCGCACCTCCGCTTCTCCGATAGCCCGATCAAGTCAACCTACCTGGTCACCAGCCCGGATTTCGTGTCCTGCTCAACGTCTGCATACATCGGGCGTTACGACCTCCTCAAAGGACTCAAGAAAGGCGGTACCTTCCTGCTCAATTCACCCTACGACAACGACGAAGTGTTCTCGCGCCTCACCCGTGACATGCAGGAATACATCATCAAAAATGACATTAAGTTCTACAATGTCAATGCCGAAGAGATCGTCAAGACGAAGCCAGGTCTCCGCGGAAAGGGCGCAAACACCGTCATGATGGTCGCTTTCTTCAAGGTTTCGGGGATCGTCCCATTCGACAAAGCTTCCAAGGAAATGAAGAGACTCAACGCCAGGGCGTTCGCATCGAAGGGACAGGCTGTCGTCGATATGAATAACGAACTGGTTGACGCTGCGGCAGACGCTTGCGTACAAATCAAGGTTCCTGCGTCACTCGATGGCATCCCATTTGCTGAACCCCTCAAGCTGATTCCAGATGATGCCAACGACTTTGCCAAGAAGATTATCGAGCCATCGATGAGAAACGACGGCGATTCAATCCCAGTGTCCGCAATGTCCATCGACGGCACGTTGCCAACCGGTACTGCGGCTCTCGAAAAGCGCGGCTTTGCACCTGCAGTTCCCAAGTGGAACGTCGCAAACTGCATCCAGTGCGGTGTCTGCGCATCCTCTTGCCCGCACGCTGCTATCCGTACCAAATTGTTCAAGGTCGAAGATCTTGCCAACGCGCCTGCTTCCTTCGCCGTCAAGGATCCGATTCCCAAGGCTGAAGGTTTGAAGTTCAAGGTTCAGGTTTACATCGAAGACTGCATGGGTTGCGGAGTCTGCTTGGAGCAGTGCCCGCTCAGCGGCAGGGAAGATGCCAAGAAGGCGTTGGTCTGGTCCACCCTCGAGGAAGAACGCGTTGCTGGCGAAAACGCCAACGAGAAGTTCTTCGAGAGCACCGAAGACAACATCCTGGGCGCCAACAAGCCGACATCGCTGAAGGGCGCGATGCTCCGTCAGCCGTTGTTCGAGTTCTCCGGCGCTTGCGCAGGATGCGGCGAAACGCCTTACGTCAAGCTCGTCTCGCAGCTGTTCGGCGAAAACATGATTGTTGCCAACGCAACCGGATGCTCCTCAATCTATTCCGGTACTTTCCCGACCATCCCGTACGCAAAGGCTAAGAATGGACGCGGTCCTTCATGGGCCAACTCACTCTTCGAAGACAATGCGGAATTCGGTCTCGGCATGCGCTACGCACTCGATTCCAACAGGGAGACGCTCAAAGACTACTGCGGAAGGCTCCTCGAAAACGAAAAGACTCCTGCAGACCTGAAGGATGCGATCAATAACGCACTCTCATTCTGGGACAACAGCAAGACTGAAGAAGCGATTGCAGCCCAGGAAGCATGCAAGGCTGTCCTCGCCAAGTACGCAGATTCCGGTTGCGAACTCGTCGCAAAGGTCATCGAACTCCAGGATTACTTCACTGACAAGTCCGTCTGGATCATCGGTGGTGACGGTTGGGCAAACGACATCGGTTTCGGCGGTATCGACCACGTCGTCGCCAACGGCAGGAATGTCAACATCCTCGTCCTGGATACCGAAGTCTACTCCAACACCGGTGGACAGGCTTCCAAGTCAACGCCGACCGCCGCAGTCGCCAAGTTTGCAGCTGGTGGCAAGCAGACCTACAAGAAGAACATGGGCTTCATGTGCATGAGCTACGGCTATGTTTACGTGGCAAGTGTCGCCCTCGGTTACGATCGCGCCCAGACCTTGAAGGCATTCCAGGAAGCCGAGGCCTATGATGGTCCGTCCATCATCTTCGCCTATGCTCCTTGCATCGCCCACGGCATCGACATGAGCAAGACCCAGACCGAGCAGAAGCTGGCTGTCGAATCAGGATACTATCCTGTCTATCGCTACAATCCAGCCGCCGAAACTCCGTTCAGCTGGGATGTCAAGAAGGAAGCAGTCGAAGGCGCCTTCCAGAACTTCATCCGTTCCGAAGGCCGCTACAAGCTCCTCCTCAAGGTTAATCCTTCCCAGGCAGAAGAGCTCTACGCAAAGGCTGAAGCCGACGCCAAGAAGCGCATGGACTTCATCAAGAACGTGGGTGCCATGATGTAATTGTCTTAGCCAATAAGGCTTTTACTTAACCCATACAGGCGCGTCCCCAATCCCGGTGGACGCGCCTGTTGCGTTTCATGCGTTGTCTTCCTCCCCAATCTCCGTCGCTACGGGCTAGGTACGAGCACCCCGGGTGCCCGTACTCAGACGATGTCACTGGTCAAGGGACTGAAACAAAAGTCATTGGTGTTTATTCGAGTCCATTCGTGGTTCCCCTAAAAAGTGCGGGGGAATCTTGTCAGCCTTGAACAGTAATGGTCTTGCCGTAGAGACCGGGGAGCTTGAAGGCCACGTTCTTCCAACTTGACGGCATCGCTACGCCGACCCGTCCATCCTGCACCAAAAGCTCATTGATGGCCTGGACAAAGCTGCCCTCTGCCGTCGTGAACCAGGGGCGATGCCCTGTCTCGTAAATCTCGAAGATTTCCGAGAAACAACCGGTTGCGGCAGCGGTCTTGCTCAGCAGTTCCAGTGTGGCATCGCCATCGCCCAAACGAGCATAGACGATGGCCATCCAAGCCGCATACCATGAGCAAATCGATGTTCCTACCGGGTACATGTTGCCGGCAGTTTCAGCGACGGCGAGAAAGTCGTCCAAGGCGCGGCGCTGCATCGGGTCGTCTTTCGGCAGGGCAGGAAAGGGGAAGATGCCACTGAAAACAGCGACGCTCTTGTCGGGACAACCCGGATAGGGAATGTACTTTTCACCATCGTTGGGGAGGTGGCGCCTAAGGCCATCGGCAAGCCGGCGCCATTCCACGGCAAGCTCCTTGTCTTCGTCGAGGACATCGGTGGCATCAGCAGCGGCATTGAGGGTATTGATGGCGCCGCAGCTGGTCATGTAGGCGTTTTCACGGGCGGCGCCAAGACGCTCCAAATCCGTACATTTGCCAACGTAGATCCGACCTGAAGCCTCCTCATAGATGGCGTGGACGCGGAAGAATTCCGCACAGCCTCGCAATAGGGGATAGCCGCATTGCCGCAGGTAATCGAGGTCGCCGGTATAGCGGTAGTAGTCATTTGCACTGCAGGCGATAGTGGACATATGGAAGATGTGCTCCAGCCAGAATCCAGGAGGAGCGCCTTCGATGCCGGGAACTTCCACGGTTTCCCACACGAAACGGGCTGCGCCGGCACCGATCTTGCCGAAGTACCTATGGGCGCGAGTCTGCGCCGCTTCAAGGTGGCTGCGGCGAAATTCGGGCACGCGACGAGCCACGCTGAGATGCCCGGAGCTGGCCAGTCCGCGGAACATGAACATTTCGTCGAAGCCGAAGTAGCGACCATCCCAATGGGAAGGAAAGAGACCGACAGGCATGGACCAACGGGTGGCATTGATGCGCAGGTGGTACTGGGAAGTGGCATAGACCTCCTGAAGCTTTTTATCCGGCAATTCGACCCAGCCCTCTTCCCAGTACTCATCCCAAAGTTTGCGTTGCTCGGCGAGTAGTCCATCGTAACCGAGGGCGAGCAATTGTTCGGGGACGCAGTCGTCGAATGCCATGAACAGAGTGATGTCCGGTGCCGTTGAGCGGATGGTCCAGGTGACATCGCAGTCTCCAAGGGGACCGCTTCGGTCTTCGATTTCCGTTGTGACTGGCTGGTCTGCAAGGATAAAAATCTTGCCTCGGTATTGGCTTTGCCCGTCAATGTGGTAGTCAATGCCTGTGTCCGGCATCCCGCTTGCGAGCATACGCCGGCCTTTGAGCGTGTAGGTGAAGACGAAATCGCCCTTGCCGCTTATGCGACGGCGGAGCACGATGACGTTACGATCAAGCATGCAGAAGCTGCTGGCTTGTTGCTGCCGACCATCAGCGTAGGTCGTGGTCGAGGCTACGACGCCATAGCGCGGATCAAGGCTCTGTTCCCAGTCCGCGACTTCGCCGGCACCCTCGGGACCACACTGGAAAGCACCAAAACGCACCAAAGGCCTAGTGCCGAAATCGTAGCGCACACCCGCACGGCAAATCACCGGCACCGCACGTTCGGCGGAATACTCGCGCTGCGTCATGGAGCCACAATAATCAATTTGCAAAGACAGGTCGCCATTGCCGATGGGCGGAGGGGCATAACGGCGATTTTCTGCGTCACGGCGCGTACAGGAGATAACCACGATTTCTTCTTCCTTTTTTTTATTTTTTGTTGTCAATCTTCGACTGCTTAGTAGTTCGCCTCAATAATGTTTTTCCCAGGTTTCAGCGGGAGCTTTGTGGTACCTTGGGTGACTGTGATTTGCTGGTTGTTGACCATCATGGCCTTTGGCGAGACCAGGGTTGCGAGGGAGGATTCAGAGGCTTCCAGTTCCAGAGTCAGCTTTTTGGTTGCTGGTTCGAAGGTGAAGTCGATGATTTTTGCATTGACGCAATTGGTTAGGATTGGCGCATTTAGGGTTGTTGCCAGCGTGAGCGCGAGTGGATATGCTACCGTGATTCCCGGCCAATCCCGTTGCCAGAAATCGGCTTTTGATTCAATGATTTGATCTGCATAGTGTTCCAGATTCATTTCTGGGGTTTTGAAGAACGCGATTGGTTGCAGGTATCGTTCATTGCAAGCGATTTTACCTGATTCAGTCAGTGTCGGAATTGAGAAGTTGAGCATGTATTGCTGGACATCGTGTTTGACGTACTTGTCATAGAGTTGGAAGAGGGCGCCAGGTGCGCCCTGCGAGAAGTCGAAGAGATCCATGGCGGAGGCGACATTGGAGTTGTTCCTCAGTGGATTCGGGTAGGTTTTTGGACCGTATTCACCGAATCCCGTGACGAGTGAGATTGTCCTGCCCGGAGCCTTGGGGTCGTTGGGTTGGTTCATCCAAGTATGGAACCTAAGCCTGACCAAGGTTGGGACGGATCGTTTTGCGGCTCTGTAGATTGCATCGTCTTGTTCGGCTTTGTCCTTGGCGATTCGTGCTGCACGGGCGTGGCTGATGAATCCTGCGTATTCGCCGTTCAGCATATCGATCCAGGCTCCCGCGCCATCTTCTCGGCATGAACCTGAGTGGTATGCCCAGTCGTCCATCACCTTTTGATGGGTCATATTGTACTTGAGGTAGCTCCAATTGGCCTTGACAAGGTCTTGGAAGCCAAATCGTTCGGCAAGCAGATCCGCAACCCATGCGATGACTGAAGAGGCCTCGTTGCAGTCGCCGTAGTTGTATTTGGTGCCTTGGTTTTCCTCGTAGCTGACTCCCAGCGGGTAGATGCTTCTGAACATCACAGGGTATTGCAATCCCGAGAAGGGTTCCATGCGGTGACGAGCCATGTTCTTGTATTGATATTGATCCAGCGGTTCGACGAATCGGTGGTTGACGCGCATCCTAAGCAACGCACGATTGCTGTCAGAGAGGAGGAAATAGCCCTGCAATGCAGTCGTGAGGCCGAATTGCCAGGTAAAGGGGCTGATATTGTCGCCGCCTCGACCGCCGCCCGGGACGTCGAATTGGAGCAATTCGTATGGTGCGAGGCCTCCCCAGGACCATTTGACGCCACCTTGGAAGGCTTTGTTGGCAGCATCTATCCAGCGATGTTCCATGTTGAAGCTTGGTGTGACGATGCAAGCATCGATGTCAGGGAGGTCGAGGGAGTAGGTGAGGGTAGAACGACCCAGGACCGCCAAAGTCGGACCGTAGATTGAGGCGAGGTCAAGATCTTCAAGCTTGCCTTCTGTCGGGGAGTCAACATCAACCGTATCTCGCGTAACGATCAGCTTTTCGCGTTCGGCGATCGCCATCAAGGGTGGCATGATGCCGTAAGCGAACTTGGGGATGTTCCAATCGTTTTCCCAATAGTGATGCTCGGTTCGTTGGATGATCCTGACCTTATTGGATTTCTCATCGATCTTGAAGATTTCCTGTGCATGGACAGGAAAATTGAGCGCCATTTTGGCTTGGAGGTCGAGCTTGTCTCGAATTGCCAACGGGAGGTTTTCCGTCCATTCGTCTGTTTGTGTTTGTGCGGTTCCCCATGGCCAACCAGCGAGGAAAGTGTCGTTGTTGCCTGCTAGTTCGATGGTGAATCCCTCGATTGTGCCTTCGTATTCGCGAATGGTCAGCCTTTCCGGATTTCTCGGAAAGACAAGCAACAGGGGGTGGGTGGCTCCAAGCTTGTGGATTAGGATCCATGGACGTTTCAAGGAGCCGTGGCTAGCCTTGTCATAAAGGACTGTTTGACCTTGGAGCTTGATCGATTTCATCCCTTGCGAAGTCTCGAAAATTGCCATGTCCGCAAGGTTTTCGACTGCCAGCATGATGCTTTTCGGCAGTTTCGAGTAGCACACGAAAGGCGAAAGAAGCGAGACTTGCTGCGTGAATGTTCCGCCTTCCTGCGTGATCTTCATTGTTTTTCCAACCCAATTGACGGATTCGATTTCCAGCTTTGCCTGATTGTTGGTCGAAGTCGCCGGCAGATCAACCCTAAACGATCTTGGGCCGACTTCGGAAGCCAGGTCGCGCCGCAAGGAGTAGTGCAGCAATCCTTCGGCGATATTGTACCCAAATCTTCCGAAATTATTGCTTGATTGTCCGACTTGCCAAGTGCCCGTGGTTGTTTCGGGAATCTCCTTGCGGATTTGATCGATGATGGCTTGGTCGGTTTTCCTGGCGCTGTCAAGCAGCTTGTCCTTGACGATATCGACAGTTGAAAAGGCTTCAGTTCGATTGGCCAAGTAGAGAATCGCTCTGATTAGAAATCTATCATAGTACAGGTCATCCGGGAGAAGCTGGACACCGATTCCCGTTGCGACGTAGATTGCATCGGTGTTTTCGACGACGCATGGCTGCCCGTTTTCGAAGTCGATGATCCTCGTTGCCCCTGGTTTTGCGGTTATGGAGTAGTACTGTCCGAAAGCCGCCTGGCTCAAGGTTTCGCCTTGGAGGAGCTTATGTTGTGTTGCTTGCTTGAGTCGATATCGTTCGGCATAGTCGTTTGGGTTCAGGTACTCCAGTTGGACTGGGATTGCGTTTTTGACGTCTTCGTCTGCCACGGATCCGAAGACCAGGAGCTTTTTGCCTTTTATGGCATGTGGTTTTTCCGGATCGGGTTTAGCTCTTGAATAGACGATAACATCAGCATCTTGGTTATTGTCAACGATTTGGAAGAGTTGCCACTCTGATCTCATTTCGCTTGGGATGTTTTGCTGATCACCTTTTGTGTGTGCTGCGAGTCCTTTAAGGAGGAAGTTTTGGAAGCCAAGGTGCTGATTTGCTTCCTCGAATTTCGTGCTGTCCTTTAAGGAAACATAGGCGATTTTGTCCTCGTTATCCAAGTCGAAGGCGACCTTGACAGGAGGCATGGCCGGCTTTTTCGCCTGCTGATATGGGGTGAGAGCGGTGTTGTGGATCGTGTAGGAAATCCCCTGTGGACCCAGTTCGTGAGCGGAGCAAAAACGGATGTCGCGCACTTCAATCTCGGAATGGTCATTGGGATTATAGGCGCCATTGAGATGGAATTTGACTTGTACGACTTTCCATATCGCATCTGAAAGATGAAAATCCGTATCCAATCCCATGACATAGGTTCTCCAATCCTGCGAATCGCCGGAGAATGCTGGGGCACGATGGGTAATCCAGCGTTTTCCGTTGCCTGGATTCGTGAGGATATGGACGTCAACAAGCGTGTTTTGGTTGGTTTTTCCGCCTTTCAGCCTGAAAGTCAGCTTGTATTGCGCGGGGACGTTGACGTCCGGTGTATTTCCTATTGCGATCGTGTAGTTTCTTGTGCCGGGAGTTTTGGGCATTGACAGTACAAATCCATTGTCATAGTTTTGTATGACGCCTACTGGCAGTTCCTTTGATTGCCAAACTCCAAACTTGTATCCTGCGAATGCCTGTGTCACAGTCAACAGGCAGGCCAATCCGATGAAACATCCTGATCGCATTCCAATTAACTCCTATGATGATTTGTCTTTCACGAAGAATCGGGGTAAATTCGTGTTCTTTAAAGTTTTGTTGCTAGCAATTTGCGGTCATGGAACTCAAGGAAATACTGCAATCGTTTCGTCCCGTTGTAATTGGCGATCCCATTGGCTTGTGTGCTGGGGATCGCATTGTTTCCTTGTGGTGGTTTGTTTTGTTGGGCTTGGTTTTAGGTGGCTTGGTTTTGGCGATCTTGCGTCGCAAGTTTCGTTGTCGTTTGTGGATTTCGGTGGCTAGCGGCGGGTTAATCGCCTTGCTATGCTATGGAATCGGGTATGGTTTGCAGGTTTATTGCGGCGGTCCCTACAACTATGATGGATATGTGGTGCCTAATGAAGCTTGCGATGTGCTGATCTGGTTCTCTGGCGCTGATGAAGGCGCCTATGGATACGATAAGTTCCTGCTTTCAGATGTCCACAAGGTCAATGCAGAATTCGGCGAGGGACGTGCGGCGATGTTCAATTTCCTGGATATCGACCGGGCTTTGGAGTTTGTGGAAAAGCTCCCCGATGGCTGTCGAATTGTCGTCCGCGGCCATTCGATGGGAGGAACGGCTGCATTTCGATTCGCCGAACGCTGTAAAAAGGAAATCTGCGTCTTGGATACCAGGGATCCGACATCGTGGTTCGGACGCCCAACGGGAAAACCTGCGATGGTTTGCCATTGGAGAACCGTTCTGCCAGGTGACACTGGGTTCAAGACAAAATATCCTCATCCATACACCGCCGAGATGGGAAGCTGGAACGCATCAAACGTCTATGCTTGGATCGGAGGTTCATGGGGGGAAGTGCCGGGGGCAACCGTCATCCGCCTGGAAAACGCCGACCATACCGATGTGTCCCTCAACATAGACTGAAACTATTTCGGAAACTCAGCAAAGCGACCTTGCAGGGTCTTGATCCGCGCAAGCCATTCAGGCTTTGGGGGCTTATGTGGACGGGGAGTGTAGTGGTCGTTGATTTCCAACGAAATCCTGTCGCTCTTGTCGCCTAAAGTCATGATTCCGTATCCGATGTCACCCCAATGTCCTGTTGAAGGGAGGCAGAGCGTGCGGAGACCATTCGGCAATTGCTTTAAGCTCCAGTAATGATTGTGGCCATAAAGATATCCCTTGACGCAGGGCGCAGATGCCAAAAGCGTATCCAGTTTCGTTTCGTTGATCGGATGGTGTGCGCAAACGTACGTGGGCTTTGTCTGGGAAGCTAGGAACGACTGCAACCACTCGCGCTGCTTGTCATCAATCGTGCCTGGAACCTTGCCGGGATCCAAGGAGTCAAGCAAGACAAAGTCGGCTTTCGGGGTATTGACGATCGATACGATCCTGTCGGGCACCAGATCCTGTTTTTTGTCTGGGAACGCCTGCAGGAACGGTTCTCTTCGATCATGGTTTCCCATTGCGACATGCCATTTGATGCCTGCCTGTTCCAGCCTTTCCATGTAGGGCTTCAGGAGTTCATAGTCCTTGGGCAAGCCTCGGTCGTACGCGAAATCGCCTAGGATGAGGATGTTGGCTGGCCTGGACTTCATCGCCAAAACGGCATCGATCTGTTTGTCCAAGCCGTTTTTCTGGTGCTCCTGGCAGTGAATCCCAATATGCGTATCAGCAAAAAGTACGACTAGATTGGGGTCGATAGGGGGAGTGCTCTGTTCTTGACCCTTGGACAACCAGGGAATCAGGGCTGACAAGCCCATCAATTTCAGGAAATCTCGTCGTTGCATTGCTGTTTCTCCTATGTGTTGGGTTGCCAAAACCAGAAAAATGAAATATAATTAACTGTTTGGTTTTTGTCTAGCTTGAACTATGAAATCCTGTGGTGAAGTATTATGTGCAAGAGACTTATCGTCATTTTGATGTTTTTTTGTGCCTTTGCCTTTGCGTTGGAATTGGAAGAAAAGGTAAAAATATGCGGGGTTTGCGGGAATGTTGTCCGGGTGACCGCCGTTGTTTCAGTGAATACGTTCGGCTCAATGGATCTGGATCTGAGGCCGGCGCCGGAGCGGCGGGATACCCTGAAGTACCAAATCGAACTCTGCAGGAATTGCGGCTATTGCTGGCCGGATATCGGCAAGGAACGCAAGCGAGAATCAATTGCTCAAGTCCTGAATGCATCCCTGAAATTCGATGACTTGGCGGCATTGTTCGCTAGGGCGGCCGAAATCGAAATCGCTACAAACCAAGGAGCCTCGTTCGCATCCTTTATGCTCTACATGAAAGCTGCTTGGGCAGAAGATGATGCCGATAATGACGATGAGGCGAAGAAGTATCGGCGCCAAGCCGTAGAGCAAATGACCAAATATATGGAAGCCGACCAAATCGCCAGGCTAACCCCGGATAATTACCTGATTCAGATTGACGCCGCAAGGCGATGCGGGGATTTCGAACTTGCGGAAAAACTTCTAAAAACAGCAACGCCAATGGCTAACGCAGGATTGCTCAGGAAAATCTTGGTCTTCCAAAAACGGCTCGTCGAACGAAAGGATATTGGGCGTTATACCGTTGCGGATGCGGATAATTAATAATTATGGAGGCGACATGCTGAGAAATTTGCTGCTGTTGTTGCTGATTTCACAGATCGCCTTGTGCGAAAATCTTCTGAAAGATCCGCCTCGCCTTGTGGGAAATGCACGTCTCGTGGAAGATGTGTTTCAAATTGAGAATCCAGCTCCAACGATGTCGGAGGTGGTCTATGAAGTCGATTTGAACCAATCCGAACCAAAAGACTTCCGCTATGGATGTTTCTCGAAAAGCGTAGGAAGCGACACCAAGAAATCTGTTGATTATTCGATATCGGTGTTTCTGACTTTTCAGGACAGGAGCCAATTGAGTTGGATCAATGTCTGTTTCAATGAAAATCAAGCCTGGGCAGGCGCGGAGAGAGTATATGCTCCGAAAAAGGCAATCAAGACCGCAACGGTAAAGCTAGTCTATAAGCGAGCCGGAAAAGCCGAGTTCAAAGAACCATTTTTCGAAACCGTCATCCATAGACCTGCCAAAATCGATCCTGCAGTAGGTGATGAGTGGCAAAAAATCGGGTTGTTGAAGCAATTCCAACGAGATCTTAACCTGGAAACCAAGTTGGACAATTGCGCTATCGTCCTGCCAAAGGGCGAGGAGGCCGCGAATTGGGGCAAGAAAATCAAAGATGCGCTGCTAGTCGCAACAGGCAAAAACATTCCAATTGTTAAGGATGACCAGTATGCGCTTGCCAATAACCTAGACAAGAACCTGATTGTCATCGGGAATCGGCATGACAATGCGACCATAGATCATTTGTACCTCCTCCACTATGTCATCCTGGATTGCGCTTATCCAGGTTCGGAAGGATACGTGGTCAGGACGCTCCACAACCCATTCGGAGACGGGCATAATATCGTGTTCGCAGGCGGCAGCGACAAGCAAGGAACCGGAGAAGCAGTCGAAAAACTCGTTGAAATCATCAGGGCAACCAAGGCTTCAAGCCTGCCACGCCAATGCGTGATACGCCTGGGAGCGGAATTTGAGGTGCCGGAGAGCGGGAATAAAGTGAATCTGTGGGAGGAGTCGCGAGGCTACGGAAAGGTAGGCTACTTCGGATGGAATAGCCTTTCCAGAAACTTGGCGATGCACTACATGACCGGTGAAAAACGATTCGCAAGGGAATTCATCCGCCTGGCTTTCCCGAAAACAGCCGAAGATAGAGCTGAATTGTTCAAGCTCGATGACGAATCCTACAGGGATATCCATCGCCCCTTGGCGGAACCCTACCACTATCGCTCGATTATGGTTCCCTTGTACTGGGATTTGGTTGAGGAATCCGATGCGTTCACCGACGAGGAACGTGAAGCCGTCACCCGTGAACTATACGCACAATTGGTCAATCGACTCCTCGATAAGCACTACTACAATATTCACAATTTTGGCAAGAGGCCACTCAAGTATTTACCTGACAGGCATTTGGCATGGGAAGCCGTGACGGTTTTCGTTACGGCTAGGTATTTTGCCCGCCAGTACGATTGCTTTGATGGCAAGTATGGTCTTGAACTCTGCGCCAATGCATTTTGGAGTTTGGATTACTACGCCTCTTGCATTCACACCAGTTCATTTTTCTGGTACAACACGTTCATCGAGCCTTTCTTTCACTATGCCGCCTTGTCGGGTGGTCGCAACTATTTGGGTAGCAAGGTATTGAAGCGATTAGCGGAGGGGTTGGCCGCCTTCTCGGAAGTCATTGAGAACGATTGGTCGCAAGCCTATTCCAGTTCTGCGTTTTTGGGAATGGCTGCTTGTCTGACTCAAGACCAGGCGTTTGTGACGCTTCGCGAAAAGCTGGACCTTGCGAAAAGTCCGTTCCGTGCAGGTCAATCCTACTTGATGATTGAGCCGTACGAGCAGGATTTCTTCAAGCGCGAATCGGGTCGATTCTACACCTATGCTGCGGATAGTCGTGGAGTTTCCTGGAACCCGCCATTTGACGTATCGGAAGTCATCGAGTGGATGTCCTATCGAGAAAAGCCCGGTGACGAGGGGGATTTCCTCTTGATCGACCCCAAGTACGGAACTGGAGGTCGAATCCCAGCTCATAATTTCAATTTGCTGACGCTGAGATTAGGCAAGGACAGGCTCCTTCATGGGTATGCCAACCAAATCTTCTGCTTCGCAGACGGATTGGCCAATCTCAAAACATGCGATTTCGCACATGTGACCGAGTATGGAAGCTGCTTTGACGGAGATACCGTCTTCGTAAAGGCTAACCTCAAGGACTACAATGGGTTCGATTGGACAAGAGCCTTCATTGTCAGAAGAAACCAATGGCTGGTGGCATGGGATGAACTTAAGCCTGTCAGAAGCATGAGCACCTGCGAAATCATGAACCGATGGCAACCGGCATCACAAGTCATCAGTACCCGGATAAATGATGACTTCCAGCTGACATTGCCTAGGCTCAACCAACCGGAATCTACTGAAGGACTGCACCTCTACATGGGACGAGACGATATCGCCAAGGCGGTTGATTGGAAGGATAAATTCAACTCAAGCAATAAGCTGTATGTTTGCTTCAATGGCGTACAAGTCGGTACGGTTTTGACTATCCCGTTTACATTGGAAAAGCCTGCCAGCGGCAACCTGAGAATCAAAATGGGATGCCATGCAGGACGAAGAGGGCGTTTAAGATTCAAGTTGGACGGGAAAACCATCGTCGAAGACTTTGACCACAAGGATCCAAAAGGAGCTGTCCTGAAAACTCTCGAACTGGGACAATATCAACTTGCGGGAGGAAACCATAAACTCGAAGTCGAAAGCTTGACAATCGACGAACCGACCTCGACAATCGTCGGGATGACAGACCTGGAATTCTCGTCCGATGGCTTCAAACTCCCTTCAAATACCTGGATTTTGTCCAGTTCAATTGTCGGTGAACGGGAAATGGTATCTGTCAGCGGAGGACGCGCATTGGAATTCAGGTACGAAGGCGAGCCGAAATCCAATGGAATCTGCTTCGCAACTGTACTCGGAAGAAACGAAGCAGGAGAAATCTCTGCGCGGCAATCGAGCGATGAAGTCGTTGATCTCCATGTGCCATCACGGGTTCGAATCAGCCGTCATGGCGAAGGAATCGTGCTTCAGGAAGCTGATGGCAACATCGTTGCCCTGAGCGTAAAGGAAGTCCCGAATGTATTCCGATCCGAAGTCCCCGCCGTCGCCTGCCTGAAAGGCGATCAGTTGGAAATCAGATGCAAGCAATCCGGAAAGCTGACGATGGAGGATGGAAGAACACTCGAACTGAAGCCAGATGCCCCGAATATCGTCGCAAAAGTCAACGCCAAGCTAAGCCCGCTACCAGATATCGAAGACAAAAAAGTTGAGCAGACGAAACGACAAGTAGAACCCAAAAAAGGAGAATGGAAACCTGTAGTTAATGGAAAATTGCCGACTGAGCATGGTGGGTGCGTCGTCGTTGACGGCAACCAATGGGCGGCTTCCAGCGGAAAGCAAGTCGCTTTGATCTCCAGTTCAGGTCAAGTGATTCGGACATTTGAGTTGGATGCGATCGTTGGTGCCTTGTGGCTCGGAGACGGGCTTTTGGTGGCTGGATGCCGAGACGAGAAAGTGGTCGCATTCCAGCTTTCAACTGGCGAGCGACTCTGGGAATTCAAATCCGAAATGTCCGATGGATTGGTTGCTGGCTCGCAGTTTTATTGGTTTAAATCAGCTTTGCCCGGTGTTTCCGCCTTGTCAGCCTGCGCGTTTGATGGCGGTGAGAAGCTGTTGTTTGTTGGAAGCACATCGACGGTCGAGGTTCTGGAGTTGAAAACAGGTCGCTTGCTTGCTCGAAAACAAACCGAGTATGGTTATGTGACGGGTTTCGAGTTCGTTCCTGGAGATGGAAACAAGAGGCAGGATCATATGCTGGCCTACAGGCGATCAGGTGGATTCCCGACTGTCTATGCTTTTGACAAGTCGTTGAATGTCAAAAATATAGGAATGGGTGTCGGGACTGACGGACAGAGTATGGGAAACTTCGGCTACAGTGGTGTGGGGCGAGGTTTTCTGGTCGCCGCAAAACTGGAACCGCAAGGCGACCTGAAGTTAGTCGGGGATTTCAACGGGGTCTTGAATCGAGTCGGAGTCTGGAATGCAACAGGACAAATCCAGCATGACGTGAGTTTTGGCGATGGCTTCCAGGCTACCTCAGGCAACTACGGCAATTGGGCGCTCCGTAGCGCAAACATCAAAGACCTCAAGGTTGGGGATCTGGACGGCGACAAAATACAAGAAATCATTGTAGCCTACAATCGGCGCAGAATCTTTGCCTTCAATCCAGACTTGACGCTCAAAAAACTTTGGATCCTCGATAATACGCCAACAACTCTCGCAACCTTGGGCAATCGACTCGTCGCAGGATGCACTAAAGGAACCATCTTTGAGCTTCATCTCGATGGCACCGTACGGCAAGCCGCAAAGCTCAATGGGACAATCGTAGCGCTTTCCTCGACCAATGACGGCAAATGCATTGCCGTAACAAACAAAGGCGAATGGGCAATATTCCAGTAGCCGCCATCGCCGAAAAAACCTACAATTCATGGTTTATTCGTGGTTTCCAAGCAAATGTTTGAACCACGAATAAACACAAATGGACACTAATTTCAGCCCATCTTTCTCACTTTCGCCTCCTTTTGAGGCTAAAAAGGCACAACAAACTTTTCAGATCTCCCCCTCTGACCATGAATAAACGAGTGGTTCAGGTCTCGCCAGCCGTTGACGGCTCCACGACCACGCTTCAGGACATGACGGTTTTGAGTAGGGGCACCCGGGGTGCTCGTACTTGGATCGAACCATCAATTGACGCGGAAAATGCGAGAATTTTGTCGTGGGGGCGGGGGGACCGCAAGGAGCGGTTACAATTTTTGCTCAAATGGGGCGACTGGATGCCCGGCTCGATTGACGAGGTTGGGCATGGCGAGCTTGTGCCACCCGAAGCGAATCATGGCAGGGGTCTTGACGTTCGGTGACGAGACGATTAGCTGGTCGTTTTGGACGAATCCAGTTGCCTCGTGGTAGATTCCATCGGCTCCTGCCAATGTGAGGAACGTAATGGGATTTCCGTCTCGGGATTTGAGTCCGTTTGGGAGATTGAACGAGACGATGACCTTGTCGTCCTTGACTTCTGCGGATTTGAACGTTGGTGGCATCGCGGAGTCGTCTCCGATCCCGTATGATTTGAAGAGGACTTGTTTGGCGAGTCGTCTGGCCAGCGGGATTTTTGTTCTCGGGTGGATATCGTCTGCCTGTCCGCAATCGGTCGTTACGATGAAATAGGCGTTTGGGTCGCTTTCAGCGAATGTCTGTTGTGCGAGCCAGAAGTTTGGGATTTTCGTGGGGTCTTCGTTGCCATATTGCCATGGCGGGATTTGGACGATGTAGATTGGGAGGGTTGGGTTTTGGAAGCATTCTCTCCAGCTCAGAGCGAGAGCCTTGAGTTTTTCGCCGTAGATTGCCCCTTCGTAGTGGTTGTCTTCCCCCTGGTACCAAAGCATGCCCTTGACGGCCATTGGTCCCAGCGGGTGCACCATGGCGTTGTAGAGGGCTGTTGGCAGGCGTTGCTTGTCCTTTCTCAGTTCCTCATCCTTTTTGGCTTTCATGTCCGCGACTCCGTTTCGAACCGCTTCGCCGACCTGCTTCAAGGATGGAAAGCGATCAAACGAATCAAGCCTGCTCATCGATTCAACTCGGCAACCGCCCCAGGCGATCATGATCAAGCCCATCGGAACCGAGGTTTCAGAAGCCAGTTGCTGACCAACCAGGTATCCGACGGAGGAGAATCGTGCGCTGGTCTCGGGATTGGCGGCAACCCATCTCCCTTTCACATCCTCCCTGGGATCACGCGACCAGACTAGGGGAATGCTCAACAGGCGGATGGTGTCCTTGCCGGATGCGGCGATGATATCAGCCACGTCGTTGGTGTTTCGTAACATCCATTGCATGTTGGATTGTCCGGCACATAGCCAGATGTCGCCGACCAGGACATCCGAAAATGTCTTGGTTGTTCCGTCGCTAGTCACTTGGAGTTCGCGACCTTGCGCAGAAGCCGTCATCGGTGGCAATTGGGCAAGCCATTTTCCGTCTGCATCCGCCGTAACCTGGCTGGATTGACCCGCAAAGGACACTGCAACTTGGCTGCCAGGAGCCGCTTTTCCCCAAATGCGAACCTCGCTGTCACGCTGTAGGACCATTTGATCCGTGAAAAATGACGGCAATTCCAAGGCAAAGGAAGAAAGACCAAGCACCAACACCAACAAGATTTGCCAAAGACTACATTGCTTCATCGATTGCTCCTTTGAAATTCGCTACGTTATATAAAAAAAGCCAAAAAAAAATTCAAGTGAAATCCAAGTTTTTCGCTTGCCGAAATAGTCTTGCTGGTGACATGCTTTTTATGAAAAACAGTGTGTAGTAATAAAAATCGGAAATCCCCAAGGCTTTTGCCAAATTATCATCATGGATGCCAATATAATACTTTGGTCGTATTTGTCCTATGGGTCTTTTGAGTATGAAACTGTGAAATTTTCATCTTGCCCCAACGGGGTACTGCATATCAGATTATCTCCATTAAACCACCGCGACGCAAAGATTCTTATGCCCTTTCGCTTTCTTGCGTTCTTGGTGGCTGCTCATTTTTTCTCCCCCTTTTTCGATTGTCGCAACACAGTCCGTCCCTTGTCGGTAAGCCGGTACTTCTGTTGGCAACTGGTTAGTTTATCAGGAATAGTCATTTCGATAAGACCATCTTTCAGTGCTGGATGAATATATGTTTCCCTGAGTCTTCGACGGCTTTTCAATTGAAATGATTTCAAAATATCTGCGCTTCCAAGTGGTTCATCGGACTCAAGCAAGTTGAGAAGGCGGTGGACATATTTGTTGACTGGTGCCGTGGCTGGTGCCGTGGCTGGTGCCGTGGCTGGTGCCGTGGCTGGTGCCGTGGCTGGTGCCGTGGCTGGTGCCGTGGCTGGTGCCGTGGCTGGTGCCGTGGCTGGTGGTGCCGTGGCTGGTGCCGTGGCTGGTGCCGTGGCTGGTGCCGTGGCTGGTGCCGTGGCTTCGGGGTCAGCATGTTTGGTTGCTGGAGCCAGCGGCACAGTCACCTTGAACATGTCGCCATCATCGAATATCGGCGTGCCTGCACCAGGAGCGTAGTACGGCAGATACATATGTACTTTGCGGACACCGGAGCCGAGTTCCTCATAGCGACCAATCTGGAGCATGAACTTGCAGATGGTTGGGTTCTTGGGAAACGGCGTAAAATTGCCGGGGTCAATGCGACCGTGATAGTAAGGAACGCTGGGATTCAGGAACTCAACGCGGTCATTATAGATTACCATCGTGGCCGGGGCGGCGCTAGTATATTCCCGGTGGGCGATAATGTTGGCTACCAGTTCGCGGAAGATGACCGAGCGCAGGCTGATGCTTGTGGTATCCTCCATGTAGAAGGGATCATTCAGGTGCTTGTTGACAAAGCCCATGAGCAGATCAAAGGCATCAATGAGATTATTCCGGACAATCAGCCGGTCGTCGTAGCGTTCGGTATCGCGACGACGCAAAAGCGCATCAAACTTGTAGCCGGGAACAATGCTTTGGATTGTCATATCGTAGCCAAACATCAGAGCTGCCGCCAGGGTGTAGCCAGGTTTGCCAGTCAAATAGTCTTTCCGAATAAATCCAGCCACTTTGAGGAACTCTTCGGGTGGCAAATTAGCCCAAGGATGTTGCGGCTGGCGACCGAGCATCAACTTCTTGGCCTTCTCAATGAGGGCGGGATTGAGATCATTGAGTCCCAGATACGGATAAACCCGCTGCTCAGTAAAAAAACTCAATTTTCGGTTCATCAGTCCAGCCAGACGATTGACACCCTTGACTTTGTAGTCGCCATCCTCGCTACGCAGATAGACATTGCTCCCAACCTGATGAATTTGGGAACTTGCGGGTACAAGCACTTTAATGACCAATTTGCCAGCAACCTGCTCTTCTTGCGGAAACAGCATATGCGGTGGATCGAGCTTCTGTGGATTGTTAGACAAATTGGCGATATCTATCTTAATCCGTTCAACCGCATCGGCATCCACACCTGAGACTGTGCCGTCGTCTTCCACTCCCAGAATGATTTGCCCTCCATTCATATTTAGAAATGCGCAAACCGTGTCGAAAAAGTTGGTTGGCAACTGATCCGTCGCCCTTTTGAACTCCAGATTCAACCCCTCTTTTTCGCCAAAGGGCTTTCTTGCCGTCTTCTTGCTTTTCATTCCCTTTCTCACCTCCGTGTCTTCGTGTGAAATCATCCTCTACTATGAACCATGTCCTCTTGCAGTTAATTTCTCCCCAGCACATGTGGATATTCGATAGGTTAGCACATCGCAAGCGTAGAATCAATTGAAACCAATGCTTGGTGAACGCTCCAAGTCGGAAGCAGGCGAAGGCTTCTATCGAGATGCCTCGCAACGAGTGATATTTTTCAGTTTTTCAAAGAGAAATACACTGAGTTGCTCAGTTTTCATTTTTGCATGGAAATATTACAAAAACATTTTACTAGGATTATTAACCTATCAATTGATTGAAAATTTCAGTTGATACCGTCAACACATCGCGATGCAGGCTGTTGCCATGGGCATCCATCGTGACGACGGCTGGGAAATCGACGACTTGGAACTGCCAGATTGCTTCTGGCGCACCAAAATCATCGTAATAGAACACGTTTTCAACGGCTTTGACGCATTGTGCCAGGACTTGAGCCGCTCCTCCGACGGCGTGCAGGTAAACGCACCCAAATTGCTTGCAAGCATCAGCTGTCGCTTGTCCCATGCCGCCTTTCCCAATGATTGCCTTGAGTTTGAATCGTTCGATCAGTGCAGCCTCGTAAGGCTCTTCCCTGCTTGACGTCGTTGGTCCTGCCGCTGTGACTTTCCAGGAGCCGTTATGCTTGACGATCACTGGGCCGCAATGGTAGATCACCGCATTGCGCAGGTCAGGAGCGGGTGATTTTAGCACTTGATTGACCACCAAGTACTGGTGGGCGGCGTCTCTTGCGGTGAAAATAGTCCCTGTCAAGGCAACGCTTTGCCCAAGCTTTAGCGATCGGACCTGTGATTCTGTCAATGGGAGTTGCATGGGACTAGCCGAGAATCATTCGATGTTCATAATTTGCTCACGGATGCGGGCAATTTCTGTTTTGAGCGTCAATGCGTACGTCGCAATATCCATATCTGCGGTTTTTGCCGAGAGCGTATTTGCTTCCCGGTTCATTTCCTGTCCTAGGAAATCCAGGTTACGCCCTGTATCGTCTTCGCTGTTCAGCAGTTCTTTGTACTTGACGAGGTGGGATTGCAGTCTGACGGTTTCCTCGGTGATATCTGCTTTTTCCACGTAGAAAGCCAATTCTTTCGCCAATCGTTCATCATCGAGTGGGATTTCCACGCCCAGCTTTTCGATTCTTTCCTGGAGTCGTTCCTTTTGCAGGATCACAGCATCGTCTGCGCGGGCGGCGATCTTTTCGACCAGCTCCCCCAGTAGCTTGCCGCGTTCCATCAGGTCGTCTTTCAGCCGAAGCCCTTCTTCGACCTTGGATTTGTCCAAGGCATCCAATGCATCCTGCAAAGCCTGGATTGACAAGTTCTGGATCTGTTCCTGGCAATCCAAGCTGGTGTCTGACAAAACACCAGGTACGAGCAGGATGTCGCCAATCGTCGGTTCAGGCAATCCCGTCGTGTCTGCCAAGGACTTCAATTCCTTGCTGACCAAGGCGAATTTCTTATGGTCAATCGATTGGATGGCTTGTTGCGCGGTGTCGTCAAGCTTGTATGAAAGGACGATTTGAATGCTGCCTCGGGAGAGCTTTTCGAGGATGATTTTCCGCAAGGCAGGTTCCAGCATTCCCAGTTCACGCGGAATGGTGAATCGCATATCGACCTGCTTGCGGGAATTGACGGCTGATAGTTCAATGGTCACCTGGCAGCCATCGGCGGAAGCGGTGGCGCGACCATATCCTGTCATGCTTTTCATAGTGCTTCTGTCCTTATTGCTCAGAATAGTTCGGGTTGGATTTTTGTGGAAGCATCGCCATCGCGTGAAGGCTTATGGAGGTGCGAAGCGGTTGGAATGATTCCGAATCGTTTGAACGCCTTGTCAGTCGCCAGCCTTCCTGCCGGCGTGCGCATCAGGTACCCTTCTTGAATCAGGTATGGCTCATAGACTTCTTCGATGGTGCTTTCTTCTTCGCCCACTGCGACCGCGAGGGATTTGAGTCCCACGGGATGTCCTTTAAAGTTGACGATCATCGCCTCGAGGATCCGGTTGTCCATATCGTCGAGTCCATCGATATCAATATCAAGCATGGTCAATGCCTCGTCGGCGATTTCGGGATTGATTTCGGGTATGTTTTTGACCTGGATAAAGTCGCGGACCCACCTGACCAACTGGTTTGCGATACGTGGTGTTCCCCGTGCCCGCCTGGAAATCATGTCAAGCCCTTCCTTTTGCGCCTTGACTCCGAGCACATTTGCGGTGCGGGTCAGGATTTTGGTCAGGTCTTCGACGTTGTAGTAGTCAAGCCTGCATGTCATGGTGAATCTTGAGCGTAGCGGCGATGAGAGTTTTCCCTGGCGGGTCGTTGCGCCAATCAGCGTGAATTTTGGGAGTGTGAGGCGGACGGATCTGGCCCCGACTCCCTGTTCGAGCATAATGTCAATGACGAAGTCTTCCATTGCCGAGTAGAGGTATTCCTCGATGGGCATGGTGAGGCGGTGGATTTCGTCAATGAAGAGGATGTCGCCTTCCTTCAAGCTTGTGAGCAATCCGGCAAGATCGCCGGGTTTTTCGATAACCGGTCCCGACGTCGCCTTGATGTCAGCACCAAGATTGTTGGCGATGATATTGGCTAGCGTAGTCTTTCCGAGCCCGGGCGGTCCGCAAAGGAGGACGTGCGACATGGGCTCCGAGCGCGATTTTGCCGCCTGTGCCATGATCAGGAGGCGTTCCTTGACTCGGTCTTGCCCGGGGAAGTCCTCGAATCTCTGTGGTCTCAAGGGGATTTCGAAGCTTTCTTCCCGGGCATTGAGTTCGGATGTGATGAATCGTTCTGAAGCCATTATGAATTAAGCAACGCTAGGGATTTTCGGATTAGAGATTCGGTCGAAGGGGAATCGGAGGACTTTTCAAGGAGTGATGCAACGATCTTGGCAGCGACGTCTCGTTTGAAGCCCAGGGTCTCAAGCGCGGCAATGGCATCACGTGCCTCGGGAGGCAAGGACTTGTCCTGACGCAAGCCCGATGCGGAACCAGATGACGAATCGGAGGAACCACCGAGCAAACCTAATTTAACGACTTTGTCACGGAGCTCGACGACCATCCGCTCGGCTGTTCGCTTGCCAATGCCTGAGATCTTTGACAGCAGCTTCAGGTCGCCTTCGGCAATCGCCTTGGCAAAATCCGCTATCGATAGCGAGCTGAGTACGTTCAGTGCCAATTTAGGACCAATTCCGGAGACTTGTGTCGTCAGCAGGATGAACAACATCTTTTCCTCCTTGGTTCCAAATCCGTACAGCTGGATGTCATCCTGGCGGACCAGCATCGCTGTACGCAAAGTCACGCGCTGCCCAGGAGGAGGCAGGATATCAAAGGTGCTCAATGGTATCGACAAGCCGTACCCAACGCCATTTACGTCCAAGATCACAGACGTGAAATCGGACTCGACCACGGTTCCAGTAAGCTGCGCAATCATGTCAAATCCCGGTTTAGTAGAGGCGTTGCAGGGCGACGACTACCCCTTGGATCGCAAGCTTGTCGTAGTCGTAATATCTGGATCTATATTCCTTGTTTGCGGGACGCAATTCGTATTGCATCGAGTCTGACAGGTACAGGGATTTGATGGTGGTTTCGCCGCCTTCGACGATGGCGATCACAATGTCACCAATGCTCGCTTGTTCGACTTTCTTCGCGATTACAATGTCGCCCTCGAAAATCCCCATGTCCTTCATGGAATCGCCTTGGACGATCAGACCGAACAACTTGTAGCCGCCAAGACCGCGGGGCAACATCGCTGGGTCAACCTGGATTTTGCGTTCAATGTTTTCCTCTGCGAGAAGCGGTATCCCAGCTGAAATGCGACCCAAGATCGGAACGCTTAGCGTCAATGACAAATGCTTGGGACGATCGGCGTGCAAGACGGATAGGCTACGCGCCTTCGAGGAGCGAGTCACATAACCCTTTCGCTCCAATGCCTTGACATGCGCAAACGCCGTCGCACTCTTGATGTCAAACCTGTGGGCAATCTCCGAATTGGTTGGAGCCATCCCCTCTTGCCTTGTAAAATCCGAAATAAAATCCAAGATTTCCTGTTGCCTGTCAGTCAGTCCTTTCATGCCTGGTAATCCTCCAATTACTTTTGGTTTTCACTCTCTAATTACGATCGTGTCCCGATCTTAGTGCTTACAATAGCACTACTTCCCATATTGGCAAATTGATATTTGGTAGTTTTTTGTTGAAAATTGTCGTCTTTCTTGCTTGGTTGACAACTTCTATCTATAAAATATCGTATAATTTTTATTTTATATTTTTTGATGTTTGAATTACTGTTTTTCGTCTTGGCAAATTATGAAAAAAGGTACGTCCATGGCTCTTTTTTTCAGCAAAATATTGAAAAGTCGCGTTTTGGCTAACATGTTAAGTGTTTCGCCATTATGGCATGAACGTAACCGAGTTAACCTCGGAAGGAGCAAGAGATATGAAAAATAATAGATTGATGTTGGAACATGAGGCACTGGGCTGGAAAGTCGAGCATGACGAGCATGGCTTGGGACCAAGTCGTCTGGAAGTCGATGGCGTGTTGGTCATGGATGGATATGCAAACGTGATTGACGGAAAGGGGCGCAACGGAGAGTTTTCAGTTAGGAAATCCCATGTTTACCGGAAGAGCGGCATAGGGATATTCGAGAGCGAATGCGCATTGTCTTCGGGCGTTGAGAATGGCTTTTGGCAGACCTGCCGTTATGGTGCGAATGTATGCCGGGTGACGACAGATTTTCAGATTAAGAGTGGCACGCTGTTGAAGGAACCCGTTGAGTGCGGCTCGATGCGTTTGCACGGCAAATGGGTTTCCCTGACGACGGTTCCTGGTTTTGGGACGGAGGAATTGAAGGCAGGCGATTCATTTGTCCTTGAGCAATTGCCATTGGTTTGCCTTTTCCAGCGGGAGGACGGATTTGTCTTCGAGATCGATTCTGGCTTCGATACTTGGAGATGGGATTACGGTTTGGGATTCGGAAACGCATTTGCAGAAATCACCGTCGATGAAAATGGGCTTGATTTCAAGCGATTCCTTGTCAAGCCCGAACCAGGCTTGACGGACGAGACTGCGTTACAGCCTGAAGCCCGCGAATTCAGGTTCTGCTCGCAATTCGCATGGTCGGCAAAGTCAACCAAGGAAAGCATCGATCCCGCCAATGTGACCAAGTTGGAAGTTTTGCCTCGCGGAAAAGGCGTGATGTGGGAAGACCCAAGTGAATCAGCTGTTCTTGGGATTGATTTTTCGGAGCTTGAAGCGGCGGAATCCTCACGTGCTTTCTCCGGAAATCTGATGAAGGACGAATTGTGCTGGGAATGCAATGCCTATAAGCAATATGCCAAGAAGGCGATTCGCCAATTGGTGGCAAAGTCGAGTTCGGGCAAGCTGGTCATCCTGGGCGGCTTGGTGCCTAGTATTTGCGACAAGGGGAAGCATGTTGACCGACCCGGCAAGACGATCCCCCACTGGGACTTGAACGGGATTGTGACGTTCTCGCAATGGGCGCGTCAATGCCTGGGACCCGGCTGGACTGTTCAGGTTCAACTTCCTGAACCCTGGGATCAATTGCCTTCGCTGCAGGGGCTGTTTGAGGCAAATGGTTTCGAGAGCTGAAGATACACGAACAAAAACAAAGGAGTGACCATGGGATTTCCTGCATTGAGCGATAGTTTTCGTCTGTCCCGTCTAGGCAATGCCAAGCACGTTGCCAGTTGCGTGTTGGACACGGATACGTACAACGAAGTCGATGACCAGTTTGCGCTTGCGTATGCAATGCTGGCAAAGGACAAGGTGTCGCTGGAAGCCGTGTATGCCGCTCCTTTCCACAACAATCGTTCTACGGGGCCTGAGGACGGAATGGTGAAAAGCTATGAAGAAATCTTCCGCGTCGCGGAGAAGATTGCTCCTGTTCCGGAAGGATTCGTATTCGAGGGCTCCAGGAGCTGGCTGAAGGACAATGGCGGAAAGCCGGTCGAAAGCCCTGCGGCAAGGGACTTGGTCAAGAAGGCGATGGCGCGGAGCGATCAGGACGAACCGCTGTATGTCTTGACAATTGGGGCGCCGACGAATGTGGCATCGGCACTGTTGATGGAACCGGAAATCGTCAAGAAAATCGTGATTGTTTGGCTAGGCGGTCAGCCTTTGGAATGGCCTACGGCTCGGGAGTTCAACCTGTTCCAGGACATCGCCGCATCCCAGGTGCTTTTTGATTCAGGCGTTCCGCTGATGCAAATCCCTTGCACGAACGTTGCCGAGCACCTGAGGGTCTCCTTGCCTTTCCTGGACACCTATCTCGCTGGAAGTAGCGCACTTGGAGATTACTTGACGGATATCGTCCACAAATACACCAACGATCCGTTCTGCTGGTCGAAGGTCATTTGGGATATCTCCGCCGTCGCTTGGCTGGTCAATCCAGGATGGTTTTCAACGACGATTACGCAAAGCCCGATCCTCAACGACAATTTCACCTACAGCCATGGCGCTCAACGCCACCTGTACAGGGTTGCGACGCACTTGAACCGCGATGCAATCTTCAGGGATCTCTTTACATTGATCCGCGGCTGAGTTCGCGAAGGCGGGTCGCCAAGGCGTCGAATCGCTCAATCGTGTAATCATAGAAGATTTTCCAGTCCTCGCACAGGATGCTGCGTCCTGGGCGAGGACCGAACTCACGATGCTTTGGACAATCGCCTTGGCAAAGTGGCATGTATCGACAGAGTGCGCAATCCGCCAAGACCGCAGACTTTTTCTTGCCGAAATCCACGTAAATCGGGTTCTCGAGCATGTCGTTGAGGTGAGTTTCGGTGATATTGCCAAGCCGATATTGCGGCAGTACATGGAAATCGCAGGGATAGACGTCGCCATTATGCTCGACGACCAGGTACTGCTGGCAATTGTGTTGCATCGGGCAGAACGTGGCGAATCCGGTTGCCAGCCTGGAAATGATGGAATCGAACAGGCGAATCGATACCTTGGTTACGTCTTTCGGGTACCAGGCGTCAAAAATCCTGCATAGGAATTCGCCCCATTGACCGGGTTTGAGCGAGAATGGCTTGGGGGTAATCTTGTCATCCTCGTATTCGATGCATTCGATGTACTGATGGAACTTGAAGCCCAATCCCTTGATGTAGTCGTAGATATGTTCTGGTTGTTTGCAATTGACGCTATTGACGAGTGTTAGAGCATTGCACTCGACCTTGCGTCTTTGGAGGCATTTCAGTCCTTTGATGACTTGTTGATGGGAGCCTTTGCCATCGGCTCGTTTTCTGTATTCATCGTGGATTTTGGCCGGTCCATCGATGCTGATTCCGACGAGGACATGGTTTGCCTTGAGGAAATCCGCCCAGTCCATGTCCAGCAAGGTTCCATTTGTTTGCAGGACATTGCTGACCTGTTGGTTTTCTGGGTTGCATTGATGTTGCAGTCGTACTGCGTTTCGATAGAAATCGAGTCCCATCAGCGCTGGCTCTCCGCCTTGCCAGCAGAAAGACTTGGCGTTGGCATCGATGTCCATGACTTGCTTGACGAGTAGTTCGAGGACTTGCGGCGTCATCCGTCGCCGTTGATTTCGGTACAAGTCAGCTTTTTCGGAATAGAAGCAGTATTGGCATCTCAGGTTGCAATCTGCTCCTGACGGTTTGACCAGGACTTGGAAAATATTCCGGTTCATTTTTCGGCTGTTTTGACTCGCACTGCGATTCCCATGTCGCCTTGTCCGTTGGTATCGAAGAGCTTGCCTTGATTATCGGTCATGTCTCCCATGACGGAATAGACTTGGAATCCCTTGACTAGCTTGTGCGTCGTCTTTTCGTATTCCTTGTAATCGGGCTTCGTCTCGAAGAAATCGTCTTTGCGATAGATCAGCTGCTCTCCGGTGAATGGGTCAAGGGGGATTTCGGCCAAGAATTCCGGCACGAGTTTCTGGAGGCTTTCCGGGTTTTGGCCTTGGTTTTTGAGCCTGAATCGCTGGATTGCTATCGCGGTTCGGAGTGCCTTTTGCTTGGCGATTGCAGGCATGTAGACGTGCCAGGTGGAGATCAATCCCTTCGAGTAGGTGACGTAGGCGGGGATTGAATCGTGAATCGCTCGATAGGCATCAAGCGTCGATTTGTCATTTGCTGGCTTGTCCATCAAGGATGCAAGGTATTCGAATGTCCAGCAGCCATCTTTTCTGATCAGCCAGAGCTTGATCGGTCCCAACAAGCCCATTAGGATGGCGACAGGTGCGCTTTGCATGGTGACCAATTGGTTTCCGCTGGTTTGGACCTGGGAGTAGTACCAGGCGGCTGAAGACCAGAGGGTTCTCTTGGTCACATCATTCCATTTGGCGAGTTCTTCGCTGATTTCCTGGTCGATTGTTGCGAGTTGCGAATCGTCAAGCAACGATGCCTCGAGGATTGGAACGTAGCATCCAAGCCTCATCAGTTCGAAGTATGTGGCTTGTCCATAAGCCAGGGTATAGGGGTCTGCAAAGGCGGTATCTCGAATCCAGGTGAGCCGATCGAGGCACAGAAGCGCATCGTCCAAATTGCGGTTTTGAACGTCATGGAGCAGGCGTCCCTTGTAGATTGCGCTCCAGGAGACCAGAGTCTGGAAAATGCGACGGCTCAGCTCTTCGGCGTCTTCGGATTCGTCCACGGTTCCCTTGTACAGGCTTCCGGCTGTTGCTTGATCCATCGCATCAAAATGCTTTGCGGCCTCCGAGTACCAGCTTTTGAAATCCTCTTGCGCATCGGCATCGCCCTGTTCGATTGACGCCAGTAGCGCGGCGGAAGGTGCGGCAGGAGGCGCCGGGACCTCGTCCTGCTGCTGCTCGTCAGCTTGTTGCCCGTCTGTTTTAGACTTTACGAGTTGATGGAATAGGCCGTCGGTCGTGGCAGGTATATCTTTGAAACCTTCTTTCATGGCGGTGTGCGTCAATGGGCGTCCCAACCACGATGAGATTTGCTCTCTGGCGGTAAACATACGCTCCTCGGCATTGGCACCGTCAATCAGGAAATAAAGCTGGAATAGGATCCAAGGAGCCAGGATCACGCCTAATATCGTCCATTTGCGACGGGTAATCTCGCATTTCGTCAACTCCTTGATGATCAATATGCCCGAGGCAAAGGACGCCCCAAGCATCACTGTGGGCAAGACGGCGTACTCCCATGTGGTCGTGTACTCGCCGAGCAATGTCTTGTCGATGATCATCAGCAAGCCATATCCGGACAAAAACCCAGGCAAGGACAACAGAAGACCACGACGGGATTTCAGCTTGAACGAAATGACGCCGGTGAAACCAAAATAGTAAAACGGACCTAAAACCAAGGCCGGTACCAAGAGAATGCTGCTCCAAATCCGGGATAGGCTGAAACGCTCTTGGATGAACCGATGCCAAAATGATTGCAATGTCGATAAAGCCCACAGCAAGCCAATCAGGCCAAGTGAAAACAACAATGTGTAGCCCATGGACAACCAGCGACTCTCGATCGCTTGACGCAAACTCCCGACGGTCTGGTTGAACTGAATCAAAAAATACCACTGCAAAGCACAAGAGGGAACAGACAGCAAGACGGCAAGCGCAATCATTGAACCCCAAGTGCCTTCAGGATCCTCAGAATCCAAAGCAAGCATTCGACGAAAGGATTCCATACTCGTTTCCGTATAGGTTACCGATGGAAATCCGCGTCAACTTCAGCACGGAAATCGGGATTGGTGTAGTATTCCAGCGCGATGGCGCCCATTGCCGCCGCGGCATTGAGGCAGGCTTGATGCCCGCGCTCCGAGTTGGCTGCCGCCGTCATTTCCACAGAATGCCCTGCGTATTCGTTGTCGCAAATGCCGAAATAGGGATGGATCCCTGGGCGTACGATTGAGAAGTTTCCGAAATCCGTCGATCCGCCGCCTGGCTTGGCTGGGACAGTGCATTCGATGCCGAGGTCTTTCAGCGCTTTCATGTACATTTTGTTCATTGATCCATTTGGCTTTCTCGCTGCAGTCGCTGTATCTGCGAAATCGATTTTGCTTGTGCAGTCGGTCATGAGGCATGCGCCATCGACGATATTTTTGAATCGGACCTTCATGGTTTCGAGGTACGTATTTCTGACGCAGCGGAGGTAGAATTTCGCCTGTGTATGATCGGGGATGATATTCGGTCGATCTCCTCCTGCCGTAATGACACCATGGATTCTGGCGTCTTCCGGGAGTTGTTGCCTCCAGCATCCGACAGCCGCATAGACGAGGTTCATGGCGTCCAGCGCATTGATGCCTTGTTCAGGCATTCCACCTGCGTGGGAAGCCTTTCCGTAGAAGTCGATGGTGGCTCTTTGGTTGGCGGTGCATCCAGGGTCTGTGGTATAGGTTGGGGATGATTTTGGGTGTACCATCATGCAGGCATGGATGTCATCCAGCGCGCCTTGCCTTTCCAGAAGGACTTTTCCGCTGCCGCCCTCTTCGGCGGGTGTGCCCAGGACGACGAGCTTGCCGGGAATGCGCTCTTTGGTCATCAGTTGACGCAAAGCATTTGCCGATGCCAGCGCCGCTGTGCAGATCAAGTTATGCCCGCACCCGTGCCCGATGCCGGGAAGCGCGTCGTACTCGGACGCCAAGGCGAAAACGATGTCGCCCTCACCCCATTCGGCTCGAAATGCCGTTTTCAGGCCCAGGTATGGGAAGGTGACCGAGAAGCCCCAGGATTCCAAAAGCTTGACCTGTTCGGCGGCGGCGTAGTGCTCCTCAAAGCTCAATTCAGGGCGTTCCCAGATGCGACGAGCCAGGTCCAGGTAGGTCTCGCGGTCGCGCTCAATGATGCTCAATATGTCCTTGCAACGGGTCATTGTCTTGCCTCCACTAGCATTAGGCACGATGGATCAATTTCAAAAACTCATTTCTGGTTGCGGCAGATTGCAGGAATGTGCCTTTCATCGCCGAGGTGACCATGCAGCTGTTTTGCTTCTCTACGCCGCGCATCATCATGCACAAATGATGGCATTCCATGACGACGCCGACGCCCTCAGCGTTGACGCGCTCCTTGATGAACGTGGCAATCTGCTGGGTCAGGCGCTCCTGGATCTGAAGGCGACGCGCAAAGCAGTCAACCAGTCGAGCCATCTTGCTGACCCCAAAAACCTTCTCGCGAGGAATGTATCCAATGTGGCAACGGCCGTAAAACGGAAGCATGTGATGCTCGCAAAGGCTGTAGACCTCAATGTCGCGAATAATGATCATGTGGTTGCATTCCTCGTGGAAAATTGCGTCTCCAACCACATCTTCGGGTTCGATGTTGTAGCCGCTAAGCAGGAATTCGTAGGATTTCGCAACCCTTTCCGGAGTTTTTGCAAGCCCTTCGCGATCCGGATCTTCGCCGACATTGATCAGCAACTGCCGAATCAATTCCTCTGTGTTCATAGACATTGTTGAAATGGCTCCATTCTGATAAAAAAGGGTTATTTTCGACCGACGAAGCGATCCAGCTCCGCAATTTTAGCGTCATCCAATCGCCGTACATCGCCCAATTGCAATACGATCAGCGTCTGTTTTGCCGTGAACTCGAGCAGCTCGATTTTGTCAAACGCATCAAGCAGGTTTTTACCCACCGTCAGGATGCCATGGTTTTCCATCAAGCAGCAATCAGCGTTGACCATCGCCTCCGACACCCGTGTTGCCAAAGAGCTGGATCCCATTAATTCGTAGGGAACGAAGACAGGATTGCCCAGAATGGCGTAGGCTTCAGCAGTCAAGCGGGTGTCCAGTTTGGCTCCCGAAGCGCAAAATGCAGTCGCCGTGACAGGGTGGGCGTGGACAATCGCCTGAATGTCAGGACGCTTCGCATAGATGGACAAGTGCATCCCCGTTTCGATGGACAACGGAAGCTTGCGAGTGAGCAATTGACGGTCGGGAGTGACTACGCAGACGCCCTCCGCAGTCAATTCGCCCTTGTCAAACTTGCTGGCAGTTATGGCAATATGCCCCTCTGGAGTACGGCACGATATGTTGCCACCTGATGATGTGGTCAAGCCGTGCTGGTACAATCGACGCATGTAGTACGCAACCTGAGTACGGGTTGATTCGCATAGCATGGGAATGGACCTCCTTGAGTTCTATAAGAAACAAAATGTAAAGTACTTAATATAATAGAAGAAAAGACCATGACAAGAAATCGTGCAAGAAACTAAATTTCCATGCTAAATCAAAAGAAAAATGCCAGATCCGTACTCGAAAAGCATGTGACATGCCCCCTCAAATAATTTTTCGACAAAAATCTCCGCATCCTCTCCACATGTTTGTGGCTTGTCTTAAGTACGGGCACCCCGGGTGTCCGTACTCAAGCGGTGTCGCCGCTAAAGCGGCGAAGCTGGGGCGTTCCCAGCCAGCCCAGATTTGCCTTGCTGCAGAACAAGACAGTTTAGGTATGGGCACCCGGGTGCTCGTGCTTAGAGTGTTATGATTTCAGAAGCCGAGCTAATTGCGGCGTTCATCCAGGAATCCCAAGCAAATGGCACCGAACATCGCCCAGGTCACAATCAAAATTGAGTTGACAATAGGGATGGTTCCGATGATGCTTGTAGGCGCAGTTTGGAATGCGGCAAAAAAAGCTGCCGACACGGCATCGCGCAATCCCAGCCCACCCGGCGTTGCGGGAACTAACGTGACTGCATTGCCAATTTGGGTACTTAGGAAATAGGCGGCAAAACTCAAGGACGTCTCGCCAATCGCTCGGCCAATGCAAAACAAGCCGATGCCTAGCGTGGTGTGAATCAGCATGGAGATCAACAGTGCTGTAATCACGGTCTTGCGGGACGACTTGTAGAGATTTGCGCTGTCGGCGAGCTTTTTGACCAAGTCTGTAATGGCTTTTGGGAGGTGCTTGTCCAGAACATTCAAGATTTTGGCGATAAACGGGATTTTCAGGAAAACATCATTCCAAATAACCATCGCCAAAGCGGCCAAGCTTGCCAAGCCACCGAGGATGACAACCAGGAGCGAGGTTCCGATGACCGAATTGCTCGTCACCAAGTCCCAATGCGTCGCGGCAAACAGAATCCCACCAAGGTCGGCAACGAGAAACAACCCCGCGACACCGACGATTCGATCCATCGCAATCGTTAAAAATGTCTGGGTTCCCCGACCTTCGCGAGTCCTGGCAACATAGGCCAACTTTAGCAGATCGCCCGATACGGCACCAGGAATCAACATGGAAAAATATACGCCGACCAAAGTCAGCTTCAGCAAAAGCGAATACTTGAGGTGAATCCCCTGAACCGACAGCAGGCGCCCCCAGCGAAAGGCTCCCAAAAAATGGGTCGAGCCAATGCAGAGAAAGGCGCATGTGATCAGGAATTTGTTGGATTCCTTGATGGCGTCAAAAGGCTTGGCGTCCGTCTTGAGAATCGTGTAAGCCATCAGTCCGAACGCAAGGAAAATGCCCAGAACCCTGAGCAGCCAAATCATCACACTCTTGGGAGACTTGCTTAGCATTGGGCTTTCATGGTCGCTGATTGAACCGTGTTGTACAAAAGCATTGTGATCGTCATGGGACCGACACCGCCGGGAACCGGAGTTATCCAACCGGCAACGTCCTTCACAGCTTCAAAATCAACGTCGCCGACTAGACGATATCCCTTTTCATAGCTGCTGTCTTCGACTCTGTTGACGCCGACGTCGATGACCGCCGCCCCAGGCTTGACCATATCGGCCGTAACCGTATTCGGGCGACCCGAGGCAACCACCAGGATATCCGCCTGGCGTGTGAAATCCGCCAGGTTTTTCGTCGCCGTATGGCAAAGCGTAACCGTTGCGTTTCCGCCTTCCGCCTTTCTTGCCAAAAGGGCGGCGACGGGCTTTCCGACGATATTTGACCGTCCTATGACTACAGCGTGCTTGCCCTTGGTTTCGATATTGTTGATCTTCAGCAGATGGATGATCCCGTGCGGCGTGCAGGGGAGGAAACAGGGCTGTCCTATATTCATCCGTCCCACGTTGACGGGATGGAATCCGTCCACGTCCTTATCGGGATCGATGGCCATGATGACCTTGTTTTCATCGATATGCCTTGGCAGGGGCAGTTGCACCAAGATTCCATGGATTTGGGAATCTTGGTTCAGCTTTTGGATAAGTCCAATCAGCTCCTCTTCGGATGAATTTTCGGGGAGTCGATTATCATCCGAGTAGATTCCGATTTCGGCGCATGCCTTTTCCTTTGCCGTGACGTATGATTTTGAAGCGGGGTCGTCGCCGACGAGGACGACGGCCAGTCCTGGCACGACTCCCTTGTCCGCCTTGAGTTTCGCCACGGATTCAGTCAATTGTGCGCGGAGGTTTTTCGCTGCCAGCTTTCCATCGATTATCGTTGCAGTCATAGGTACAGGTTCCGGGGAGGCTTAGAAGACTTTGATCAGTTCGACTTCGAATATCAGGGTTGCCATTGGCGGGATGACGCTGCCGGCGCCGCTGTCGCCATAGGCGATTTCCGGCGGAATGGTCAGGATTGCCTTGCCGCCTTCCTTGAGCAATTGCAGGCCTTCGGTCCAGCCTGCGATCACTTGATTCAGCGGGAAATCAGCGGGCTGGCCGCGGTCAACCGAAGAATCAAATACCTTGCCGTCAATCAGTTTTCCGACATAGTGGACTCTGACCTTGTCCGTCGCCTTCGGGGATTTTCCGCTTCCCTGCACCAGATGTTCGATTTGCAGTCCTGATTTCGTGACGATAACGCCTTCCTTTTTTGCATTTTTCTCTCGGTATTCATCTCCTGCCTTCTTGTGCTCCGAGCCACCGCAGTCGTGGCCGCAAGAGCTGCAGTCGGTGCATCCGCCTTCTTGCTTTTGTTCGGCTTCGATGCGTTCCTGGAGTTCCGTCAACACGGCAATGAATTCCTCGTGCTTGATGGCTGGTTCCTTGCCATCGATCAAATCCAAAAATCCAGCCATGAACTTTTCGGAATCCAGTTCCAGCGGGAGTTGCGTGATTTGCATTGCGAAGTTGAGTCCCAATGCGTACGAGAGTTTCTGTTCGTCGTTTTTGAAGTGGATAGCCATTTTTTGTTTTCTTTTTGTTTTGGGGTTATTTGTTCAAGAGGATCTTGGTCAATTCTTCAAAGGATTCGATGGAATAATCTGGGATGCAAGTATCCATGATACCGAATCCGAATTTGCAGAACACGGATTTGAGTCCTGTGTTTTCTGCTGCTTTCAGATCGGTTCTATGGTCTCCGACGATCCACGATCCTTCCTGTTTCGAGTTGGTTTCCTGGATTGCCTTGAGTATCGGCTCCGGGTGTGGCTTCAGGTGTTGGCACCGTCCTCCTCCGATTACCGCGTCAAAGTCGTCCAAGATATCCAATCCTTTCAGGATTTTGATGGCTGCCGGCTCGGGCTTGTTGGTCACGACGCACAAGTTGTAAGCCGTAGCCAGCTCATCGAGGGTGCTCTTCACATTCGGGTACAGCGTCGTGTTGTCCAGCAGGTGCTCCCTGTAGGTATCCGAGTACTTTTTCACCACGTCATCCAGATTGCATTCAACGTCTTGGAAGCAGCGTTTCACAAGGTTGCGTATCCCGTCTCCGAGATATCCTGTCACAACAGGCTCCGGGAGTTCGGGCAAGCCGAGAGATGAACGAACCAGGTTGATTGACAGCGCAAGGTCAAGGCGGGAATCAATCAACGTTCCGTCCAAATCAAAGATGACCAAAGACCGAGAAGACATGCAACAAATCCATTTTCAATTCGATGTAAAAACCAATAATGTCAACCATAATTCCTCAGTTTCCAGCAATTGACGGAAATTCTGTTTTCAAATTAGCGAACTCAGGGGGTATGTCACATGGATTTTGAGTACGAAACCGAAGATTTTTTTGCTTTTGTCCTGTCTTGTTTTTTGTGAAATCAACAAGCGTATCAAAAGGGGAGAGAATTGATTCCTTAATTTCTCTTTTGAATTGTAAATCATCAAAACCATGCTAGTTTTCAAGTACGTTTTTCTATGGCTCATTTTAAAATTGAAGAGGAAGAACTATGAAACAGAATTTTCTCCTACTCCTGATCCTTTCGTCGGTTTGCCTGGCTCAGCTTCGTGTTGACTTTGGGGACGGCATCAAGGGCAGCATTGAATCCCAGGGCTACCGGGTTTCAGTCGAATCCTGGTGGAATGTGATCTATTCCGGAGGCGACAGGCTTCCTGCGGCGGACTTCAAGGGCAAGGTGAACGTCTCCAAGGACGGCGTCCAATACCGGTCTGATGAACTGGATTTCGACATCGCCGCCGTCGCGGCAGAGCAGGGGATTGATTTCCGCGTGACAATCTTGAAGACATCCCGTCACATCGAGCAGATCATGTTTCCGCACCGGGCGGACTTCCCAGTCGAGGGAATGAGGAAATTCGTGTTTCCAACCCAGGGGAATTCCACGCATGGACTCGCATTGCTTCCCACATACTTCGCTGAGCACGACCTCAAGGGCGGCAGCCACAAGTGGCGATCTGTCGTCATGGGAACAAAGGGATACGAGATGCTCTTTGGGGGTCGATTGAACCAGCTGCCTGACAGGGTCGATCAGAAGCAACTCAAGGTCACGGAAGCTGGAAGGGAATGGTTCCAAAGAGACGCAATCAGGGGCATCGAGGTAAGCGAGTACAGTGTCAACAGACCGCCTGCGGAAGGGCAAGCGGATGTCGTACTCGTCGAAACCGAAGATGGGCCTGCCTTGGCAGGATCGCGGCTCGGAGGTGAAGGATGGCTCTTTAGATTCACCGGCTACGGAAACGACAGGTATGCGGACTACGGTCAAAGCGCAATGAGACGGATGTTTGTTGCAACCATGAATGCCGTCGTTTACAGGGAACCAAAACGCCTTGAGGGAAAAAAGGCAATCCTCATCGCACTCAAAAACGGACCGATCAAGGGAAACTGGTCCCCGATGTACATCGAGAGGTTCGAGGAATTTTTCAGGAGCGCGTCCTTCCTCGGAACAGCCAATGCGACCTACGAGGTTGTCGACAGCCCGGAAGGCATGCGGAAGGCGTTGTCGGATCCCCAGGTTGGGCTAATCGTCAATCCTTACGGCGAGGCATTTCCTTCTGGCGAAACGGAGAAGTTTTTAGGCGATCTTGAGTTGGTTCGCAATTTTGTCCGTCGCGGCGGCGTTTGGTGGGAGCTTGCCGGGTATCCGTTTTATTGTGTTTTGGTGCCTCGTTCTCTCAACGACAAGTTGTATGCAGTCTATCCGAGTGCTGTCGCGGACTTTGCCCATATTTCTCATTCTGGTGGCGGCATCGCCATTTACGGCATTCAGCCGATGATGCGGAAGCCCTGGGACTTGGAGCGCCTGGTCAAGCCAGCCATGCTCCACTTGGAGGCAACCGGAACCGCGGCACGATTTACCCACGGCTGGATGATGGCGGTCAAGCAAGGAGATACCTGGCAATCGCCGCCGTTCCGTTGGGCAACAGACAAGGGCGATCCGAGGACCTCACTGGCGAACTACGCAAAACTCAATGAAATCCAGGGTTCGCTGGAGCAGAAGGTCACCAAGCCAGGCGTGCTGGACAAGCTGAAGGGTGCAGTCCTGGTCAAGCTTTTCTCATACGGCTCCAAGCATCAGATCGCAACGTTGGATCACCTGCCCAAGGGGTCGCTGGTGCACTACTCAAGCTACCTGAAAGGCGGATTTGACAAGGAGTACCCCGACCATCTGCCGGTAAATCCCAAATGGGGTACCAACGACGACCTCGCAAGACTGATCGATCGTTCCCATGAACTCGGGCATCTCATCATGCCATACACCAACACATCATGGTGGTGCACGGATCCCAGGGGACCCACCTTTGAACGGGAAGGCGAAGAACCGCTCGGACGAAATCTGGACGGTTCGCTCAAAAAGGAACGATACGCCAAGAACGAAGGTTTCTCGCTCTGCTTCTACCATCCGGCAGTCCAGGCGGCGCACAGGAAGGTCAGGCACCAGATGACCGTCGAATTCCCAAATGACGTCCTCTTCCAAGATCAGGTTGGCGCTCGACGCTGGACCTGGAACTTCCATCCGCTGGAACCGAATCCCGCCAGTGGGCACGATGGAATGCACTCCCTGTCGATGGAGGACGCCAAGACTGTCCCGATGGCGACCGAGGATGGCCACGACCGCGTGCTCAACTTCGAGACGATGATTTGCGGCGCGGCATGGAGCATGATTCCATCCTTCGGCAACCGCCGTTCCCATCACATCATGTACAACTATCCTGCTGGAGATTGGCAGTTCTACCCAATCTTATCGTATCTGGGACACGACCAGGTCATCTTCACCACGCACGACCTTGGGCACTTCATGCGGAAGCCAATCAATGTCGCATACGCCATTGCCTGCGGATATGCGATGTCTGCGGCATGGCACCACGATGACGCAAACAACCAAGACTCGGTCAACTGGATATTCTGGCTCGACGCAGTTCAAAAGTCGATCTGCAAGGACTATGCAGGCAAGAAACTGATAGACTTGAGATACCTCCAAGAAGGAATCTCGCAGCCCGCACCGCACAACGCGATCTATGCCGAGTACGATGGGGACATCAAGCTCGTCGTCAATATCGGCGAACGACCACTGGAACTCAAGGGACTCCTCGACAGTACAAAATTCTCATCGGTAGAACGCGCGTGGCTGGAAAGCAAGCCGTTGCCGGAATTCGGATTCTATGCGACGTCCCCACGCATCCGAACGGCACGGGTTTTCGATGACAAACAAAACATCGCTTCAGTCGCATTCCGACTCGAAAACAACGAATGGATCGGAGATTGCCTTGCCAATAATGACGCGACCATGACCATCCCAATGCCAACCGAACTCAACGGAAAAACCATTGCAGCAAGCACAAGAAATGGCGTAAAAGTCAACCTTATCTGGAATACCAAGGACGATATCGCAACAATCACTCTCCCGAAACAAGGAAAGCCTGTCGTCGATATGCCGGAAGTCTTCGAGAAGACAGCGCCAAAGAGCTCGAAGGCGACAACGAACCAAGTCGTGATCATTAAGCCAAACGAGTACAAAAACGAAAAGTTCCACCAAAATTGCCAAGAATGGATTGACGGACTGAAGGAGCAATTCGCCGGTACCGACCTGCAGTTGATCGTGGTTGACAACCTGCAGGCGATGTCTTCGCTCCTAACCCAACCGCGTTCCAAAGCCCCCTTTGCAATCATCAACTATGGTGGTGAAATCACGCTGGTACCACAGGGAATCAAGCATTTCGACTACATCGCCATGATCAAGCAATATGTTGATAACGGCGGCATCTGGTGGAATACAGGAGGATATCCGTTCTTCTTCATGAAGAACATCGCTCCAGACGGCACGGAAACAACTAACCCGACAGGACCTACTGCCGCAGCAAGGCTTGGAGTCGAGTGCCCGTCAGGAGCAATCGATGAACCGGAAAAGCGACTGTTCCTCACCGACACCGGAAAACTCTGGTTCGCAGGTCCACGCGCCGACCGCATCCAAGCCGCATCGGCCAATACCCAGCGACCTTTCGTCAAACCCGAGGTCTCGCTTCCTTTGATTCAAGGCGGAAACGACAACTTCGTCGCAGGAATTCGGTTTGACGGATACGGGTTCTTCTTCAACCTCGGTGGCTTCAGCATATCTCGAGACGTGGCAATCGACATTGTCGCAGGAACCATCGAATACCTTTGGAACAATCCGACCCCAACACCGCTCCTCCATTCTCAAAGCTTCTTCTGGAAACTTCGACCATAAGCACCCATGAAACAAGGCGATTTGAAGGTTTAAGCCTTAAAAAATGATACACAAGTAGGAGTAAGTTCAATGTTTAGGCGTACAGCAATTGCTTTTTGCAAGTACATTGCGACAGGATCCTTTTTGACTGTCAAGTATGCGGTCATATATGCGATGATTGCAGTGGTCTTGCTGGCACATGGCGTAGCCCACGCCCAAAACTCGCATCCACTTGTTTTGGGCTCTGGAGACCTCACCTGGCGCATTACCAGCATGGACTTTGGCTGGGAGGATCAAGCTGTCCACGACTTTTTGGAGAGTACCAAGGATAGCCAAGTCAATGAATTCACAAGAAGTACAGATATGTCACGAAGTCGGACGATAAAATTATATGGCGAGGGTGAAATTGACCTTGGGCCTCGTCTTGATTCCCAAGGGCCATTGAGCCTCAATATATTTAAAACCTTGCAATCTAACGCCATTTTCCAAGTTCATGCGGAAGTTTCGGCAAAAGCCGGTTGCGCAGCCTCTTGTGAATTCAACTGGCGTGAGCAACACCAAAAGTGCGCCCGTGAGCTCAACAATGTCATGAAGAAAATTGACAAGCAAGTCAGGATAAGCAATCCCTTCCTGGAGTTTACAGTTTTGTTCATCAATTCGGGCGAGCAGCATTACAACTGCATAGATCTCCGAATTCCGATCATGATCGGGCAGCAGGTTGTGACTTATGCCTTATGCCATGAAAGCCAATCCACCAGCGATTTTGAAATTCCAGCTATTCGCCCGAGGGGCATACCGGTGCGATTTCGCGCTTCCCTTGACAACAGCAGTGCAATGAGATTGCTGGAGGGGATGCAGGACAAGGCGCCTACCATTCGGATTGAGAATAGCCGCGGGCGAATCATTGCAAAAGAAACAGGGGAAGACCTCATATCCAAAATACAGGAAACAGCTGGAAATTCATGCTCAGTAAGCATTCTGGTTCCATATGCGCCTCCATTGACTTGGAGGATTGCCAAAAGATCGGCCCATGGCAAGACAAACCTGCTAAGTGCCCTGGATGCCATTAATGCCGTTGTCAAGGAGAGCTTAGGAACCGACAAGCCGCTGTTTGCCATAAATGGCGGGATTCTGGATTCGGTGGCGGGAGTGGATAATGCCATGGGGAGCTTATCAGCAGGTACTAAACTTTGGTGGAAAATGTCAGTAAACGGACAGGATCAGCCATTTGAACTGGCACGATATTTGGATGATGACATTGTTTTTTCACTAAGCAAAGGAATGCCTAGTTTTTCTGCCAAATATGTTGGTCTTATTCAGGCAAGCGGCAACAGGGGACATGCCTTTCATCAATATACGTTAGCCCGTTGCTTCGCCGAAGGGAATGGCATAAGGAAGGATGAGGTTGCCGCTTTCACTTGGTATTGCAAGGCTGCGGATCAAGGACTCGCTAAAGCTCAATTTAATTTGGGCAGGTGCTACTATTATGGTCTAGGCGTCGCCAAGGACGAGCTTGAAGCATTCATGTGGTTTCTCAAAGCCGCATACCATGGAGACGCTGAAGCTCAAACTGCCTTGGGTAAGTGCTACCAAAATGGTATTGGCACTGCCAAGGACGCACGTGAAGCTGTCATGTGGTTTCACAAAGCCGCATACCAGGGAGACGCTGAAGCTCAAAGAGCTTTGGGCTTGTGCTACCTAAATAGGGAAGGCGTCGCCCAGAGCGCACGTGAAGCTGTCATGTGGCTTCACAAGGCCGCGTACCATGGAGACGCTGAAGCTCAATCTGCCTTGGGTTTGTGCTACTGGCAAGGTCGCGGAGTCGCCGAGGACGCGCGCGAAACAGTTAAGTGGTTCCGTTTGGCTGCAGATCAGGGATATGCTGGCGCTCAGCTTAATTTGGGCATGTGCTACAGCAATGGTTACGGCGTTGCAGAGGACAGTCAGGAAGCTGCCAAGTGGTATCGTCTTGCCGCGGAGCAGGGGGTTGCTTTAGCTCAAGCTTTTTTGGGCATATTTTACATGAAAGGGGAAGGCGTCGCCCAGGATGCGCGTGAAGCTGTCAAGTGGTTTCGCAAGGCTGCGGAGCAGGGATTTGCTGATGCTCAGTTTAATTTGGGCAAATGTTACCAAGATGGAGAAGGCGTCGCTCAGGACAAGCAGGAAGCGGTCAAGTGGTTCCGTCTGGCTTCGGAACAGGGACATTATGGCGCTCAATATCTTTTGGGCCAGTGTTACGAGAAAGGGAATGGCGTCTCCAAGGACAAGCAAGAAGCTGTCAAGTGGTATCGCAAGGCTGCAGAGCGGGGACATGATGACGCTATCAAAGCACTAAAATCTTTGGAGTAAGGATATCTTTATTTCTCCTTTCGAACATCTATTCCCATAGTCACCAGCAATGTTTCCCGTGCCATGGAAAGCAGATGATGCTCGAGGAGATTGCCTTTGTTTTCGCTTCATGTCCTATCTTTTCCGAGCCATTACCTCACCCGAGATAAGACATGAAACAGAAGCGTCTAAATTTTTATTTTGCAAATAAAATGCAGAATATGCTGTTCAATTCAATTGATATTTGTAAAAGATACAATAAATTAAGTTTTGTTTTGCAATAATTCAGCAAAATGGAGATGCTTAAATGTTATTGGAATTCAAAACAAAAAATTTTAAGTCATTTGTCGACGAGACAACATTCTCAATGCTTGCTGCTCCAAAGCAAAAAGGGCTTGACTACAGTCTTTTCGCTGTAAAAAATTCACGCACCAGCAAAGGCTTGTGCTCTTCTGTCATTTATGGTCCCAACGCAGCTGGAAAAACCAATATTATCTGTGCGATGGATGTTCTTAAATCCATCCTATTGCGCGGACATATCCGCAATGCGCTGTCGGTGGAGTCATCGCGAAATCCCGCGACTGTAGCACTTGAGTTAATTCCAAACAACAGTTTTGACGAACCGATTCCAGTTTGTTTCAGCATTGATTTTTTGGAAGAAGATTATCGAATCCAATATGAACTTCAGCTTGATCTGGGAACATTCCTTGATGCAGATTATGAAAGCAAAAGAACAGTCTTACAAGAAAAACTGTTGATAAATGGAAAATCGGTTTTTAACAGAAAATCTTTGGAAATCGACAATCTGGATTTCCCGGAAGATACATCTATTCATCTTGCCAAAGACAATGCTGATACAATGAGGCAAATTGCTGAGAACAGCCTTAACCCTCAAGAGTTATTTTTGACAAATGGCTTTAAATCAATCTACTCGCCGAAGATCGCCGATCTAATACTAAAGTGGTTTACTGAAAAATTCATGGTGTTTTATAGAACAGATTCCATGCAGTTTATGGGGCATTTGGTCAATCTTAAGGAGAATACTGTTTACGTTGAAAAAACCTACAATGAAGCTGCAAAGCTCTTCGGAATCAGCTCGAATGCGCTTGGGCATATCGTGGACAGAGAAGACTCCAAGCCTAAATTGTATTCCATTTTTAAAGGCAAAAACAAAGCTGTCCTTGCAGAAATTTTCGAGTCATATGGCACCATTCGTTTTATCAACATGTTTCCATTGGTTATCCGTGCCTTGCTCAAGGGAGGAACCCTTGTCGTTGATGAATTCGACGCATCTATACATCCGATGGCATTGATGAGCATCATAAACATCTTTCATAACGATGAAATCAACAAGAACCATGCACAATTGATTTTTAATACGCATAATCCAATTTTTCTCAACTCCAATCTTTTCCGGCGTGATGAGATCAAGTTTGTCGAGCGTGATGAGAAAACTCAAAAAAGCATTCTATATTCTCTTTCTGATTTTGGAACTTCAGGAAAGGATGGCGTCCGAAAAAATGAAGACTACATGAAAAACTATTTCATAAGTCGATATGGCGCGATAAGGAATATTGATTTTACGCCAATTTTCGAAAAAGAACCCCAATCTGAACATGCCGAGGCATGTAATCCTAAAAAAAGCAGTTGACGCCATGACAACAGTTTAGGTACGGGTACCCTGGGTGCTCCTACTCAGGCGATGTCGCCGCTAAAGCGGCTAAACATGGGGCATCCCCAGCTGGACGGGCCGGGCAAATTTGCCCTGCCGCAGAGCGGAACTATGTCGCGCCCCTACAGGGCTTGAGGCTATTGGGGGGAACCTCGAACCCAGGGTGGCGCACGCCTCCGGCGCGCGCCACCCTGGGCTGATATGTGTCGCCCTTTCAGGGCAAATTCTATACGCTCTGTCGATGTTGTCTTTTAGGGCTGATTCCAACATCCACTACACCTGCCCCCGAAGCATCGTTGCGATTCCCGCAGTTGGATTTTCGACAAACTGTTCGTCCAGTTCGAACTCCCTGATGCCATGTCGCTTGGCAACGCTCTCCAGCCCATACTCGATTCCCGCAAAGCATTCATCGCAAAATTCGACAATTCCCATGCCTGATTCTTTCGCCAGTTCGCATATTCGCAATTCGGCTTCTGGCGTAAAGGATATCTTGACCGCCTTGTCCTTGTTGAATGACTCCACAAAGTCCTTGATTTCCTTCAGTTGAGCTTGACGTTCCTCGTCCGCAAGCTTGCGGATCAAATCCGCCAAGGTGCTTTCAGGCGACGCGACAAGCTCTGGAGTCAATTCCAATTGCTTCACATTTAGCGATGGCAGCTCAAATTTGAAGTCCCTGAAGATGCGCTCCAAGACCGTCATCAGGCCCCGGGCACCAGTCGATTCCAGATGGGCGCGCTCCGCGATCGCACGCAACGAACCCGGTTGAATCGCTAGATCAATCCCATAGCCAAGAAAATCTTCGCGGTATTGCTGCAAAATTCCGCTTTCGGCCTTCGTCAAGATCTCTTCCAAATCATTGACGCTCAGCTCCTCAAGGGAGATTCGAATTGGCAGGCGCCCGACGAATTCCGGTTCAAAACCATAATCGACTAGATCCTTGGTGGTCATTTGCGACAACAGCCATCCCGTGTTCTCTTTGTCGGGACCGCTTTTGTTGCGTCCGAACCCGATTTGCGTCGCCCCAAGCCGATGCGCAATCATCTCTGGCAGCTTTGCAAAGGCGCCGCTGACGATAAAGAGGATATGTTTCGTGCAAATTGTGGTTTTCGGCGGGGTTCCGCTACTTTGGAATGACATCATCGCCTGCATTTGGCCGAGCATGTCGTTTTGGCCGATGGTTTTGACCTCGGTATCTTCCATCAGCTTCAGCATATTCACCTGGACCCCGCGGCCGGAGACGTCGTGACCGCCCAACTCGGACTTGCTGGCAATCTTGTCGATTTCGTCAATATATACAATGCCGTACTCGGCCAGCTCGATATTCCCATCGGCAGCCTTGACCAAGTCGCGGACGATGTCCTCGACGTCATATCCGACATATCCCGTTTCCGAGAACTTCGTCGCATCGGCTTTCACAAAGGGGACTCCGATCAAACGGGCAATGCAACGCATCAAGTACGTCTTGCCGACACCTGTCGGCCCGACCATGATGATATTGTGCTTTGCGTACTCCTGATTGCCCAGTTCTGGATTCTCCAAGCAGCGGCGGATGTGATTGTAATGATCGCAAATCGCCACTGACAAGACTTTCTTCGCCGACGATTGGCTGATCACAAAACGATCCAGGTAATCCCGTACTTCCTTTGGCTTCAAGGAAAATTCACGGATTTTCTTCAAGGTTTCTTCGTGCTCGTTTGCCTTGTTGTTATTCTGCTTGCGCTTCTTGGGTCTCGTAGAACTGCTTGAAATCGGAACATCAACATGCATCACATGACCGCCCGCCGACTTCAGTAGTTCCTCAAGTTGAGCAAAGAATCCCTGCCCAGATAAATCGTCTCCGTCATCCTTCTTTTTTCTCTTTTTCTTCTCTTCCGGTTCCGGTTGAGTTTCCTGATCCTCGAGATCAAGTTTATCCTTATCTTCTTCTTCGCTCATGCTCTTATCCTTTCAATTTCATATACAGCTCGAAGAACGCGTCTTCGTACTGTTCAAACAGCCCGTACTCCCTGAGCTTTCGTCCCAGGTCTTCGGCTTTATCGAGGGTATCGCAAGCCTGGAAATCCGCATCCAGCTCTTGTCGAACCCCCAATGGCACTCCTCTGTCGAGTCCGAACATTCCGTCACGCGCCATATCGCGCACATTTCGCGGCGCGGATTGTTTCACCAATTCGTTGATGAAGATCAACAACGATATTTCCCAGAACTGATCTGGTCCGACCAATACCCCCTGCACCTGTTGATTGTCATCCTGGGCGCTACGAGCCAATTGATCGGCGACCTCGTTCGCTTCGCCGCCCACGACCTCCTCGCTGTGCTCCTCCTTCATGAAGCGCAATCCGTATTGGATGATGCGCAAGCTGTCCTGACGGCTCAGCACCTCGTCCAGGTAACTCTTGGCGTCCTCGCCAAAATTCTCCAGCATTTGACTGCGATAGTACTGCGGCGTCACCACCAATGGGCGTGACGAACGCACGATGCCACGACGCAGTCGAACATGTTCCTCGTCCCCTTCAATCGGAGATACGACGCTGTAGCTGACATAGGTTTCCCCAAATGTCTCGAGCAGCTTTCGAGGCATGTAAACAATACGCGTCATTCGCGCGGCATACCATAGTTCGTTAGGACTCGGCATCGTCAACTCATCTAATTAACACTTTTCATGGAAAACACATTTGCTCTTTTGTAGTCAATACGCTAAATTCAGAGCGAAGAATATCAATGTCACCTCCAATTTGCGTTTTGCAAGAAACGCAGCCCCTCCATACAAGAATTTCATCCAATCATTAACATACACCAACTTCAAACAAACATCATGAAAGACTCATCAATCACCAAGGAAATCGATTGGTTTTGCTTCCATCTTGTCTCCGAGAACCTCTTGACTAGGGAGCAATGCATTGCGGTCATTGAAGCGATTGAAAACGCAAGCGCCCCCGTGACAGTGCCGCTCTTCATCCAGGTCGTCGTCGAAAACGGGATTTGCAAAGAGAAGGATAGGCTTGAGGTTTTGGCAACGATGTCAGAAGACGAGGCAAGGGTTGCGGGCTTCCCCAAAACAAGCGTCTTCTCGAGTTCGCCGGCGGCAATGCAAACTCCGCAACGCCAGCCACCGCCTGCGCGAAATCCACTCGGACAACGAAAGCCGATCCAGGAAAATGCACCGAAAGCCAAGGAGGCGGCTTCTGGTCAGCTGGACTGGATGAAGGATTGGCCGGTGCTCAACCAGGCTACGACAATGGATCGGGACTCGTCGCTCAACCTGCTCAACGATTTCCTGCACAAGGCCAAGGAAGCAGGATGCTCTGACGTGCATATCTCAGCAGGGGCGTATCCCTTCGTCAGAAGATACAAGGAGATATTCCTCGTGCCTAATCAGGAAGTGCTTACATTGCAAGCTTCCGAAAACCTCAATTACGCACCGCTTACCCAAGACCAAAGAGATATCTTTGAAGAGCACAAGGACCTGGACTACAGCTACAGTATCGCGCAAGACGACCGGTACAGAACCAACCTGCTTTACCAAAGGCTCGGACCGTCCGGATCATACCGAATCATCAAAAACAGGATCACGCCAATCAATGAACTCGGATTCAAGATCCCTTCAGTCGTAGAAAAACTGACAACCTACGGTCAAGGGTTGATTCTCATTACAGGGCCGGCAGGGTCGGGAAAGTCAACGACGCTTTCGGCGCTTGCTGAGCATATCAATATACATCGGCACGACCATATCATCACGGTCGAAGACCCAATCGAAGTCGTCTACCAGCCAAAAGGATGCAACATTACACAGCGTGAACTCAATTCACATACAAGGTCATTCCAAAACGCGCTCCGCGCGGCCCTCCGTGAAGACCCGGACGTCATCATCATCGGAGAAATGAGAGACCTTGATACCATCGAAATGGCCATCCATTCCTCCGAAACTGGACACCTTGTCATCGGAACCTTGCATACGTCTTCCGCAGCAGATACGATGAACCGACTGCTTGACGTTTTCCCGTACGGACAACAGGCGCAGATTCGGGCGATGGTCGCGGAATCGCTCAAGGGGGTCATCTGCCAACAATTGTTGCCAAACAAAAACGGCGACGGCGTCGTACTCGCCTACGAAATCATGCTTGGCACACTCGCAGTCTCAAACCTGATTCGAGAAGGCAAAACATTCCAGATCGAATCTTCGATTCAAACTGGCAGAAACCTCGGAATGATCACGATGGAGCAATCCCACTTCGAACTGTACATGGAAGGAAAGCGATCATACGACCAAACGATTCCATTTATCAAGACTCCTGAACTGAAACGGCAAATGCAGGTTAACGAAGCAAGAAACCTTGGCGGACCTGCACCAGATGCACCACAACCAGCACAGCAACAACCCGTTAAAGAAGAGCAGCCACAACAGAAAAAACGCTTCGGCTGGTTCTAAGTCGTTAATCTCAAGCTTACAAATAATAAGGACACTTGATCATGGCAAGAATCGACGCATTCCTAAAGACGATGATTGAAAAGGGAGGTTCCGACCTGCACCTTTGCTCATCCATGCAACCAAAAATCCGAGTCCATGGCAGGCTCGAGCCACTTGATGAACCGGAAATCCCACCGGAACAAATGAAGGACATCCTCTTTGAAATCGCCGATCCCCTGAAAAAGTGGGATTGGTTCATTGAAAACAAAGACCAGGACTTCGCCTATGAAATCCAGGACTTGGCGCGTTTCCGTGTCAACTACTTCAATAACCATTTCGGCCCTGGAGCAGTGCTCCGCGTCATCCCGGCGCATATCAAGACGATTGACGAAATGAAACTCCCGGGAATCCTTAGGGAAATCTGCGAATACAAGGCAGGGCTCGTTCTCGTTACCGGCCCGACCGGATCCGGCAAGTCAACCACGCTCGCCGCAATGATGGACTACATCAACGATACGCAAAGCAAACATATCATCACCATCGAAGACCCGATCGAATTCGTTCACCCAAACAAAAAATCCGTTATCGTGCAACGGGAAGTCGGCGCAGACACCGATTCATTCGGGATTGCGTTGCGAGGGGCGATGCGCGCCGACCCGGACATCATCCTCGTCGGCGAAATGCGCGACCTTGAAACGATGAACCTGGCATTGACATGCGCCTCGATGGGCATGCTTGTCTTCGCTACGCTCCATACCAACAACGCGCCGAAGACCGTTGACCGAATCATCGATACGTTCCCTGCCGAACAGCAACCGCAGATCCGTGCCATGCTTGCGCAATCGCTGACTTCTGTCGTCTCGCAGCTGCTTTGCAGGACTGCGGACAACAAGGGGCGAGTCGCCTCACACGAAATCCTGCTCAAGCACGAAGCGCTGCCGGCAACGATCCGTGATGGAGCGATTGCAAATATCCGTTCGATCATCGAACAATCCGCAGGTCGGGGAATGAGAACCATGGACTCCGACCTGATGCGCCTCTACAAGGACGGAATCATCACCGCCACAGAAGCCTACATGAAGGCGACCAACAAGCAGGACTTCGAACCATTCCTTACCGTTGAAGACATGCAGACCATCCGATCCTAAACCGATTATGAGGGTCGTCCACATCAATACAGCGGACAAAGGCGGCGGAGCAGAAGGATCGGCATTCAACCTGGTCCGAGCGCTCCGCCAGCATGATTATGACGCGCAACTCGTCGTTGGGACCAAGTATTCCGCCGAACCTTGGATCCTGGAACTTCCCAGGCTGGTTCACCCGATCGCAACCCCGTTGAAATGGATTGCCGACGCGACCAGAGGCTTGGATCGCAAAGGCATCCCGGGCATGCGACGGATCACACGATCTTTGGAACGGCTCGCTTCCCCGACTCGTTGCAAGCAATGGATCCAGGGAAAAGACGAAACCGATTTCCCTGCCTCCCATCAAATCGACAAGCTTATCCAAGGCAAGATCGATATTTTCCACTGCCACAATTTGCACGGCTGGTACTTCGACCTCAATGCCTTGGTCACGCTTTCAAAAGTCGCCCCGGTCATCCTCAATCTCCGTGACACCTGGGCTTTGACTGGGCATTGCGCCTATTTTCTCGACTGCCAAAAATGGCAGCAAGGCTGCGGCGATTGCCCCAGGCTCACTATCTATCCCGCTGTCAGAAGAGACGCAACCAGCTTCAACCTCCAGCAAAAAGCCAACATTTACGCCCAAGCCAACCTCGCCGTCACTGCCCCGTCACAATGGCTTCTCGACCAAGTGAACAACTCGATACTCAAGCCAAAATTCACAAAGCTCATCCCAAACGGAATCGATACAACGATCTTCAAGCCAGCCGATAAGGCGGAGGCGCGGGAAAAACTTAACCTGAATCCTGACGAAAAACTTGTTCTCTTTGCGGCAGCCGCCAAAAAAAGCCCTTTCAAAGATCCGGATACTCTCGTCAATGCCGTCAAAATCCTGCTTGAATCCGACAGTTCCATCGCCTTCGCATGCGTCGGCATCAAGCCCGACAACCTGCCTGACAATCCACGGATCAGGCTTGTCGATTACGTCTCAAATCCCAAGACAATGGCAAGTTGGTATCAGGCGGCTGACATCTTTGTCCACACTGCCAAGGCCGAGGCTTTTGGCAAGACGATTACGGAATCGATGGCTTGTGGGACTCCAGTCGTAGCGACTCGCATTGGTGGCATTCCCGAGCAGGTCATTCCCGGTCAAACTGGCGAATTGTCTGCTCCAGAAGACCCCGCCGACCTGGCACAGAAAGCTCTTGCTCTCCTAGCGCTTCCCGATCCCGCCTTCCAGGCTCTCCGGCACAATGCCGCCTCCTTTGCCACGCAATTTTCCCTAGGCAACCAGCTTAAGAATTTCACCGATTGGTACCACACCCTTGTCCAGCATTGACTACGAAAATACAACGGTTCTAAAAGAGACGCGACGTGAAGACTGATTTCAGAATCAATGAAAAACCAGCTACGGAGGCACAAGTACTTGATTTTTTGAGTACGGAAAAGCCGACTGAGTCCTACGATTTCATCTCTTATCGGGATGGAGATGCAGAAGTGTTGATTGGCTGGTACTTCGATAAAGGCTGGCAGCTGTCCAGGAATTTGCCTGACGGTAGCAGTTATAATTCGATTCGGAAATATTCCCCGGAAGAGATCATCCAATGGTGGCATGAACAATCCGTACAGCCTCATTGGGCAGACCAAGAGAAGTGGGAGGTGGCCGTTCTCTCGGTATCTCAGTCACGCAGGCGCTTGCTGTTGTTGTTATCACTCGGCATATTGTTATTTTATGGATTGAAACTCTTGAGCGGTGAAATTACCCTTGGTGCTTTTCTTGTCGTTGCAGCTGTTTTGACCGCCATCTATTTTCTTCCAACCATGGCAAAATTGGTCTCCAAGCTTTATGCCTCCATCTCCAAGTTCAATCTTGCGTCAAAAAGACGGGCTTTTGCCGCAGGATTTGTCCTGCGCCCACGTCTTGACGATGATGCGTTTTTAAAGGAATGCGGGCTGGGCGCCGAGTCATTGGAAGCCCGAATTGCCTTGGCATTAAGGGAACTTATTGCGGAGAAGGCGAAAATTCCGAAAGAAGTTATTTCCGGACGCTGTCCGTGGTCGGAAATTTACCTGCTGCCTGAAATGGATGCGGTTTTTTTTAACGATGTCAACATTGTGATTGCCTTGGAGGAAAAACTCGGTTTTTCCATTCAGTGCGAAGTTGCGGAAGGGAAGCTTTTCAATCCAAGCGTCACTGGGGAGAAAACGATTCTTGATTTCGTCCTATGCGTTGCTGAAGTCGTAAAGACGGAAAATCCAGAGATGAAGCCATGACAACCAATTCGGAAAAGCCAAAGCAGATTCAAAACAGGCAATCAGCTAGGCTGTTTCAAATCAATGTGACTTTACTGCTGGGGTCTTTCACCTTGATTCTGCTGTTGATGCAAGTTCCGTGGATGTATGTGCTGGAACCGTTTGCCTTGATTCTGCTGTTGATGCAAGTTCTGTGGATAGTGTATTATGCGCTGGAACCGCTAATGGAGCTGATATATGCTTTGCTATTTCAACTTTTAGGAATTGTTTTTATTCCGAGCTTCATTTTCTTTGTTGCGGTAGCGACAATGATTGGTTTGGTTTTTGGTCAATACGCTTTTATTACCGCATTTGCCAAAGAACGGGGAGAAACCCTTTCATCTTGGAACAAATTCTCCCTTTTCGTACCTATTCTCCGCTATTGGACACTTTGGAGCCTGCTTGCAAACTCCACTCCGATTTCCGCGCTGTTGATGGTTGGTGGCGCGGTGATGTTTTGGGTGCTGGCGTTGGTCGTCAGTCCACAGAGTCCGTGGGTAATGATGTCGTTCGCCGTCAGCGTTGGCGCTTGGTTTACGATTGCCAAGCGGCTGTCAAACGGCGTGTGCAAAAGTTTGCATAAGATATGGGGCGTCGTGCTTCTTTGCGTGTTTGTGGTGTCGTCCACAGCCGGATATGTCATGTTTTACCGTACGAAAAAGGACATCGAAGCGGAAAAGTCGATGTTGCAATCAGTAGGCATCCCAACCAGTCGGGAAGAGCTGAAACAGCATTTTTACCAGGGCAGGCCATTGAACACGGAATTCGTAAAACTCGTGGATCGCTACGCCGATAATAAAGAAAAACGCAGTTCAGATTGCCTGGTGTCCGCTTCGGATTACTATCGCCTGCCGGAGAGCAAACGCACGGAGCTCAAAGCCTATCTTGCCAGTGAGCTTTGCCGTGAAGATTTCAAGGATATCGATGCCTTGATCGAAACTGGCGAAAGTCTGAAGTACAAAATGAGTTTCCCTAATAATTTGCTAGAAACCTTATTGCTGCATTTGTCATTTTACCGTCCCGTCATGCGTTATTTCAGCTCCCGGATTGTTGTTGCGCTGGAAATGAACAATTCGGATGAAGCGATGCGGCTTTTCCGGTTATCAAACAAATTTCAAGAAAATGTGTTTCAAAGCGATTTTATAATTGGCGCATCAGTGGCTCTTGCATGTGAAGCTATTCGAGATGACAGCGTTGGTGCAATGCTTGGGAGCGGGCTTTTGTCCGAAGCCAATCTGTTGGAATTGTTGGAATTGAATCGAAATCGCGAGGAAAAACTCCGAGCCACGATGCAACATGGACTGCGCGGCGAAGCGTATTCAGTCATTGATTGCATCATTCTAGTGAATACTTCATTTTACGAATTCCGTTCGATGAT